>JBJOPY010000247.1:0-20094 GCA_046050405.1 Bacteroidota bacterium | reverse complement strand
AGGCAAGCTCGACAAGGGCGAGGCGAAGGCTCAGGCGGCATGGCGCGAGGTCGCGGAGGAGACAGGCATCCTGGACCACCGGGTCGGCAAGCTGTTCCGGAGCACTTACCACATCTTCGAGCGGAAGGACAAATGGCGCTTCAAGACGACAGACTGGTTCAAGATGAGCATCGAAGGCCGGCCCAAACTTGTGCCGCAGACGGATGAAGGGATTTCGGACGTTCGATGGGTACCGCTGGATGTTCTGCGCGAGGCGAGCCTGAAGACCTATCCCCAGATCATGGAACTGGTGGCCATGGTGTGCGCGACGCATGTAGAGGGCGTGGAGGGATGAGAAGGGGCGGACCGTGACCACCCGCACGGATTCAGGTCAGGCGGAGGGTTCCAATCCACCACCTCAGCCTCTGGATGCTGGAAATGCGGACCGCCAATGCCCTTCCGATGGGATGCAGGCGAACCCTCCTTCCCAATGGGACTCGGAATGTGCCCGCAATTCCGGATCGGCCTTCCGGAGAGAATTCCCGAACCATTCCGCTCGATTTTGGTTGAACTCCACTCAAGACGCATGAAAATTGGAACAGAAAGAATCTACCGTCCCTGAGCCTGGACCCGTGCCGGGAGCAGCAGGCGAGCGCGAAATCGGGTTTGGAAAGAAATCATTTGGCAGCTCGGTCAGGATGATCAATCCGGATGGAACGATCAATGTCCGGAAGCTGGGGCGGGGCTGGTTTCGGCACTACGACGTTTACCACAAGTTGCTCGCGATGAAATCGTCGCATTTCTTCGCGGGAATCCTGGCCTCGTACCTGGTGGTCAACCTCATCTTCTCCGTGGCCTATCTGCTCGTAGGCATGGATGGCTTGGCCGGGGTGACAGGCCTCACCACATGGGAGCAGTTTCTGGATGCCTTCTTCTTCAGCGCCCAGACCATCACCACCCTCGGTTACGGCCGCATCGCACCCGTGGGGGCGGCGGCGAGTACCGTGGCTGCCATCGAGTCCATGCTCGGCCTTCTCGGGTTCGCCCTGGCCACCGGCTTGCTGTATGGCCGATTCTCCCGGGCAAATGCCAGGATCAAATTCAGCGATCATGCCATCGTGGCACCTTACGAAGACAAGACAGGCTTCATGTTTCGCATGGCGAATGAGCGTACAAGCGTACTCGTGGAGGCCGAGGTACAGGTCATGCTGAGCTATGTGGATGAGCGGGATGGGAAGCGGGACTATGTGATACTGCCTCTGGAGATCAGCAAGATCAATATCTTTGCCTTGACATGGACCGTCGTTCATCCCATCGGCCCGGAAAGCCCCTTATGGGGCAAGAACCCCCAGTTCCTCGAAGCCTGCGATGCAGAGTTTATCATCCTTCTCAAAGCCTTCGATGACTCCTTCGGTACCACCGTCTATCAGCGCTGCTCCTACAAATGGTCCGAAATAAAGTTCGGGAAGAAGTTCGTTCCTGTGACTGTACCCGAACATGACCACATCCTCCTGGACATGCGCCGGCTGAGCGAGGTGACGGACGCTCCGCTGTAAACCCTGTTCATACAGGCAGCCTCCGTCCACGATTCGGAGCCGGTTCCATCCTGTCTCAGAAATTTGAGGATATCTACCAGAACCTTACATCCAGCAAAGCAGCAAAAAGCGCATTGCTCCTGCAGACAATCCGGGACAGTGACGGTCCCGCTGCGGATATTCTCGGGAAGCAGGACATCTCCGCATCGGCATTTTGCGTGCTCAAGTCGCGCCTGAGTCGGAAGGTGGGGGGGCTACTTGCTGGACCGCGTCGGGGATTTCAGGATGTAATGAGGCAGCGAATGCGGGGTTGAAGGCCCTGTCGCCCTCAATTGATCTCAGCATCGCCTTCCTTGGCAAGATCAGTGGGCGATCGAACAACCCTTATCAATAATGGAAGCCATTGACCCCTTTCTTGGGTTCGGGACGAAGGATCAAACGTTCTCAAGCGAGATCGCCTGGAGGTGCCGCGAATGGAGCGGCTTGTTCAGGTACTTCTTCACATAGCGATTGCTCGCCGCCCGGTCAATGTCCCTTGGACTAATGGAGGAGGTGAGCATGATGATCTTGCACTTGTCAAGGATCTGCGCATCCAGATGTTCGAACTCCTCCAGGAACTGAAATCCATCCATGATCGGCATGTTGATGTCCAGAAAGATTAAATCCGGCAGATTCTCTGCGGATTTGGCATTTTTTCGCAGGTAGGCCAGTGCTTCTCTCCCTGTATGGAACACCATTACCTTTTCTGAAAATTTGTTGCTCTCGATGATCTTTTGATGAATGATGTTATCCATCTCATCATCATCCACTAGCATCACGAATTTATAGGAAAACGACATAAGAACTGAAGCATTACGAACAATCAAGTTTCACAAAGGACTTCAAATATAAATGAGGACTGAAATCCTCTCCACATCATTTGGATGTATTTGCAATAAACCACGGCGAAGCCGTCCACCTCCTGTCCCCAGACGGTTCCGCGCTACGAGGGGGAATGATACCCCTGGGTGTTCCACCTGACACGGCGAACCACGGAACCATCCATCCTCTTGCCCTTTTCATCCTGAGTTTTCCATCACCTGCTTCAGCCGCGCCAATCCCCGCTCGAAATCTTTTTGCATATAGGGCCCCATCATTCTGGCCATGATGCGCCGTGCGGGATTGTTGCCGGCGTCTCCGTAAGCCTTCCAGACCACCTCGGTCTCGGCTCCGCGTGGCAAGAGTGTGATGCAGCACTTCATGGTGTGGTGGCCATGGCCGAAGAAAAACATGTACCTGATCTGCTCGGGTCGCTCCCCGCCGCAAATCTTGGTCTTCCCAAATTGATTCCTGGCCTTCCAGCATTGCGTCGCACCGGTGCCAGAGGCTGATCCCTCGTACTTGAACTCAAAGTTGGGATTGATCTCCTTGCTCCAGATGGTCCATTTTTCCCAGTTCTGGATGTTGTTCAGGTAGTCGTAGAGGGTTTCACGGTCGCGTCGGATATGAATGGACTCCGCTACTTCCCACTTGGCAGGAAGGCGTGAACCGTACATCAGGAATGTGATCACGATGAGGACAAATGCAGCCAAAAAAACGATCAGCGCCCAGTGCATCTCTTGCGTTCGAAAATGGTGTGCCCATGCACGCCATCCGATCAACCAAGGCGATCTCAAATTGTTTGGAAGAATGAAAACTGAAACAATATGGTGGGCCTTTCGTGGGATTTTATGAATTTGCACCCACAGATGTCCGACAATATGGTTCAGCACCTTATCTACACTTCGCATCGTGGCCATGGGATGGCCCTGAGCCTGCATGGGGCTGCGTTGCCTCCCAATGCCCCCAGCGTGCTCTATGCACATGGCTTCAAAGGTTTCAAGGATTGGGGATTCGTCCCCTATGTCGGTGAACGGTTTGCCGCTGCGGGAATCCGATTGCTGGCCATGAATTTCTCGCACAACGGGATCGGCCATGATCCGCTGGAATTCACGGAGCTGGAGAAGTTTCGGAACAATACCCTCTCACTGGAGGTGGAGGAAGCCAGGGAGGTGATGGAGATGTATGCCGCAGGCAGGCTGTTCGGGGCGATGCCCGGAATGGCCTTGGGAGCACTCGGGCATAGCAGGGGAGGAGGGGTCGCCCTTCTGGCCTTTGCCGCTGAACCGAACGTCAGGGCCATCTGCACCTGGGCTGCCGTTTCCACCTTCGCTCGGTATCCCCAGCACGTCATTGACCGCTGGCAGCATCAAGGTTACCTTGAGGTTGCCCATGCGCGAACAGGGCAGGTGATGCAGCTCGGATGGCAGCTTCACCAGGACCTTATGGAGAACATCGATGGCCGCCTGGACATCCAGGCTGCCGTGGCGGGCATGCGCCGGCCGCTCTGTATCGTGCATGGCACCTCCGATGAATCCGTCCCGGAGGACGATGCCCGCGCCCTCTTCGAATGGGCAGACAGCGGTGGCGCCGAACTTCACCTGATCCCTGGCGCAGGCCATACCTTCGGTGCCAGGCATCCCTTCGAGCAATCGAACCCTCACCTCGAGGATGCACTGAACCATACCCTGGACTTCTTTATCCGTCATCTAAACACTGCACCATGACCTTAGCGACCATTGACTGGGTGCTCATCGTAGCCTATTTCGTTTTTTCGGTCGGGATCGCCCTGCGGTATTCCAAGCGGGCCGGCAAGAGTCTCGGAGAGTTTTTCCTGGCCAGCTGTCCTCTTGGAGACCACGACCTCCACGACCTTCGGTATGATCTCCCCACCCTTGGCTACCTTGACCATGTCCCCCACCCTCAGCCCTAGGCGGTCGATCTCATCCGCATTGTAGAGGGAGGCGCGCTTCACGACCGTTCCTCCAAGCAATACGGGTTCCAGGTTCGCCACAGGTGTTACCACACCCGTCCTTCCGACTTGGTAGCTCACCGATTTCAGCTGGGTTTCGGCCAGTTCGGCCTGGTATTTGAAGGCAATGGCCCACCTCGGAAACTTGCTCGTGTAACCCAGTGTCTCACGGAGATTCGTTTCGTTGACTTTGATGACGATGCCGTCGATCTCATAGGGAAGGTCGTCCCGGTGCTTGTCCCAATGGTTGATGTATTCGAACACCTCATCGATGTTTTTACAGACCCTTGCGTTTTCATTGGCTAGGAATCCCCATTTCTTCAACAGTTCCTGCTGGCCACCATCGGTGCCGGGGAGATCACCATCTGAGAAGAGAGAATAGGCATGGAATGTCAACGGGCGCGACGCCACGATGCTGGAATCTTGATTTTTGAGGGTTCCGGCCGTTGCGTTTCGAGGGTTCATGAGGCGTGCCTCGCCGTTTTCCTCCCGTTGGTCATTCAGTGCATTGAAGGGGGCAATGTGCATCATCACTTCCCCGCGCACCTCGAACTCCGGAGGGCTTCCAACCTCCCTGATGCTCAGGGGAATCGTCCGGATCGTCTTGACATTGGCGGTGATTTCGTCGCCCTGCACGCCATCGCCCCGCGTGACTCCCGCCTCGAGTGCGCCATTCACATAATGCAGGCTCAGCGAAACCCCGTCGTACTTGTGCTGAACGATGTAGGTGAAGGGCTGACCCTCCAGCAGCTTCTCCACGGATCTCAGCCAATCCTCTACTTCCTCACGGCTGTAGGTGTTCTGGAGGCTGAGCATCGGGCGCTTGTGGATATATGGCGGGAACTCCTTGGTGATAGACCCCCCAACCCTCGCGCTGGGCGAGTCGCTCCTGACCAAATCTGGATGGAGTGCCTCCAGTTCCTGCAGATCCCTTAAAAGTTTGTCAAATTCATAGTCGCTGATGGTCGGAGCAGCCAATACATAGTAGCGGTAATTGTGGGCATTGAGCTCATCCGTCAGCTGATTGATTCGCGTCTTTGCCGTTTCGGTGGAAATTGAATTCGCCATTGTCTTAGGTTCCAGTAATCCCCTAAGGTCGCCACTGCAATCCCAGGGTACAAAATGAACAAATTTCAACGTGAAATATACACGGAATCTTCCACAGAAGTCCTTCCTGGAGAAACAAAAAAAGAGGTCGCTTGTGAAGAGCAACCTCTGAAGATGAGTCGAGGTGACTGGACTTGAACCAGCGGCCACGCGCCCCCCAGACGCGTACTCTACCAACTGAGCTACACCTCGATGCCTTTGAGTCGGCAAAGTTACAAATATTCCTTCAGTTCCGCCAGGAACCCACGAACTTTTAATAAGGTTGCCCTCGTCCGCTGCTCATGTTCGAGGTCTTTGGGGTTTTGCCGGAGCTTGTCTTGGGCTCCCTTCAATGTATATTTGCGCTCCTTGACCAGATAATAGATCGTCTTGAGCATCTCGATGTCGGCTTCGGTATAGGTGCGGTTGCCTTTGCGGTTTTTCCTAGGTTTCAGCTGTGTGAATTCCGTTTCCCAGAACCGAATGAGCGAGGGCTTGACGCCCAGCATTTCGGCGACCTCGCTGATCGTGTGGTATTTCCTCTGAATATTCTCTTGCTCTTCCATCAGTCCATTGACTCATTGACCTGATTGGCCTGCCGCTTGAAGCTCACGTATTGTTCAGGCGACAAGTCGGAGTAAAAGTAATCAACGGGATCGACTTTCTCTCCGTTGATCTTGATTTCATAATGGAGATGCGGCCCCTTGCTCAAACCTGAGTTCCCCGTCAAGGCGATCAAGTCCCCACGCTTCACCTTCTGGCCCGGCTGAACCTTGACCTCGCTGAGGTGGGCATACTTGGTTTCATAGCCAAATCCGTGCTGAATGTCCACCGCCAAACCATATCCATTGGCGGTATTGCTGGTGCTGACCACCACTCCGTCCGCGGTGGCATATACGGGAGAGCGCTTGGGCGCACCGAAGTCAATTCCGGGGTGAAACTTCCGCACCTTCAGGATTGGATGGAACCGATCACCGAATCCGCTGATGCAATCCGTGGGGATGGGGCGAATCGACGGAACGTGCCGCATCTCCTCCTCCTTCGTCGAATAGACCGCCTGAAGCCTTTTGAACGATTCCCGCTGAGCCTTCACCTTCGCGCCCAGCGCCTCCATGCGCTCGGCCGTTTCTTGGAGCGAAGTCTTTTCAAACGGCTTGATTCCAGCGGAGGGGTCTGCCTCTCCCTCCTGCTCTTCCTGGACGGGCTCGGCCTTTAAGATGGAGCGATAGGCGTCTTCGTCCTTCCTGCGAAGGCTCCCGAGATCGGCCTCGAGGCCTCCGATCGTCTCCTCAAACTTCTCCAGCTGCATGACCAAGTCCCCATTCTCCCGCCGCAACTGTTCCGTCAGAGGGTTGGAGGCGAAATAGAACAAGTAGAGTACGACCAATACAGCCACAGACAACGATACCAGCAAATATGTAAGGATGCCCCTCAGCAATGTGTGCTTGTCCAGCGTCGCTTTCTCAAAATTGCAGGTCTCTGCATCGTAGTAATATTTGACTTTGGACATTGAATTGCCTTTTTTTTTCTATTTTCACGGTCTTTTTATGAAGACAAGGTCACTTGCGGCCAAGGCGGCGCAAAATTCGGAAAACACTGCGGAACTTGAAAGCCCCCTGAGGTGGCTTCCCGGTTCTCCGCAAACCCGAGAAAGGTGCATGCGTCCATATTCAGAAGCGAGACACAACATATATCCGTGACCGCTGGCGATACTAAAGATAAAGACTGAACAGCATGAGAACTTCCAGCGAAATCCGCAGCCAATTCCTTCAATACTTCCGTGAGCGGCAACACTTGATCGTCGAGAGTGCCCCCATCATTGCCAAGGATGACCCGACCCTGATGTTCAACAACTCAGGGATGGCCCAGTTCAAGGACAATTTCCTCGGGATCAAACCGCCGAAGGCAGCCAGGATTGCGACACGCAGAAATGCCTGCGCGCCTCCGGCAAGCACAACGACCTGGACGACGTCGGCCATGACACCTACCACCACACGATGTTTGAGATGCTCGGCAACTGGTCGTTTGGCGATTACTACAAGGCAGAAGCCATCGAGTGGGCCTGGAATCTGCTTCACGTTGTCTTCGAAATCCCCAAGGAGGATCTCTACATCACCATTTTCGGCGGCGATGCCGAGGACAAGATGCCCGAGGACCTGGAGGCACTGGAAGAATGGAAGAAGTGGGTGGACGAGTCCCACATCCTGCGCGGCAGCAAGAAGGACAATTTCTGGGAAATGGGCGACACAGGGCCCTGCGGCCCCTGCTCTGAGCTCCACATAGACCTCCGAAGCGCCGCTGAAAAGGCCGCAAAGCCCGGACGTGACTTGGTCAACAAGGATCATCCCCAGGTCGTGGAGATCTGGAACCTGGTCTTCATGGAATTCAACCGCAAGGCGGACAGGTCCCTCGAATCGCTTCCGGCCAAGAACGTGGATACCGGCATGGGCTTCGAACGACTGTGCATGGCCTTGCAAGGCAAGCAAAGCAACTACGACACGGACCTCTTCCGCCCGTACATCGACTTCCTGGAAAAGGAATACGGCTGCAAATACGGCCGCACCGAGGAGGAAAGCATCGCCATGCGGGTCGTGATGGATCACATCCGATCCATCTGCTTCTGCATCGCCGACGGCCAGGTTCCTTCCAACGGAAAGGCCGGCTATGTCGTCCGCCGCATCCTGCGCCGCGCTTCCCGCTATGGATTTCAGTTCCTCGGCAGAAGCGAGCCCTTCCTCCACCGCCTCGTGGATGTGCTGGCGGCGATCTATGCGGAGGTATTCCCCGAAGTCATGGCACAGAAGACCTTTCTCAAGAAAGTCATCGAGGAGGAGGAGAAAGGCTTCCTCCGCACCCTGGAGCATGGGACGAAACTGTTCGATGAATATCTGCGGGAGCACCGCGGAGGCGATCGGATGCTGAAAGGTGAATTCGTATTCAAGCTCTATGATACCTTCGGCTTCCCGGACGATCTCACCGTCGTCATGGCCAGGGAGAAAGGCTGGACGGTGGATCTCAATACATTCAGGGCATTGCTCCAGGAGCAGAAGGAAAGGGGTCAGCAGTACTCCAAGGTGCAAATGGGCGATTGGGTCGAGGTGCAGCCAATGAATGGCATGCCGGTCTTTACCGGCTACGAAACCACCGAGGAGATGGTACGAATCACCCGATACCGCACGGTCGACACCTCCAAAGGCAAAGTCTATCAAGTTGTCCTGGACCGGACGCCCTTCTATCCGGAATCCGGCGGACAGGTCGGGGACGTGGGCTATCTCCGCAGTGTCAATGAGGTGATCAGGGTGCTGGACACCAAGAAGGAAAACGACCTGATCATCCACTATGTGGCGGAACTCCCCGAGAGGGCAGCGGGTGAATGGGCCGCAGAGGTGGATGCCGACCGCCGCCGCCTCATCCGTGCGAACCATAGCGCCACACACCTGCTTCACGCGGCCCTCCGGCGGGTATTGGGCACGCATGTGGAACAAAAAGGCTCCCTGGTCTCGGATCAAATCCTGAGGTTTGACTTCAGCCACTTCCAGAAAATGACCGATGCGGAAATCGCCGAGGTGGAGCACCTGGTCAATTCCAAGATCAGGGAGGGAATTCCCCTCGGAGAGCGGCGGAATGTCCCCATCGCCGAGGCCAGGACCTTGGGTGCCATGATGCTCTTCGGAGAGAAGTACGGCGATGCCGTACGGGTCATCACGTTCGATCCGAAGTATTCAGTAGAGTTGTGCGGGGGCATCCACGTTCAGAACACCAGCGAGATCCGGCTCCTGAAGGTGGTCAGCGAAGGTTCGATCTCCACTGGCGTACGCCGCATCGAGGCCGTGACAAGCGATGGCGCGATGGCCTACCTGGAGCAGAAGATGACGGTCCTGGAGAGCCTGCTCAGCCTCCTGCGCAATCCCCAGGATCCCGCGAGGGCATTGGAAACCATCCTCGAAACGAACAGGAAGCTTGAAAAAGACCTTCATAAGTTGCAAGCGGCATCCGTGGGAGACCTCAAGCAGGGCCTGATCCAAAGGGCCAAGACCGTTGGCGGCATTACCCTGATCAATGAAGTGGTGAATGTCCCGAACGACAAGGAGTTAAAAACGCTCGCCTTCGACCTGCGCAAGTGCCTGGCGAATGCGGTGATCGTCCTGGGTGCGTTGTTTGACGGCAAGCCGACGCTGAATGTGGTGATCACCGAAGACCTGGAAAGGGCAGGAAAGGTCAATGCCAGCAACCTCGTACGCGAAATCGCCAAGGAAATCCAGGGCGGCGGCGGCGGTCAACCGTTTTTTGCAACCGCAGGCGGGAAGGATCCGAAGGGCTTGGACAGGGCTGTCGCGAAGGCAGGGGATCTGGTGGGGTAGGCATGGCTGGCAGTCGTCCAAGCGATTGCCACGTTCCATCCGGGCATGGACGCCCTTGGCGATTTCATCGTGCACCACCCAGGAGGACGGATCGTCCACACCGTCCCCTCTACGACGATCGCCATCGTTGCCAACTGAAAAGCCCTATCTCCCTTCATCAGGCTTGATCTCCTCCCCTGTGTCAGGGTCGTAGATCTTGACCGGATGCTTCTCCGCTTGTTTCCCTGCCGAGAAGGATATGTTCAGCTCGAATCGGAGGCCTCGGATTTTGGAGCCGTCATAGTCACGGATTCCAGGGGTGGGATCCTTGATCACGTTGTTCAGGCCGATGCCGTAGAAGATCCCCAATCCTACGCTTCCGTAGCCCGTAGGGCCTTCGAGGCTCAGTCCGATCGGGAAAATGGCATAAGCCCGGTTCAGGCGGGAACTGTCGCCTTGCTCCAGGAAGCCCTCCCGCCTGATGCAGTACATGACTTGGGTTCCAATCTTGGGGTTGAAGAGCCCGAATCTGGGGCCAACCTTGAAATCCGCTTCCAGTGCGGTCAAGCCGATGTTCTGGCCTGGCCGCCAATCCCGCTGCACCACGGGGAAATTGGGGAAGCCCTTCTCGCGGTCATTTTTGTAGAGGATGTTCAAGCCAATCTGTGCACCTCCGTCTTCGGAATAGGCTTGATAGTAGGATCCAAACACCAGATGGCTCCACCAGCCATCCACCAACGGGTGGGCATCGGCACGGAAGAAATAATCAAGGTCCGACCCCATCCGGAACCCAATTCCCCGCTGGGCATTGGCTGGCACCGCCAGTGCCCAGGAGAATAGCCATGCCACAGCGACTGCCCCGACGTGAGTCCCATTGAAAGGCATCCATCTTGGGAAAAGCGACTTCATGGAGGCAAGCAGCTTAATCTGGGATGGATTTATGAGGGGCGAGCTTGCCTGCGACTTCCCGAGCGAAGGCGATGGCTGGTTCCTCCTCGTTGGGAATGATGCCATCCAGGATCGCCTCCCGGACTGCATTCTTGATCTGCCCCACCATCGGCCCCGGAGGAAGCCCAAACAGCTCCATGATCATTTCACCGGTCAAGGGAGGCTGCCAGTTGCGGATTCGGTCACGCTCCTCCAAATCAATGATCTTCTGCTCCACCAGGGCGAAATTCCTCAGGTGCTTTTCATGCTTCTTCTCGTTTCGTGTGGTGATATCCGCCCGGCACAACTTCATCAGTGCCTCGATGTCTTCCCCGGCCTCGAACATCAGCCTTCGCACGGCACTGTCTGTCACGATCTCTTGCGCCAGGATGATGGGGCGCAGGTGCAACTTCACCAGTTTCTGGACAAATTTCATTTTTCCATCCATGGGAAGCCGAAACGAGCGGAAAATCCGGGGCACCCATCTCGCTCCCAAGTCCTCGTGCCCATGGAACGTCCAGCCGTGCTTAGGGTAGAACCGTTTCGTGGCAGGCTTGGCGATGTCATGCAATACCGCCGCCCATCTCAGCCACAGGTCGTCCGAAAGCGTGCAGACATTATCCACCACTTGGAGGGTGTGATAGAAATTGTCCTTGTGCCCGTGTCCGTTGACGATATCCACGCCGCAGAGCTTCACAAAGTCGGGAAAGATGATGTGGAGAAGCCCTGCATCATGGAGAAGTTTGAAGCCTCGGGATGGCTTCTCCGAAAGAAGTATCTTGTTCAGCTCCTCCGTGATCCGCTCCTGGGAGACGATGCTGATACGGTCCCGGTTCCTTGCGATGGACGACCGTGTATCCTCCTGGATGAAGAAATCAAGTTGGGTGGCGAAGCGAATCGCCCGCATCATCCGCAGCGGATCGTCGCTGAAGGTCATGTCAGGATCGGTGGGTGTGCGGATGATGCGGTCCTCCAGATCCAGGCAACCATTGAAGGGATCGCCCAGCTGCCCGTAGTCCTCCTCATTGAGCGAAATGCTCATGGCGTTGATCGTGAAGTCGCGCCGGATTTGATCATCCTCCAATGTGCCCTCCTCCACGATCGGCTTGCGGGATTCGCGACGATAGCTTTCCTTCCTGGCACCGACAAACTCCACCTGGAAATCGTCGTACATGACCATCGCCGTCCCGAAATTCTCGAAAAAGGAGAAGCCATCCCGGCCAATGTCCTCTGCAAATGCCCGGGCAAGATCGATGCCCCTGCCTTCCACGACGACGTCAACGTCCTTGCAAGGACGCCGGAGCAGATGATCGCGCACATAGCCGCCGATCACATAGCTACGCAGGCCCAGGCGACGTGAGGCATCACGAAGTTTTCCAAACAACGGGTGTGAGATGGCCTCTGAGAGATTCATGGGTTTGCCAAAAATACATCGAAAACGAATCTACGTCACGACACTCATGCATGAAGTGACGTTGCAGGAACCATGGTAGAACCCCGCTTCTGCGCCATCAATGGGCCACCCCCGTCATGGGGGGCAATGACGGCATGGCGACCACATTGCCGAGTGCACCGCTCACATAGTCCTGCACCAAGGACGGCAGGACGCCGAAGGTCAAGATCAAGATCACCAACAATGCGATCCCTGTCAATGGCACCATGTCCAAGGTGGAAACCACCTTGGGGTGGTCCTTATCATCGAAGTACATGGCCTTGACCACATTGATGTAATAGTAAGCACCTACCACCGAAGACAAGATACCGATCACGGCTGGCACAATGATGCCGTCCCCGATGGCCGCTGCGAAAACAAAGTACTTGGCCATGAACCCTGCAAGTGGGGGAATGCCTGCCAAGGAAAACAGGAAGATGGAGAGAGCGGCACCGAGCCAAGGATTGGCCCGACCAAAGCCCTTCCAACTGGAAATACTGTTGTCCTCCGAGGTCGTTTCGGCCATGCCGACAATGCCAAAAGCCCCTATGTTCATCAGTGTATAGACGAGCATGTAGAAAATCACGGCCTCCAAGCCTCGGTGACCGCAAGTCACCGCGAGGAGCACATAGCCAGAGTGGGCGATGCTGGAGTAGGCAAGCATCCGCTTGATGTTCGTCTGGCGTGCAGCGACGATGTTGCCATATACCATCGTAGCAATGGCGCAGGCCAGAATCACGGTTTTCAGCCCTTCGTCTGTCATGACCAGGGGATGCAGATTCAGGAACGATGCCAGCGCAATGAAAGCTGCCGCCTTGCTTCCGGTGGCCATCAATCCAGCCAGGGGAGTCGGGGTTCCGGAATAGACGTCAGGCGACCATGCATGGAACGGAAATGCACTCACCTTGAAAAGGAAGCCTATGATCAGCATTCCCACACCCGGATAAAACAAGGGGCTTGTCGCCAAGCGTCCGAAATCCATGCTGGAGAAATTCGTGGAACCGGATCCACCATAGACCAGTGCAATTCCGTAAACGAAGAACCCGGTGGCAAAGGCTCCTAAAAGAAAGTACTTTAAGCCGGATTCATTGCTCCTGCCGTCGTTTTTATACATCGCTGCCATCACGTACAGACAGATCGACATCGTTTCCAGTCCGATGAAAGTCATGATCAGATCATTGGCATTCGCCAGCAGGACCATCCCGAGCAATGAAAAAACCAGCAATGAATAAATGTCGTTGACCTTGGCGGGTTGCCGCTTCATGAAATCGCCCACGAAGAAGAGGGTGAACAATCCCGAGACACATAGGAAAATGTGAACGAGGGAAGCCGTGGCGTCGGTACGCATCATGTTCTTCATCGCCAGTGGGACGGGGGTGGCCCCCATTCCCTCCAGGACAGGGGGCAAGGCGATGATACATGAAGCCAAAACACCAATCGCTGCCACCCACGGCAGCTGTTTGTAACGCTTGAACGCATCCAACAGCATGAGCACCGCACCAGTCAGGAGCAGCACCATGATCGGAGAAACCATCAACACATCATTTCCAGAAACAATATCCATGCCTTCTCAGCTCGAAATTTCAACGCATCATCGCCCCGAAAAGGGGCGCGAAAGTACATTCGGCTCTAAAATTAAGATATCCACCCCATAGATTCAAAAAAGGCAGGATAGTTTTTTGCCCACGGCCATGAGAATCGCCGAAAACCGCTCCTCATGGCCTGATCTCCTGAACGTTACCGTCCTCCAGCAACTTCACGATCCTCGAGGGGGCAGCATGGATTTCCTCGGCCTGCCTCCAACGCACCACATAGTCCGCACTCTGGACCAGGCTCCGATGGATGTCTGCGAAACTGCCGGTGAAAGGTTGGCCGCTCAGGTTGGCAGAAGTGGAAGTGACCGGATGCCCAAAGGCATCGATGAGTGCCTTGCAAAAAGGATCTACTGTCACGCGGATCGCCAGGCTTCCATCCGCTGCCGCGACCGCCGAGGCCGCGCCCAGAACCCGGGGGTAAATGATCGTAATCGGTCGGTCGCCCGCTTCCTTCATTTGCTGCCTCGCCGCATCGGGAATATCGCCCACCAGCCGGGAAACTTGATCCAGGGACGATGCCAGCAAGATCAAACTCTTCTCTGCTCCCCGCCCTTTCATGTCATAAATCTTGGAAACAGCCGCCGCGCTGGAAGGAGCGCAGCCCAAGCCCCAAATCGTATCTGTCGGGTAAAGAATCACCCCCCCTGCGCGAAGGCAAGCCAGGCAGGACGCCAAATCTGATTCCCAAGCCGTATTCATTGCTGCAATGATAAGCGAAATGCACCAGCCTGGAAAAGATATCCCCTCCATGGGGAACACCTGCATGTATCTCCCATCGGCCCCCGGAAGCGGGATCCACTCATAAGCCCCATATTTCCAGCCCATGCAGCCTCTGACCGTCCTCGAAAAATGATTTTGGTGCCCACCTTGAATTTGACGATCGAAAAGCGAATATTTGCCTAACGATTGTTCAGTAGGAAGAAGGGTACGAGCTCCAACATGGTTTCAGACAGGAAATCCCAGATTTTGAGCGTTGCAGAGCAGTTCTTCAACGAAAAAGGCTATCTGGCAACACGTGTCCGCGACCTCGCCGAGGCACTTGGCATGGAAGCGGCCAGCCTGTACAGCCATTATAAAGGGAAGGAGGAGATCCTATGGTTGATCGCAGACCGATGCGCCAATGAATTCTTCGAAAGCGTGAAACCGATCGCTGCGTCCAACCTCCACACGCAGCAGAAACTCACAGACATGATCATTGCACATGTGGGGGTGATCACACGCAATATCAATGCCGCAGCGGTCTTTTTCAGGGAATGGAGGAACATCTCCGAACCTCGCCGCACGGAATATGCCATGCTGCGGAATGAATACGAGGGCATCTTCAGGGCCATCGTCCGCCAAGGAATCCAGGAAAACCTTTTCAAGAACTATGACGAAGGTTTCAGCACACGCACCATCCTGAGTGCACTGAACTGGACACATACCTGGTACCGCCCAGAAGGGGAACTCACCAGTGAGGAAATCGGGAGGCACCTGGCGGGAATACTCCTGAATGGGCTTGTAAGAACTGTTTGAATGATGAGGGCCGGGAGTTACCCCAATGCGTACCCCACCACCCCCTTCCTTCAGCACCTGTATTTGTGAAAGGATTAACTTTTGAAGATTATGTACGGAGCATTGACTGTCCCAGAGTTTGACAACTTCGGAAAAGAGCTGAAGGACGAGGATCCCGTCCGCCTGGAAGAGTTTCAGGCCAAAATCGACCGCGGGGAGAAGATCGAGCCGCAGGATTGGATGCCGTTCATGTACAGGAGGCAGCTGATCCGAATGATCGAGCAGCACGCGCATTCCGAGATCATCGGCGCCTTGCCCGAGGGAACGTGGATCACGAGGGCTCCTGGCTTTCGGCGGAAACTGGCCCTGATGGCAAAGGTTCAGGACGAGTCCGGCCATTGCCAGCTCCTTTACAATGCGGCTGAAACCCTGGGCAAATCCCGGGAGGAGATGATCAATGACCTGATCAGCGGCAAAAGCAAATACAGCAACGTCTTCAACTATCCCGCCAAGACATGGGCGGATACGGCGGTGATCGCCTGGCTGATCGACGCCGGTGCGATCGTCAACCAAACGATCAATGCCAAGGGAAGCTACGGGCCCTACTGCAGGGCATTGGAAAGGATCTGCTACGAGGAGTCCTTCCACCTGAAATATGGGCATGACTCGGTGGTCCACCTTGCCACTGGAACGCCAGTGCAGCGGAAAATGGTCCAAGAGGCACTCACCCGCTGGTGGAGACCCATCATGCACTTCCATGGCCCTCCGGACAAGGCATCCCAGCATACGGAAATCCTCGTCCGCTGGAAGGTCAAGATGGCCACCAACGATGAAATGAGAAACATCTTTCTGGACACCTATGTCCCCAAGATCAGGGAATTGGGACTGGAGATCCCGGACCAGAATCTTTACAAGGACTCCGCAGGCATCTGGCAGTTCTCCGACCCCGACTGGAACGAATTTTATGAGGTGATCAATGGAAACGGGCCCTGCAACGCCGAACGCATTGCCGTCCGACGCATGGCCGAGGCCAATGGCAAGTGGGTTCGCGATGCCCTCAAGGCCCGTAGCGGCGCATACGTGGCTCCACTCTCTTAATCCGGAAAGGCATGAAACTCGATTCCCTGGACCCTCGCATCAGCCGCGCCGACCTGCCCACAGAGGGCGAATACACCCCGAAGCAAGGATTGGATCAATGGGAGACCTACGAGGTCTTTCATCAGACATCCCGCGGCGCACAGCACGTTCACGTCGGCAGCGTACACGCACCCTCCGCCGACTTGGCGATCATCTTTGCTAAGGAGCAGTATGCACGTCGCATGAAGTGCGTAAATCTCTGGGTCGTTCGCAGCAGCGCCATCTCTGCCACGAGTTACGACGACGCGGACATGTTTGACCCCGCCACCGACAAGAGTTATCGGGAGGCCTTCGGGTACAGAAACAAGCATCTGATCCAGAAATTCAACGAGGAGCGAAAAGCACGCCGAGATGATCTGGGCTGAAGACCACTTGGTAAAATAAAGCAGAAATGAACGCTGAAGCGATAAAAGACTTGCTCTACCGGATCGGGGACGACGATCTGATCCTCGGGCACCGGCAGAGTGAATGGACGGGCATCGGCCCGATCCTGGAGGAGGACATTGCCTTCTCGAGCATGGCGCAGGATGAGATCGGCCATGCACAGGCCTACTATGTGATCTTGCACGAGCTGTTCGGGGAGCCCACTCCGGATCAGATCGGGTTCGGACGCAAGGAAAATGCGTTCCGTTGCAGCAAGCTGGTGGAGTATCCGATCGGCGATTATGCATTCAGCCTGATGCGCCACGCGCTGTATGACATTGCCGAGAGCATCCGCCTGGAGGACTTGACAAGGTCGAGTTTCAGGCCACTGGCAGAGCTGGCCAAGAAGCTGCTGCGGGAGGAGCGCTACCATTCCCTCCATGCGACCACCTGGCTGAAGCAGCTGGGAAGTGCCAGCATGGAAGCGAATCACAAACTTCAGACGGCATTGGATTTCGCCTATCCGATCGCGCTGGGCCTCTTCGAGCCGACCGCCTTCGATGAAGCCATCGCAGCAGCGGGAATCCAATCCTTGGAGGCAGCCTTGCAGGCGAAATGGGAATCCACGATTCAGCTGCTTTGCGTGGACTGTGGACTGAAACTGCCCATGTTGGCAGATCCGCATGCCCACTATGGTGGCCGAAAGGGAGATCATACGGAGCATCTGGGCAAGCTCCTTGCGGAAATGGGCGAGGTGTATGCCATCGACACCGAGGCGGTCTGGTGACCATGCTCACACGATCGGAGATCTATGAGGCACTCGGGGAAGTCAAGGATCCTGAGATTCCCGTGATTTCTGTTGTTGACCTCGGCATCATCAGGGAGGTGTTGGTGCATTCCGATGGATCGGTGGTCGTTCAGTTGATCCCAACCTTTGCGGGCTGTCCCGCCATCCATCACATGAAGGAAAACATCGTTTCAGTGCTGAAGTCCCTCGGCGTGGACGAATGCCGCGTGGATGTAATGTACAATGAGCCATGGTCCACCAACATGATCAGCCCCAGGGGAATGGCCTTGTTGAAGGATTTCGGGCTCTCCCCTCCCCCGGCCATTGACACCCTGCTGACCCTGGAGGTTTTGCAAAATGCCCTTTGCCCCAAGTGCAGCTCCAACAATACCTTCCTGATCTCCCCCTTCGGACCCACGGCCTGCCGGGCTGTGCATCACTGCCGGAATTGCCAGGAGACCTTCGAGCAATTCAAGCCACTGTGAGAAACCTCCCACCGCCGAAACCATAGGGTGTCCCGGAAGAGAACCCCCAGCCGGGAGGCCGCGGGATTCATTCCTGTCCCACGGCGTTCCTCCCTGCCATCATGGGAAGCATTCGCACCTGAACCGATCCCTTGAAAACCCTGTGAAGTGATCCCTCCCGGTTCACGTCGTCGGCGGGAACGCTGGCTGTCCCCAGAATAGCCGCAAGCGGCGAGCAGCGGAATCTTAAGCCCAGAATGCTCCCTTTTTTGGGGAGTTGTTCACGCCCGTCGGACCTGATGGGGTGCGCTGCCCCAGGATGATCCGGGAATGCACCGATGCCACCCAACCCAGCAGGAATATGCGCTTGACATGGCGAGAATGAATATCTTAGCGGCATGAAGTCCATGAGAGGTTTTGTATGCTGCATGCTCTGCATTCTTCCGTCACTGCTTGCTGCACAGGATGCCGACCTGCCTATGCAACACGAGGCCTATCACTACATTGACCGGCTGGACATCCAAGGCTTGACGGGCGAAACGGTGCATACGAATGCGAAGCCCTATAGCCGAAAGCGCATCTCCGAAGTTTTTGCATCGACGGACACCTCCACGATGAGCATTCGGGACCGGGATTGGTTTCGGCTGACCAGGATCGCAGCAGACGATGACTTTGCCAATACGATCCAAGGGAAAGGCGTCCTGAAACACCTTTTCATGAACCAGCGTGACCTTTTCAGCTATACCAGCGACAAGGTGCGCCTGTATGGAAATATCATCGCCCATTTCTCTGGCGGTGTCGATCGAAGCGACTTCAACCCCACACTACTGTCCAGGGTGAACTTGCTCAATTACCGCAACAGCCGTGGCGTTCAGCTTCGGGGTTCCATCTCGGATCGGCTTGGGTTTCTCACTGAGATCACTGAAAACCAGATCAAGGCTCCCCAATTCATCCGCAACAATTATTCGGAATCGGGGGTTCTTTTTGGTCAAAACTTCGTCAAGGTCTTCGATGCCGACACCAAAAATCCAGGATTCGATTTTTTCTCTGCCAGAGGCTATGTCACCTACAGCCCTGGGAAGCAGTTCCGCCTCAAGTTGGGCAAGGACAGGGCCTTTTGGGGAAATGGCTATCAGAGCCTACTGCTGTCCGACCAAGCCACCGACCATTTCTTCCTCAACCTCAACACCAAGATTTGGAAGCTCGAATACATCAACCACTTTGCCCTGATGACCGATTTCATCCGGGGAAAGCCTGACGGATATGGAACTTTCCCCAAAAAGTATGCTGCCCTCCACGAATTGAATTACCATCCTCTGCGCCAATTCTCGGTCGGACTCTTCGAGTCCGTGGTCTATTCGCCCAAACTACCCGGAATCTCCAGGGGCTTCGAGCTGGAATACATGAACCCGATCATCTTCTACCGCTCCGTGGAACAGTCCCTGGGATCTCCCGACAATTCCATGCTCGGCCTCCACTGGAAGCTCAATGCACTCAAGCGGTTCCAGCACTACGGACAATTCTTGCTGGACGACCTCAACTTCCGGAACCGTGCCAACGGGTCAGGTTATGTTGGAAACAAGTTTGGATACCAGCTTGGATTGAAATACATCAACGCCTTCTGGATTCGCAGCCTGGACATGCAGGTAGAGTACAACTGGGTGCGCCCCTACACCTATTCGCACTTCAACCCCACGGCAAGCTATTCGCACTATGGACAGCCCCTTGCCTACGCTTATGGCGCAAATGCCCATGACCTGAACCTGATCCTGCGCTACCAGCCATTTGCCCGGTGGTCTGCCCTGGTGGTCTTCTCTTCTGCCTTGAAAGGCCGCGACATCGGTGGCATCAACTACGGGGGGGACATTTCCAAGCCTTACACCACCAGTTTTCAGTCCTATAACAATACCGTCGGCCAAGGTGACCCGCTCAAAATCACCCAACTCTATGGTCGGATTTCTCATCGCCTGCTCCATCTGGATGCCTATGTGGATTTGGAAGGCAGGTTTCGCAAGGAAAACCATAATACCTCCATGAACATTATGGGTTCCCTGCGGATCAATCTTCCGAATGAATTGGTCAAATATTGATCCAAGGCAGGGCAGAAGGCAATCACCACTGCATG
>JBJOPY010000246.1:0-6339 GCA_046050405.1 Bacteroidota bacterium | reverse complement strand
GCTGCGGATGTCTATGTCATCAATACCTGCTCTGTCACCGACAATGCGGACAAGAAGTGCAGGAAGGTGGTGCGGCAGGCCCTGAAATCCAATCCAGGGGCTTATGTCGTCGTGGTGGGCTGCTATGCGCAGCTGAAGCCGCAAGAAATCGCGGGAATCCCAGGCGTGGATCTGGTCCTGGGTGCCGCCGAGAAGTTCAGGCTGTTTGAGGTCGTGGACGACTTCGTGAAATCCAAGGGTGGAAAGGCGATCGCCGGAAACATCCATGCGGCCCGGGGCTTCGTCCCGGCCTATTCCCAGGGGGAGCGCACGCGCAGTTTCCTGAAGATCCAGGATGGCTGCGATTACAAATGCAGCTTCTGTACGATTCCGCTGGCGAGGGGCAGGAGCAGGAGCGATGAACTGGACAACATCGTCGCCAGTGCAAGGGCTCTCGCCGGGGACGGGGTGCGCGAGATCGTTCTGACGGGGGTGAACATCGGGGACTACCGCACCGGTCAAGGCCAGAAGTTCATCGATGTCGTCAGGGCCCTGGACGCGGTGGAAGGCATCGACCGCATCCGCATCAGCAGCATCGAGCCCAATCTGTTGAGCGACGAGATCATCCAGTTCGTGGCAGGGAGCCAGCGGTTCATGCCGCATTTCCACCTGCCGCTCCAGAGCGGGAACGACGAAATGCTCCTGCGGATGCGAAGGCGGTACAAGCGTGCGGTGTATGAGGACCGCGTGGCCACGATCAAGCGGCTGATGCCCCATGCCTGCATCGGGGTGGATGTGATCACCGGCCACCCGGGGGAGGGCGAGGACCATTTCCTGGACACCTGCCATTTCCTGGAGCGGCTCGACGTGAGCTACCTCCACGTATTCACCTACAGCGAGCGCGCCCATACCCATGCACTCACCCTCCCCCACCCTGTGCCGCAGCAGGTTCGCAACGAACGGACCCTCCAGCTTCGTAGCCTGGGCGAGCAGAAAAGGCGCTCCTTCTATGCACAGCATGCAGGAACCCGCCGCCCGATCCTGTTCGAAGAGGAGGTCAGCGAAGGCTCCCTCCATGGATTCACCGACAATTACATCAAGGTGACCACCCCGTACGATCCCCTCCTGGTGAACGAAATCCGTACTTTCCAGCTGGCTGCACCCGATGCCCGGGGGGAAATGAGGATCGAGGCGGATGAAGTGGAACTGGCACACCCGGCCATCGGGGCCGCTGCCACGGAGGGGTAGGATCCCCGGAAGGGTCTCCCGTGCTCCCCGGAGGGGGGGGCCGCAATGCCCACCCCCGGAAAAGCCAGAAGCATCCACCGAATGATGGACGCTTCTGCATTGAGGTTCAGTTCCGGGAGTTATTTTCCTTCGACTTCTTCGAAGTCCACATCCTTGATGGGACTCTCCTGGGCATCATGGCCTCCGGCACCGTTCGGGCCGGCTTGCCCTGCCGCTTGTGCGTTCTGCAAATCCTGGTAGATGCTGCCCATTGCCGCATTCAAGGCCTGGGTGGCCGATTCGATCCCGGTCAAATCCTTGGCTTCGTGGGCACGCTTCAGGTCTGCCAAGGCAGCCTCGATCGGTTGCTTCTTCTCCGCAGGGAGCTTGTCCCCATGCTCCTTCATGGTCTTCTCCGTCTGGAAGATCAGGGAGTCGGCATGGTTCAGCTTCTCGGCCTGTTCCTTCCGTGACTTGTCCGCAGCCTCATGGAGCTTGGCCTCCTGCTTCATCTTTTCGATCTCGGCATCGTTCAGGCCTGTGCTGGCCTCGATGCGGATCCGCTGCTCCTTGCCGGTGCCCTTGTCCTTGGCCGTGACATTCAGGATGCCGTTCGCATCGATGTCAAAGGTCACCTCGATTTGCGGGACCCCGCGCGGTGCAGGCGGGATGCTGTCCAGGTGGAACTTGCCGAGGGTGCGGTTGTCGGCTGCCATCGGGCGCTCCCCTTGGAGGATGTGGATCTCCACGCTGGGCTGGTTGTCCGCCGCCGTGGAAAACACTTCCGACTTCCGGGCCGGGATGGTGGTATTGGCTTCGATGAGCTTGTGGCAGATGCCGCCCTGGATCTCGATGCCCAGGGAGAGCGGGGTCACGTCGAGGAGCAGGATGCCCTGCACGTCCCCTGAGAGTACGCCGCCCTGGATGGCCGCTCCCACTGCCACCACCTCGTCCGGGTTCACGGAGCGGTTGGGTTCCTTGCCGAAGAAGTCCTTCACGATCTGCTGCACCTTGGGGATCCGGGTGGAGCCACCGACCAGGATGATCTCATGGATGTCCGTGAGGGCGATCTTGGCGTCTGCCACGGCCTTCTTGCAGGGCTCGATGGCGCGGGTGAAGAGGCTGTCGCAGATCATCTCGAACTTGGCCCGGGTCAGGGTCAGGTCGAGGTTCTTGGCACCGCTTGCATCCATGTGGATGTAAGGCAGGCTGATCTGTGTCTGGGTTCCGTTGCTGAGCTCGATCTTGGCGTTCTCGGCTGCCTCCTTCAGGCGCTGCAGGGTTTTCGGATCCTTGCGCAGGTCCACGCCGTCCGTGCGCTTGAATTCCTCGGCCATCCAGTCGATGATTTTCTGGTCGAAGTCGTCCCCGCCCAAGCGGGTGTCACCGTTGGTGCTGAGCACTTCGAACACGCCGTCGCCGAGTTCCAGGATCGAGATGTCAAAGGTTCCCCCGCCGAGGTCGAACACGGCGATTTTCATGCTCCTGTTCTGCTTGTCGAGGCCGTAGGCGAGGGCTGCCGCTGTCGGCTCGTTGATGATGCGCTGCACCCTCAGGCCTGCGATCTCGCCTGCCTCCTTGGTGGCGTTCCGCTGGGCGTCGTTGAAGTAGGCCGGCACGGTGATGACGGCCTCCGTGACTTCGTGGCCGAGGTAGTCTTCTGCGGACTTCTTCAATTTCTGCAGCACCATCGCGGAGATTTCCTGCGGGGTGAAGGTGCGGTCGTCGATCTTGACGACGGCCATGTCATTGTTTCCACGGGTCATTTCATAGGAGACCTCCTTGGTGTCTCCGGTGACCTCGCTGAAGCGACGCCCCATGAAGCGCTTGATGGAGCGGATCGTGTTGCGGGGGTTCGCCAATGCCTGGCGCTTGGCTTGCTCGCCGACGATGCGTTCGCCTTCCTTCGAGAATCCCACCACGGAGGGGGTGGTGCGCTTGCCTTCCGAGTTGATGATCACGGTAGGCTCGTTTCCTTCCATGACTGCTACGACTGAGTTTGTCGTGCCAAGGTCAATTCCGATTATTTTTCCCATTTTTAATGTTGTTGTCTCAAGAGGTTATCTTTTATTTCTATCTAAGTTCAATGTCAGTTCCCATATATAAAAGGTGATTGGGACGTTATTCGACCACCACCTGTGTGGGCTCGATTTCCACTGCCTCCTTGGCCAGTGTCAAGCGGAGCACGCCATTCTCATACTTCGCCTTGATGCCGCTCTGGACGATGTTTGCCGGAATCGGGAAGATCCGCTCGAATTCCCCGAATCCCCGCTCACGCTGCAGGTAGCTCACGTTGGCTTCGGTGGAGCGGTTGCGAAGCCCCTTGATCACCAGGCAGTTGTCGCGCAGCTGGACGCTGAAGTCGCTTTTGGCGCATCCCGGCAGGTCGAGTTCATAGACCAGTGCCTCCTTTGTCTCCCAGACATCCGTTGCCGGGACATAGCTCCTGGCACCCTCTTTCCCGCGCACCATGTCATCGAATATCTTGGTCACTTTGGCTCCGATTTCCTTGAATTCATTCTTGACCTCGCTAAAGAATTCCTTCTGGTGATTTTGCTGCTCTGCCATTTTATTTTCGATCAGATTTTCCTGCCTTGAATCACAAGGATGGTGCCATCCAGGCAGATGCGCCCATTTGACCGAAAATCCCGCGCGGCATGCCGTTGCAAGCTGCCAAAATGGCAGCGATGACAGGATTTCAGCGGTCTTCCACCCGCAAACCTGACGGGTTCCGGGTACGGGATTGCACGGTTGCTGGTGGTCATAGGGAATCCAGGGGAGAGCGACTTCTTCCCCCTGCCTCCGGGTTTGGCTGGACAGGGATCGCGTACCGCTGGCAACGACCTCCATCGATGGGTGAAAGCCTTCACAAGAAGGTTTTGACCGCCCAACCCCTTGAGTCAGCATGGATACATTGGGACATCCCACCCGTGAACGGTCAGAAAAACACAGGTCAATGGCCGCCCTCCTGGGGCGGCACTGTCACCAGCTGCAGTTGACGGGACGGGAAACGCCATTGAGCCCGAGGAGGTAGGCGGAGCAGGCCTGCAGGATCGCATAGCGGCGGTCGGTATGGTAGGATCCGAAGATGCCGATCACGTCCAGATTCCCGGTCAGGTTGGTGTATTCGGGTTTCGTGCCGTTCAGGTCCACCGTCGATGGATCATTGACGGTCATGTAATTGCTCAGGTATTGATCGACGGCTGTGACCTCGAACCACAGGCTCCTGGGCATGATGCTGTGCAGGTTCGCGGGAGCGCAGGAGTCCCGGGTATCGTAAGTGTAACTGGTCTGCGGAAGCAGCGGCATGGCCGTCGCGAACTTGCCGAGGAGCTGCTTCGCCTCAAAGATGAAGCTGCATTCCTGGGCGTTGCACTTGCGTTCGCTGGATAGAAGCTCTGAGGGGCCCCATAGGGTGCTGTCTGAGATGCCATTGGCTTCGAAGTTCAACCCGACGCGCACCTCATAGCTGATGCTGGCAGCGAGGGCTTTCCAGACAAAGGCAAACCTGCGTTCCAGTGCAAGCCTCGGGAGGCAGATCGTGTTCCCCGCCCCGGAGGTGCTGTTCAGGTCGCCCCGAACCTTGGGAACGGGCGGGAGGTTGGTCGTGCCGGTGACGTATCCGGGCGCATCGGGCGTGCCGATCTCGAGGGTGTACTGCCGGTCATAAGGCAGGGAGTCGCTGCCCCGGGTGGAAAACGCATAGACCGTGTGGAGGGGTAGGAATGCACCCGAATCCTTGGGCACATTGGGCACCTCGCGTGCTGTCCAGGTCTTGCTGCCCATTTTCAGCTGGACACGCAGCCCCTTGACGGAGAAGTCGTTTGCTCCCGCATACTGCACGGCGTCGCCCTTGACTTGAAATGCCTTGGCGATGCGCACGTACTGCACCGTGTCCCTTGGATTCAGCACACAGTAGACGGACCGGATCTCCTTGTCAGGGGCATAGACCTCGAAGTCGGTGGTGCATCCCCCCACGAGGAGGATTTGGACGACGAGGAGGAGGAACAACATCCGGTTTCGCATCATCTGATCTTTACCTGGGCAAAGGTAAGGGGGAAAGCACAGAAGTGGGAATGCCTTGGATGGAGGAATCCGCCCGGCAATCCGATGTGGCTTACTCCTTGACGAACTTCCTGGTCCAGGTTCGCCCGCCCAGGTCAACCCGGGCGAGGTAGATCCCCGACGGGAGGCTGGCCACCCCAAGGGGCTGGCCCACTGAGCCTTCCAGCAACCTTCTCCCGGCCAGGTCATGGACGGTGAACCGACCGGCGGGGTATGCCGGCAGGCCGTCCATCCCGATCGCCAGCTGGTCCGAGACGGGGTTCGGGAACCGCAGGACCGGCTCCTGGAGGTGGGGCGGAGCCGTCCAGGTCGGAAGGGAGGAGATGGCCCTGGAAAAGCTGTAAACATGGTCGCCCGTCGGATCCAGGTCCAGATTGGCCTCCACTGCGGCCACATAGAAGGTGATGCTGCCGGCATCGCTGGCCGGTGCCACCCAGTCAAATTGCCAGCTGAGGGTGTCCCGGACGGGATCGTCAATGCCGTATTCGGTATGCTCGATCCAAACCTTGCTGAAGACGCCGCAACCCGTGTCGGCATGCTGGACGCTGCGGTCGATCCGCTGCGTCCGCAGGGCATCGGTCAGGGTGAACGTCCCGGGGCTGAGGGTGTCCTTGCTGTCTTGCAAGGCGATGAATTGGAATCCCCCGCGCTGAAGGCCGGGCCGGGTGAGGGAAACCCTGAGCTTGTACAGCTGCCCCGGGGCATAGCCGTCCTCCGCCCCGTCCAAATGGAGGAGCAGGGTGGCGGCGCCACTGTTCAGGGCATAATCCGCATGGCAGCCGCTGCCGTGGCAGGAGCTGCTGCGGGGTGGTTCCCCGGCGAAACAGGCAGGCGGCCCCGCGCTCTTGGGCAGCCAGGCCTCCTTGCCGACCACCGAGGCGGCAAACAGGGACAAGAAGAGCCCGAAAAGGAGTGCATTCGATTTCATGGGGTGATGAGGATGGTTTGACATTGGGATTTTTGCCCTTGGGAAATGCAGAGAAGGTAATTCCCCGCAGGGACCAGTCCCCTGAGGTCCAGGATTACGGTTTGCCTGCCGGGGGAATCCCGCCTCCTGGCCAGGTGGAT
>JBJOPY010000245.1:0-4441 GCA_046050405.1 Bacteroidota bacterium | reverse complement strand
GGTGATTGTTTCCCTGATGAATCATACCCCATACTTAGAAACAGTACCGGACACAGCATTCGGATCGCGCCCTATACGGATGGCAGAATCGATTCCCTGCTTCTCCTGACGATTCCACCTGGCGACGAGCTGAATCCTGTCCGAACAAACCCTCCTAACGCGTGTGCGCATCCCGAAGAGGGAGAATCGCTCTACGGCTCGTTTGCGGAGACATGCCTGCTGTATGACTCCGTCGTCGTGACCTTCGACAGCATCAGGAAAAGCACCCACAAGAGGTACAATGATAGCCTCGGTTGCGCGCATTGCATCCTGTTCGATTCCCCGAGGGCGTTCAGCAACGAGGCCAACTGGGTCACGACGGTGATCTCCGAGTGCAAGAGCAGGAAGGTCGTTACCAAAACCTATACTTACACCTACACCTTCAGTGAAGAGGATTACCTGAACGCCAGGTAGGGTTCAGCGGATGGGACGCTTGATCCATCCCCCATCCCGTCGCAGTCCGTGAACCGTGGAATGCCACAAATCTGAGCGGGACAGATGGGCGAGAGCCCCGCGCATGGACGCCATGAATCGACTTCCCGGAGGTACCGGGGGAGGGGACTACGACACCCGCGAAGGCGGCGGCACCATTGCAGGTGGAAACCCGGGCATGTGAAACCATCCCATGCGCCCCGCTTGTTTTCCACCCCGGGGCGAATCCACAATTTCCCTAGATTTGCCCTCCAAGATTGTCATCAAGGACCCGAACATGATCCCATTCGTCAAAAAGACCGTCAAGATTGCGGGCATCACCCTACTGGCACTGCTCGCCCTGGCCATCCTCATCCCCTTCATCTTTGGCAACCGGATCAAGCAGGCGGTCAAGGACTACATCCACGAGGAAGTGAACGCCACCGTTTACTTCGAGGATGTCGGAATCGGGATCTTCCGGAATTTCCCCAACCTCACGGTGACCCTCGACAGGTTCGGCGTCGTCGGAAAGGACGAATTCAGGGGCGACACCCTCATGGACATCGCGCAATTCCGCGTGGTGGTCGATCTCTTCAGCCTCTTCAGCGACCGTTACAAGGTCAGGAAAATCGCACTGGAGACCCCTCGCATCCATGCCATCGTGAACAAGGCGGGCAAGGCCAACTGGGACATCATGAAACCCGGGACGGATACCATCGCCGACGAAACTGCCGGAAAGGACAGCTCCAGCACTCCACTGGCGCTCGAGCTGAATTCCTACGCCATCCGCCACGCCTCGCTCATCTACGACGACAGGTTCGGAGACACCCACCTGAAGATCCACAACCTGAACCACAGGGGCAGCGGCGAATTCGCAAACGAGGTCTATGACTTCGAGACCCATACCTCCGCCGACAGCGTGACCTTCGCCTCAGGAGGAACCCGCTACTTGAACAAGGGCAAGATCGATGCAGACCTCACGGTTTCCATCGACAACACAGCAAAGCGTTACACCCTGAAGGACAATCGCATCGGGATCAATGAAATCGAACTCAGGTTCGATGGCTGGGTCTCCATGAAAGGGGACGACATCGGCATGGACCTGACATTTGGCACCAATCAAAACACGTTCAAAAGCATCCTCTCGATGGTCCCGGGAATGTACACGAAGGATTTCTCGGACATCGACACCGACGGAACCTTCGCTTTGGACGGCAGCGTGAAGGGGAATTACAACGAGAAGTCGATGCCCGGCTTCAAAGTACACCTCGGCGTGGTCGATGGCCGATTCCGATACCCCGACTTGCCCGAGGAAGTTAAGGACATCAATTTCGACCTCAAGGCGGAGAGCCACGGCCCCACCCTGGATGACTTGAAGATCGAGTTCCCCCAATTCCACGCGCTCTTCGGCAAGGCTCCCATCGATGCCCGGCTCCTTCTCACGGGAGTTACCAAGGCCGACATGTTCATCGACGCGGCACTGAAAGCCAGCATGAACCTGGAGGATGTTCTCAAGCTCTTCCCGATGGAAGGCCAGGAGCTCAAAGGAAAATTCATGGTGGACGGAACGGCAAAAGGCAGGATCAACGTGGAGGCAGGGACATTCCCGGTGGTCAATGCGGTGATGCAGCTGGAAAACGGCTATTACAAAACCGCCGCCTTCCCGTCGGCCATCGACAAGATGAGCCTGGCGGCGGACATGAAATGCCCGGGTACGAACATCGCCGAGGCCGTCCTGAATGTCTCGAGGTTCCATGCGGAAATCGACGGGGAGCCCGTGGATGTCACCTTGACCGCCCGCAACTTCGACGATGTCAACTACAGCGCCACCGCCAAGGGAAAGCTTGACCTGACCAAGCTCGGCAAGATTTACCCGATGGAGGGGACCAGGATGGCTGGCATATTGGATCTGGACCTCAAGACTGCCGGAAAGCTGAGCGACATTGAGGCGGAGCGCTATGAAAACCTACCGACCAGCGGCAGCCTGGTCGTGACCCATCTCGATTATTCCTCCACCGATCTCCCCCAAGGCATCCGGATCCAGGAAGGACGCATCTCCTTCACCCCGGAGAAACTGAACATCGAGAAATATGTGGGTGAGATCGGCCACAGCCCGGTGACCATCGCCGGCTATCTGGACGGATACCTGGCTTATGCCCTCCTCCCCGACCAAAAGATCAAAGGCGAGATGACCCTCCGGTCCTCCAAGTTCGATGCCAATGAGTGGATGACCGAATCCAGCCATCCCACGGCGCCCTCCACCCAGACCACTGGCACCGGGGAAGGTGAACCGATGGAGGTGTATGCCGTGCCGGGAGACATCGACTTCACCTTCAATTGCGAGATCGCCAAGGTGTTGTACGACAACATGACCCTGGAAGACATGCGCGGGCAGGTCCTGCTCCGCGACCGCGAGGTGAGCTTCCGGGACTTGGCATTTGGAACCCTCGGCGGGTCCGTCAAGATGAATGGCAGTTATGACACGAAGGATGCCAGCGCTCCTGCCATTGAATTTGGATTGGGAGTCGCCCAGCTCGACATCCAGAAGGCCTATGAGACCTTTGTAGTCGTCCGGGCATTCGCCCCCGTGGCCAAGTTTATCCAGGGCAAGTTCGGGACCAACCTCTCGCTTGCAGGAAAGTTGCGCAGCGACATGAGCCCCGACCTCAATTCCATCAACATTCCAGACGGCACCGCCGTCATCTCCGAGGGCCGCCTCAAGGGCTTCAAGGCTCTGGAGATGGTGGCCGACAAGATCAAGATCAGCAAGATCCGAGAACTTCACCTCAAGGATACCAAGGTCTTCTTCAAGGTGGCCAATGGGCGAATCGAAGTGGAGCCTTTCGATGTGCAGATCGGAACCGGAAAGATGACCGTCCAGGGAAGCAATGGATTGGATCAGTCCATGGCCTACGACCTTGCCTTCGACCTGCCTGCCGGCGTGGCCGGGCAAGCCGCGATGAATGCCGTCGGCGGCTTCATCGGCAAGCCCCTGGATGCCGGCTCCGACTTCAAGGTCAACGTCGGCCTGGGCGGCACCGTGGACAACCCGAAAATCACCTACCTGAGAAACTCCAAAGGCGAGTCCGCAGCCGACATCCTCCAGGATAAAGTTGAAAGCGTCAAGAATGTCGTGATGGACACTGTCAAGAATGCGGTAACCAACACAGTGAACCAGGCAAAGGAAAAAGCCAAGGCCGAAGCCGCCAAGATCATCGCGGATGCGGAAGCCGCTGCGGCAAGGATCCGCGCCGAAGGGCAAGCTGCCGCTGACAGGATCAATGCCGAGGCCAACAAGAAAGCAGACGAGATTGAGAATTCCGCCAAGAATCCTGTGGAAAAGATTGCCAAGAAGAAAGCCGCCCAGGTGGTGCGGAAGGAAGGACTCGATGCCGCCAACAAGGCACTAAGGGAGGCGAATGAGAAGGCCGACAAGGTCATGGCTGATGCACGCAGCAAATCCGATGCCTTGCTGAGAAAGTGATCCTCCCGGGTTCCGGGAAGGAGCGTTTCAGGACTGCCAGCGCACTGGAAGCAGAGGATAGCCCACCGTAGAACCGCCACGGCCTGCGGAGAAGGGTGGAGCGAAGCCAGGAAGATCGACATGAAGATTGGCCGCTGGCCGGGGGATGCCGGGGCTCGGAAGCATGATTTTCAAACTGTGGATTGTGAATAATGAGCCCCTGGCTTCGTTCCGCTTCCCGGAACGGCTGGATTTCCATCTCCAACTACCGCAAGGATCTTCCATAACCAATTGGTTATCAATGGATGGGACATAGGGAAGGAACAAAGATCCGAATCCCCCGGGGAATGATGCACGAGCTCACCGGCCGCCTCCGTGCTGTGGATAAAATCTCTATGATTTTCCGATGAAATTGGCTCTTGCGGCGTATTTTTATACTTTGGTTTTGAAAAGAAAATTGAACATCATTCACGACTGCGACACGAAGGGACTGATCCTGATGGGATCATCTCCCGGAAGGTAACCGGA
>JBJOPY010000244.1:0-8256 GCA_046050405.1 Bacteroidota bacterium | reverse complement strand
ACTGCCGACAAGAACAACAAGGCAAAAAAAACCGATTGGCAGTTCACCATGGAGGATGCGAGAATCAAGCTCAAAAGGCTATACCCGAAACTCGGCTTTTAGAATTGACGGGACACTAGTGCCAGCCTGTCAACCTATTGCTTCGAGCTCCGGAGCTTTCCATACCAAGTCGATCCATCAAACTGCAGCTTATCTGCCGGCACATTGAGAAGGAGGCGCTGCACTGCCTTGGTGGGCGAGATCATTTGACGGCTTCCATCCTTCAGGATTACAGGGATTCTCAGACGAAAATCCGGCTCACTTGCCTCCCAATGGAACTTGAGCTGTGTTTTTTCGCCTTTGGCCTTGGCATGATAGACCAGTACGGGCGGCTTGGCATGATAGAGGTATTCGCGGAAGAGCCAAGTATAGTCCTGGCCGAGGCGCTCATTCCACCATTCGATCAGTTCCTGCGTGTCAGTGTTCTTGAGCCTGAATTCCACTGCAAAATCGTGCAGGGTCTGCCACCAGCGCACGTCGTCATTCACCTGGTTTCGGAGCGTGTGCAGCATCCATGCGCCTTTGTAATACATGTCCGAACCCACCCAATACTGGAAGTTCACGCCGAGAGCCCCCACGATGGGACTGAGGTTCAAGATGTTGCTGCGTTGGTTCAGCAGGTAGCGCGTGGCGGCCTCCCTTCCCCATCGTTCCTCGACATAGACCGCCTCGCCGTAAGTGCAGAATCCCTCGTGGATCCACAGTTCCGCATGGTCCTTACAGCTGACGCTGTTGCCCCACCATTCGTGGCTTGATTCGTGAATGATGATGTAGTCGAATTTCAATCCCAAGGGATCCATGCCATTGTAGCCGGGTCGATATTGGTTTCCATAGGCAATCGCACCCTGGTGTTCCATGCCTAGGTAGGGGGTTTCCACAAGGGCGTAACCATCCCTCCAAAAAGGATATTCACCGAAGTACTTTTCATAGATGCGCATCATGGGTTTCACTTGCTCGAACTGCTTCCGGGCCTTGGTTTCATTGTCGCGAAGGACATAGTAGTCCAGGTCATGGATGCCGGATGCATTCTGGAAGGTATCGTGAAAAGTCACATAATCGGCGATATTCAGGGTGAGATTGTAATTGTTGATGGGGTACGAGACAAACCACTCGGTGCGTGTCCATTCACTGTCGATCGCTTGTATGCCGCGCTGCTGGCCGTTGCAGACGGTCATGAGGCCTGCGGGTGCCGTGACCGTGATGCGCATGGAGTCGGGCTCATCCCCGAGGTAATCCTTGCAGGGCCACCACAGGCTCGCACCTATTCCTTCGCAGGCGACGCCGACCCAGGGTTTGCCATGGCTGTCCCGGGACCAGACAAAGCCTCCCTCCCATGGGGGATTGGTCGCGACCGTGGGGGCACCTGAATAATCGGCGACAATGGTTCCCGAGGTGCCTGCCTTCACGAGGCCGGGGAAATGCACAAAAATGGCATTGGCATCACGGTGCGTACGGAGCGGTGCTCCCTGGTACATCACGCCTTCCAGGCTCATGTTCTCGAACAGGTCGATTTGAAGGGTTTTGAAATCTTGCAGTGCGGAGAATTGGATGCGGTTGCTCCCGGCAATCTGTCGCGTGGCAGGATCCACCTTGATATTCAAGTCGTAGAAGGTCACATCGTAGCAGGTGCGCTCAGGCCGCAGGCCGCCGCGGAGGCTGTCTGCATGGGAAAATGTGGTGGATTGGCTCCAAGTGAGACTGCTCAGGATCAGGATGGTACCAAGGGAGAGGAGCAGTCGTTGCATTGATCGATTGTTTGGGACAAAGTAAGCCAATTTCACCCATCCAGCAAAAACATGGACGATCGGCGGGGCATATTCTTGCTTTACGCCTGAACATTTGCATTTTCACGGCATGAAAAAAGACATGGGAATCAATCGGCTGCAGTTCACCCAGCGGCAGCAGTGGATGCTGATCATCGTGGCCTCCCTCGGCTACTTTGTGGACATCTATGACTTGGTGCTGTTCAATGTCGTCAAGAAGGAAAGCCTCGAATACATCAATGCCGTCAAGCAGCTGGGCTGGACTCCCGAGCAGCTGAAGGACACGGGCATCTACCTGTTCAACATGCAGATGACGGGGATGCTCCTCGGTGGCCTGATTTGGGGGATTTGGGGTGACAAGCAAGGCCGGAAATCGGTCCTGTTCGGTTCGATTCTGCTATATTCATTGGCGAATGTCATCAATGCCTTCACCCTGGAGGTAAATGTGTACGCCATCGTACGCGTAATCGCGGGGATCGGGCTGGCGGGCGAGCTGGGTGCCGGCATCACCCTCGTGTCCGAGACGATGGCCAAGGAAAAGCGCGGATGGGGGACGATGGTAATCGTGGCTTTCGGAGCGATGGGAGCCGTCTTGGCGGCGGGAGTCGGGAGCAAGGGGCACGCTATGGCAGAAGGACTGACCGGGCTCTTCGGTTACGAATTTCAAAATTGGCAGGTCGTCTATATCGTCGGTGGTGTGCTGGGGCTGGGATTGCTGTTTTTGCGGGCAGGTACCCTGGAATCCGGAATGTTCAAATCCATGAAAACCACTGAAGGTGTCAAGAAAGGCGACTTCCTGATGCTCTTCCGTAGCGGCAGGACATTCCTGAGGTACCTCTACTGCATCATGATCGGCCTGCCGATCTGGTTCATGATCGGCGTGCTGGTGTCGCTGTCACAGGATGTGTTTGCGCCTGCATTCGGATTGGTGGATGGGGATGGCAGAGTGCTGATATCCAATGGTTCTGCGGTGATGTTTGCCTACCTGGGGCTTAGTTTCGGGGACATCCTCAGCGGGATCCTGAGCCAGGTCATGAAGAGCCGCAAGAAGGTCGTCGTCCTCTTCCTCGGCATGAGCACCCTCCTGATGCTGATCTTCCTCTTCTTCTCGGAGGGCATTCGGCCCGACCTCTATTACTTCATGTGCTTCGTGGTCGGCGCAGCGGCTGGCTACTGGGCCATCTTCGTCACCATTGCCAGCGAGCAATTCGGCACCAATATCCGGAGCACCGTCACCACGACCGTGCCCAACTTCGTGAGAGGAGGTGTAGCGCCCATCACCCTCAGCTTCGCCGCCCTCTCGAAAAGCATCGGCCCCATCTGGAGTGCCTTCACCGTCGGCACCACCTGCCTGGCCTTGGCCCTTTTCGCAGTCCTGATGGTGAAGGAAACCTTTTCCAAAGACTTGGATTACTTTGAAATCGACTAGTGGCAATGAAGGCTCGAAAGCTGGGAGCCTCGGTGCCATGCCGATCTCTTCCCTGGATCCATCCAAAGATGGCTTGCCATCTATTCATTTCATACGGCTGACAAGGCCTTCAGGAAACCAATAGAAATGTCCAAAAGAAAACAAAAGCACTACACCGTCCCCGAAGTCCCCATCGTTGACTGCACCCATGACGGCAAGGGCATCGGCCGCAAGGGGGACTTCGTCGCCTTCGTCGAGAAGACCGTCCCCGGCGACCTCGCCGATGTCCGCGTGACCGGCAGGGAGAAAAAAGTCCCCACCGGCATCGTCGAGCGGATGATCAAGCCATCCCCGGACCGCATCGCCGCGACCTGCAAGCACTTCGGAGACTGCGGCGGCTGCAAATGGCAGAATCTCAGCTACGAAAAGCAGCTCTTTTACAAGGAGCGTCAGGTCACCGAATCCATGCGACGCATCGGCCACCTGGAGGCAAGCGATGCCCGGCCCATCATCGGCTGCAGTTCTCCCTTCCAATACCGCAACAAGGTGGAGTTCACCTTCAGCAACCGGCAATGGATCACCGCCGAACAGTTGCAAAAGCAGGAACCCAATGTCCCGAACGCACCCGCAAGAAATGGTGCACTCGGCTACCATGTCGCCAAATTGTACGACAAGATCATCCCCATCGAGACCTGCCACCTGCATTGGCCGGTGATCAACGAGATCCGAAATGAGATCCGCGACTTCACCCGGGCAGCAGAAACCCCATGGTATGACATCAAGGCACATACGGGCTACTACCGGAATGCCATGTTCCGCACAAGCGAGGGTACTGGAGAACTCATGCTGCTGATGATCGTGGCCGAGGACGATGCTGCACCCGTGGAGGCCCTGTTCCAGCATCTGCAAGGCAGGTTTCCGCAAATCTCCTCCTATCTCTGGATGTACAACCCCAAGTACAACGATTCCTTCTCCGAACTACAGCCGCGGGTATGGAGGGGAAATCCGGCCATCATCGAGCACCTCGGCCCTTGGAAATTCAGTATCAGCCCCACAAGCTTCTTCCAGACCAATTCCACCCAAGCCAAGCGCCTGTACGATGTCGTACGGGAATTTGTGGGTGAAAAGACGGGCTTGATTTACGATCTCTACTGCGGCGCGGGCAGCATCGGCATTTACGTCAGCGACCTGGCCGCGAAAATCGTCGGCGTGGAATATATCGCTTCTGCCGTGAAGGATGCAGCTGAAAACTGCAAGCTGAACGGACTGAGCCACCTGAGCTTCCATTCTGGAAACCTGAAGGACATCTTGAACGCGGAATTCGTGGCCCTGGAGGGTCGCCCGGACTTGATCATCACCGACCCGCCGAGGGCAGGCATGGACGAACCGGTCATCCAGCAGCTACTCGAAATCGAAGCCCCCAGAATTGTGTACGTCAGTTGCAACCCAGCGACGCAAGCCCGCGACCTGCAGCTGCTCTGCGCCAAATATGAAGTCCTGGTCACCCAACCCGTGGACATGTTTCCGCAGACCAGCCATGTGGAGAATGTGGCTTTGTTGCAACTGCGGGGGAAAGCCTAAGGGCAATCCGCAACCTTTCCAATGGATTTTCCAGATCTGGCTTGCCCACTGGAAGGCGATGCGCCCCATCCGTAGCAGAAGGCACCCGGGAACCCGGCGATCATCCTCGCCAAGGCCTTTGCCGGGAACCCACCATCATGCCCTGAATTGGATGACTTTTCGCCCAATAAAGAACCATAAGTCCCCTCTCATCCAGTAACTGTTCCCATCCTTCTGCCTCCATGGCCGTTCATTCCTTGGGTGATCGACCGCATCATTTTCAGGATTTCCCAATCCTTCTTCTTAGATTTACCCCACCCCGCATTCGAAAGATGAGGATCGCCCCCATCTCATTATACACCGATACGGGAGAACGATATGCAGATGAAGCAAAATTTCTCCAAGAGAACCCGCGACTGGACGGACCATCGCGGCAAGGATACCTGGACCATCTTCCGCATCATGGCGGAGTTTGTGGAAGGATTTGAGACCCTGAGCGAAATCGGACCCTGCGTCTCCATTTTTGGCTCGGCCAGAACCCAGCCCGACCACAAATATTATAAACTGGGCGTCGAGGTCGCCAACATGCTCACAGAGGCGGGCTTCGGGATCATCACGGGCGGCGGGCCGGGCATCATGGAGGCCGCCAACAAAGGGGCCCAGGAAGGCGGGGGATCTTCGGTGGGATTGAACATCGAGCTGCCTTTCGAGCAGGGAACCAACCCATTCGTGGACCGTGACAAGGTCATCGATTTCAACTATTTCTTTGTACGAAAGGTCATGTTCGTCAAGTATGCACAGGGCTTCGTCGTCCTTCCGGGAGGCTTTGGAACCTTGGACGAACTCTTTGAGGCACTCACACTGATACAGACGCGGAAGATCACACGTTTCCCGGTGGTGCTGGTCGGAAGCGATTTTTGGGGTGGATTGGTGGACTGGCTGCGTAAGACCGTCCTCGAGCAGGCGGGCAATATCAATGCCCAAGACCTGCACCTGTTCCATGTGGTGGACACTGCAGCGGATGCTGCGGGGCATATCACCGAGTTCTACAAGCAGCACCTTTTAAGGCCCAATTTCTGAGCGTATCTTTGCCAGCCAAGTGATGCCCACCACCCGATGAAGAACATTCGCTCCACGGTACTGTACTTCCTGTTCCCGGTCCTGTTGCTGGGAGGAGGCATCGTATGGATCGGGTCTGTGAAGCGCAGCAGCGATTCCAGCCTGAGAGGGCTGGGCAGCCATGCGACGATGCTGTCCCTTGATCCGCCCGTGAATGTGCATTTCGCTGGCGAATTGGTGCCCATGCGTGATTTCGACGTCCGTGAGCGCTTGGACCAGGAAATCATCAAGTACACCTTCCTGCACAGTGCCACGATCATGAACATCAAACGTGCTGCGCGGTGGAGGCCTACCATTTCGAAGATCCTGGAGAGGGAGGGCATTCCCGCAGACTTCTTCTACCTCTGCATCGCCGAGAGCCACCTCAGCAACGCCAATTCGCCGGCTGGAGCCAAAGGATTCTGGCAGTTCATGGAAGGCACGGCCGTCCGGTATGGCCTGGAGGTCACTGAGCAGGTGGACGAACGCTACGACCCAGTCAAAAGCACTGTGGCTGCCTGCAAGTACCTGAAGGATGCCTACAAGATCTTCCGAAACTGGACCCTCGTGGCTGCAAGCTACAACATGGGGATGGGAGGGCTTCAAAAGCAGATGAACCGCCAGTGTGTGGACAATTACTACGACCTTTACCTGAACAGGGAGACCGCCGCCTATGTGTTCAACATCCTCGCCATCAAATGCATCATGGAATCTCCCGCCAAGTATGGCTTTGATTTGCAGCCTTCTCAGCTCTATGGCCCCCTCCGCTACAATCTCGTGGAGGTGGACACCACCATTTCAGACCTGATCGCTTGGTCACTCGCCCACGGAACCACCTATAAAATGGTCAGGGTTCTCAACCCTTGGATACTGGGCGACAAGCTCATCCTGCCCGAGACCGAGGAAGGGCAGAAAGGGAAAACCTATCGAATCGCCATTCCGAAGGAAGGGAGCAGAGGCGACCAGGGAAGCGAACTTGTGCCCTGGACACTGGGCGATTCATTGGGAACAGACAGCCTCCCTCCTGCCCCTCACAGCGAAATCGATGTGGATCAGCCCGGGGAAGCTGCGGACGGGGACAGCCCCGCGAAGGAAGAGCCCCCTACAACGAACAAGAAAGGACGCAAAAGATAGCGAAGCATGGAATCGACGGCAGAGGACTTCATTGAAATCTGGGGTGCTCGAGAGCACAACCTGAAAAACATTGACCTGAGGATACCGAGAGACAAGCTTGTCGTGATCACCGGTGTCAGCGGTTCGGGCAAGAGCTCCATCGCCTTCGATACCATTCATTCGGAGGGTCAACGCAGATACCTCGAGAGTTTCAGTGCCTATGCACGGCAATTCATCGGCAACCTGACGGCCCCCGATGTGGACAAGATCGACGGCCTCGGGCCCGTGATCGCCATCGAGCAGAAGACCACCAGCCGGAACCCAAGGTCCACCGTCGGCACCGTGACCGAGGTCTATGACCTCTTCCGGCTGTTTTTTGCCCGTACAGCCGATGCTTACAGCCATGTCTCGGGCAAGAAGATGGTCAAGATGACCGATCAGGAGATCGTCAAAGCCATTGAGAAGGGATACCTCGGAAAGAAGATCATCCTTCTCGCTCCCCTCGTCAAAGGCCGGAAGGGCCACTACCGGGAGCTGTTCGAATCCCTCTCCAAGCAGGGTTATTCCAAGGTTCGCGTTGACGGCAAGATACAGCAGATCAAGAAGGGCATGCTGGTGGATCGATACGTGATCCATGACATCGAGCTGGTGATCGACCACGTGCTTGCCGGTAGCGATCCCAAGCGGCTGGATGACAGCACCCACCTCGCAATGACTATAGGAGAGGGCTCCATGATGATCCAGGACAGCGAAACTGGCAGTGTCGCCTGGTTCAGCCGCAACCTGATGGACCCCGACAGTGGCCTCAGCTACGACGAGCCCTCCCCGAATACCTTTTCCTTCAATTCCCCTTATGGAGCATGCCCCACCTGTACGGGGCTTGCATTCGTGTACGAATTGGACATGGAATCCCTCGTCCCTGACGAATCCCTGAGCATCAACCGGGGCGCCATCGCCCCGATCGGGGAATTCAAGAGCAACTGGATGTTTGAGCAGCTTCGCATCATTGCCAAGCAACTCGATTTTTCGCTAGGAACCCCCTGGAAGAAACTTTCGCGAAGGGTGAAAGATTTCATCCTGAAGGGATCGGAAGCCGTGCCTGACAATAAGCCCCTTGGGCAGGGCGGGATCACTTTCATTGGGATCGCCGAATTCATCAGGGATTCTTACCAAAATTCGCAATCTGAGAAGATCAGGACATGGGCAGAGGGGTTCATGCGTCATGCGCCCTGCCCTCATTGCGGAGACAATCGGCTGAAGATGGAAAGCCTGTGT
>JBJOPY010000243.1:0-10492 GCA_046050405.1 Bacteroidota bacterium | reverse complement strand
CGGGGATGCATCCACGCCACGGCGACGACGAGATCCACCGATTTTGGGAGCGCATCCATCAGCGGCGGAAATTTAGAAAATGCCGACCGCATTTCCCTAATGTGTAAAAAGATTGCCATGTCCGCCGAGCCCGCTAGATTGCAGCCGAATGAGGATCGAGGCCAAGAGCTACGACCCGCACCAAGATGCCAAGTTCAGCATCTTGATCCCCACGTGGAACAATCTGGACTACCTGACGCTTTGCGTCGCGGGTATCCGGAAACACTCGGATCACCAGAATCAGCAGATCGTGCATGTGAACGAGGGCAGCGGCGGGTCGCTGGAATGGGTGCGGAACCAGGAGATCGACCATACTTGGTCGCGTGAGAATGTGGGCGTCTGCCATGCGCTCAATGCGGTGGCCAAGCTTGCCAGGACTCCCCATCTCTGCTACATCAACGATGACATGTACGCCTTCCCGGGATGGGACGGGTTCCTATGGCAGGAAATCATCTCGATGCCGCAAGACCGATGGTTTTTGTCGGCGACGATGATCGAGCCGCTGGAAACAGGCAACGCCTGCGCCCTGGCTCCCCATGATTTCGGGCGGGAAGCGGAGCGGTTCGACGAGCAGGGCCTGCTGGAGTGCTTCTCGAAAATGCCCAAGGCAGACTGGAGCGGTGCTACCTGGCTCCTGAATGTTGTCCCGAAGCGGATATGGGAGGCCGTGGGAGGATACTCGGAGGAGTTAAGCCCGGGGATGTCCTCGGATCCTGATTTTTCCATGAAACTTTGGCAGATCGGGGTTCGCCATTTCCGGGGATTGGGCCGGAGCAGGGTTTACCATTTTCAGACGAAGTCCACCGGCAAGGTGAAAAAGAACGACGGCCCCGGCCAGTTTCTCAAGAGATGGGGGATCACCCAAGGCACGTTTGGCAAGTATTATCTTCGCCGCGGGACGGAATGGAAGGGTGAACTTCCGCCGCCTGGCCCGGCCTTTTCATTGGGGCTGGCAACGGTAAAGGGGTTTTTCAAACGCCTCCTCGCAGGCACTGGCGGAGCCTGACGTCCGCTTGCAAGCTCAGTCGGGCTTGGAAATCGTGTCCACCTCCTGCTGCCGGCCTGCCGCTTGTTTCAGGAAATAATCCTGGGCATTGAAACTGCGCTCGTTCCGTCGGAGGGGAACCCGTTGAAAGCTGCCGTCCTGCTGTAAAATCCTGGCCTTCGTATTGTCCTTGAACATGACCTCCAGGATTTCAAGCACACGTTCCTGCAATTCCGGATCCTCCAGCGGAAAGAGGATCTCGACACGGCGATTGAGGTTCCTCTGCATCAGGTCGGCACTGCCCATATAGATCTTGCGTTCGCCATTGAACTGGAAATGGAAGATCCGGCAATGCTCCAGGAACCGTCCCACGATGCTGCGAACGGTGATATTCTCGGAGATTCCCGGCACACCGGGTCTCAGGCAGCATACCCCGCGCACGACGAGCTCGATCTTCACCCCCTTCATGGAAGCCTTGTACAATTCCTGGATCATCTGCGGATCCACCAGCTGGTTCATGACCATCTGGATCTTTCCGGGATGTTCCGGGCTGGAATTGGAAATGGTCTGCTGGATCAGTTTGAGGAGGTTGTCGCGGAGGTTCATGGGTGCGACCAGCAGTTTCCGCCATTCCTTCTGTCCGCTGTATCCCGTCAGCAGGTTGAAGAGCTCCGAGACATCCTTCCCGATGGATTCATCGGCAGTCATGATGCCGATGTCGGTGTAGATGCGTGAGGTCCTTGCATTGTAATTGCCGGTGCTCATGTGTACGTAGCGCCTGATCTGGCCCTCCTCCTGCCGCACGACCATCAGGAGCTTGCAATGCGTCTTGAGCCCCAGAAGGCCGTAGATGACGTTGGCCCCCACATTTTCCAGTTCCTTGGCCCAGACGATGTTCGTCTCCTCATCGAACCGTGCCTTGAGTTCGATCAGGGCGGTGACTTGCTTTCCCTTTGCGGTCGCCTCTTTGAGGGCTTGCACGATCTGGGACTTGCCGCTCGTGCGGTACAGGGTGACCTTGATGGCGAGGACCTCGGGATCCCGGGAGGCTTCATGTGCCAAGTCAATCACATGGTTGAAACTGTCGTAGGGATGGTGCAGGATGATGTCTTGCTTGCGGATAGCCTCGAAGATATTGGGGCTCCTCGCGATTCTCGGGTTCAGTGCAGGCGTGAATGCCGGATCTTTCAATTCCGGGAAATCCAAATCCAGGAATTGGATGAACGCGGGGACATCCAGTGGGCCGGAGATGTCGTAGATCGCACGCTGGTGGAGGCCCGTCACCTCTTGCAGGAAAAGCTTGTTTTCCGGGGGCATTTTGTCCGATACCTCCAGCCGGATCAATGTGCCGAGCCGGCGCTTGCGGAGCTCGCGCTCGATCAGCTTCAGAAGGTCGTCTGCTTCTGCCTCGGAAAGGTCCATGTCCGCATTGCGGGTGATGCGGAATGCATTGGCTCCGACGATGGTCATATGTGGGAACAGCATTTCCAGATGCGGCGCCACCAGGTCTTCCAGGAGCAGGAAGTCGCCCTTGTGCTTCCCGGGAAGCGGAATGAAGCGGTTCAGAAGATTGGGAAGCGGGAGTACGGCGATCTTTTTTTCTTTCCTGTGAAGCGGGTCGCGCAGCTCCACCAAGAGATTGATGCCCAGGTTGCGGAGCTGCGGGAAGGGGTGCGAAGGATCCACCGCCAGCGGGGTCAGGACGGGAAAGATCTTTTCCTTGAAATAGGCCTTCAGTTCTTCCTTCTGTTCATTGGTCAATGTGGTGTAGTAGCGGATGCGGATGCCTTTCTTCCGGAGTGCAGGGATCACATCCTCGTTCAGCAGCTGGCCGTGCCTGCGCATGTCCTCGTGAACCTTGATGGAAATCTGCTCGATGGTTTCGTGGGGTGTAAGGCCATCTTCGGGCAACTCTTGAATGCCCGCCGCCAGCTGTTCCTTGAGACCGGCCACGCGAATCATGAAGAATTCATCCAGGTTGGAGCAGAAGATGGCCAGGAACTTCAGCCGGTCTAGCAATGGATGGCTGAGGTCGGCGGCTTCTTCCAGCACGCGTTCATTGAACTTGAGCCAGCTCAGTTCACGGTTGAAATACAGCCCCGGGTCGCTCAAGTTCACAGGCATTGTGAGCACAATTAGATTTTTCCGAAGCGGCGAAAATACGTGCAAGTCCTTGCATATACAAGGGATGTGCGGAAGAATGACTTATGGACGGGCTTTTCAGGGTGCGCGCACGACATGGTGCAGAAAACTGTAAAGCGAGTCGGCCATCAGTTCGTGTGCCATGGCATTGGGATGCCCGTTTCCGGGAAGAATCCTGAGCAGGGGGTTGCTGAGGTCCTGGCTGATGTCCACGGTATGCAATCCCGCGAGCGAAAACTTGCGAAGCAAGCGCGAGGTTTCGACATGCCGGTAAACCCCGGCCAAAACGAAGTGTGCCCCGGCTCCATGGCTGGCATCTGCAATGCCCCGGATGAGTGCTTCAGTGACGTATCTGCTTCGCAACCCGTGGTCTTCGCCTCGGTTCCAACGTTCTTCGATCAGCGACATCAATGCCAGACGGCGCTGTAGTGGGAGTGGATGATATTTCAGGTGCCCGTAGCGGACATGGAGAGAGTCATGGTCGTCCAGCCTGATGAATGGATACAAGAGCCCGTTTGCCACCGCTTGGCCATGGAGTGCCTTTCGCCAATAGCGGTTGGCGGTGTTTCGCTGGTCGTGAAAGGACCCGTAACTCAGGACTACGAGGGCTGGTTTCCGGCCGGTGCGTAGCAGCGACCGCAGCAGCAGCCAATTCTGAAGGGTTCCGTAGCCATCCATGCCGAAGTTCCTGACACGGTAGTCCGGCATATGGCGCTGAAGGTGAGCGACATAGGTTTCTGGATCATTGACCCCGAAGCCATGCGTGAATGAGCAACCCAGAACCCAAATCTGCGGAAGGCTGTCCGAGGTGGCGCCGGACTCCCTCCACCCCTCCGCATCATGGGTGACAGTGAAATCAAGGCTGTCTTGGAGCCGCAGTTCGTATCTTCCTGGTCTTCCGCGATAGCCGAGCAGGCTGTCAGCTGCATACAGGCTCCCTCCCGGGTGGATCTTGATCCGCTGGCTCGGTTCCACCCACGGCCGGAATCCCATCAGCCGGGCGGTGATCTCCCCTGCGAGCAGAAGCACGAAGAGCAAACCCGCCACGTATGCCAGGCGGCCCCAAAGAAGGCGAACGAATGATTTTTTTGTGGGGAAGTTCAAGGCATCGAAAATGCTGAAGGCTCTTGCATCATTTTTCATCCTGCGTCGGTGCCCATTTAACGGGCTTTCCCTTCCGAGGGTTCTCCGCATTCGCCGTCTTGGGATTTCTGGCCGCCTTCAGCTTCTGGTGCCAGCGCCCGGGACGGGAACACTGTCAATGTCTTTCTCTCTGGTTTTTTCACGGGAGGATCGTAATTTTGTAGAATGGGACGGAGTGCGAAATTCACCATTGCTGCGGTTGGGCTCTGGCTGGGGTCATTGCTGTCAGGCTGCATCAATGAGCAGCCCCGGCCATCGGCTCCGGATTCGGAGTACACCTTTGGCGGGAAAAAGAACGAAGTGGCTGGGGCTATCGCCTCCTTGCCAAACGGGGATGGTTTTTTGATCCTCGGGGGAAGCCAGGACGAGGAGGCAGCGGACTATGACATGCTGTTGGTCAAGGTGAACCTGAACGGTGAAGAGGAATGGTCGAAGCGTATCGGAGAGCGGAAGAAGGATGAGGTGGGATGGAAAATCATCCGGAACACCATGGGCGATTACATGATCCTGGGAACCATCCGGCCGCAATCGGGAGGATCCTCGCTCATGCAAATTACGGATCTGGATCCCTCATTCAACGTGCGTTGGCAAACCATTTCGTCCATTGCCGTCCCCAATTCAGGGTTGACCCTGCACGGTGCAGCCTTCTACCAGATGGCCGATGGAAAGTATTTCGCGGGATTCGCAGGCGAAGGCAGTCCTGTTTCCATGATCTTTGACGAAAGCGGTGTCCTCGTCAGGTCCAATGCCTACGCGAACCTCGGCACACAACCCGCTGCCAAACTCTTTTGCATGACCCGTGATTCTGGGTTTTTGCTGGCATCCATGTCCTATGGGTCGGATGGAATCCAGATTGGAAGGATCGGAAGTGATGGGGAATTGCTGGGAACGAAGGAAATCATCAATGTGGGTTATGGCACCGTTCCGCTTGCAGTGGAACAATTGTCGGACGGTCGGGTGGTTTTTTCCTTGATGAACAGCCAGGGACATGGGGTTCTTCTCACCGATTCCGCGCTGAACATGCTATCTTTCCGGTTGCGCTACGATTCCCCCTCCTACTTGCGGGTGGTCGAAACCTTGGACCATAGGATCGTATTCGCTGGACATGACGAGGATTTTTCACATCATATGGGTCATTCCAATTCCAACTACAGGGTGGTGGTGTGTGACGGCCTGGCAAACGATGTGAGCGTTGCAGACGCGGGAGGCTCTGGAGCAGAGCGATTGCGCGACCTCGCCTTGCTTTCCGACGGGAGGGTGGCCTTGCTCGGTGAGACGTCCAGCTATGGAAATGGTGGCACAGATATTTATTTGACGTTTTTAAACCAATAAGAACATGATGTTAAAACCGAAACTTGATTTTCTCCCAAGGTGGATTTTTTCCGCCCCCCTGGTCTTGCTGGTGACGAGCGGTCTTGCTTTTGCGCAGCCCAGGGTTCCGCCCAAGGAAGAGGAAAAGCCCCCTGTGAAGAGTATCTTGAAGATCAGTCCTTTTCATTTCATCGGGGGAACCTTCCTGCTCAGTTACGAGCGAATGATCAGGGAGGAAAAAAGCAGCCTGATGCTGAGTGTGGGCTTGCATTCCCGGTCGAGTCAGGAATACGATTACGTGGGGTCTTCGCCGGAGTTTGGGGTGCAGGAGGAGTTGCAGTACCGCCTGTACCTTGTTCCTCCCCAAAACTTCTCCAGAAACGGACGCGAAGTCTGGTATTTCAAGGGCTTCTATGCCGGCCCCTATGCCTCGCACCGATTGCTTCAGCGTACAGTTTCGGTATGGGACTATTTCACCCAACAGAACACCACCCAGACAGAAAGCCTCAATGAGCTGGCGGGCGGAGTGATCCTCGGGGTGCAGATTGCCATGGGGAATCGTTTTTTCATGGATTTATACACCGGAGGAGGAATCAAGCGCTCGTTCGGTCAGATCCGCACCGGCACCAACATCTCTGTCATCGAACCAGGCTACAATGGCGTCTATCCCAAGATCGGATTTCAGATCGGAATCGGACTCTGAGGAAATGGCCTAGTTCTGACGCAATCCGTAGCACAGTTCCACGAACCCATCCGCCAGCGGATGGACTTCGCGCAGGTGCAGGCGCTGGTGGCTTTCGAGCGTAGGTGCGAGCGACTCTCCCTTTCCGAGCAGAATCGGAGCCACGGTGACGATGAGTTCGTCCACCCATCCCCGGCTGATCATATAACCGTTCAGCTGTCCTCCCCCGACGATCCATAGCTTTTCGATCCCCAGTGCTTCCGCCCGGGCGACGATGTCTTGGGGCAGGACAAAGGTTGTCGTCGGAGTGGCGGGTTGCGCCTGGGACCGCGTCACCACCAGGCAATGTTTGCCCGGAAAAGGCCATTCTGGAAACGCAAGGCAGGTTTCATAGGTGATGCGACCCATGACCGTCCCATCCACCGAGGCGATGAAGGGAAGAATCCTGGCCGAGGTTTCCGGATGGGTGGATAGCGCATTCAGCCATTGGATGCCATTGTCGATGTCGGCGACGAAGCCGTCCAGGCTGGTGGCGATGTGGATGGTGCGTTTCATGGGGTATCAACCGATAAGATCTTCGTCACGTTCGAGCATGAGGATGGATGCATGCGGCACGATGAAATACTTCTCGTCCTCATAAATGACCTCGAAGGAAGCACGCTTGATGAAGATGGCCAGATCGCCTGCCTTGGCCAGGAGCGGGACATATTTGACCCGCTCATCAGGGGCCTTCCAAGGCTCATAGCTGTCATCCGGTGAAACGAGAATTGGGTATCCGGGGCCGATTTTCATGATCCAGCCCCATCCGATTTCCTCTTTTTCCTCCACGCCGGGGGGAAGGAACAGGCCGCCCCTGGTGCGCTCCGTCTCTGCCTTGGGTTTGATCAAGACCTTGTCGCCGACCACGATCAGTTTGGAAAGCTTCTTGGCGGGGCTATCGTGCATTGCCATACTCATCTGCAAAATTATGGATCGTTCAATTTTCCTGACAATTGATGGGTGGTTTTTGTTTGTTTCAGCCACCATCCTCCAAGGTTCCCTGGAACGGTATCCGCCCTAGTAGGCGCGGTTGCTTTTGCCTTCGATGTAGTTGATAAATGCCTGGTTCACAACCCGGTTTCCTCCCGGGGTAGGGTAGTTTCCGGAAAAATACCAATCTCCGCGATGGTTGGGAATGGCCTTGGGAAGGTTTTCGAGCGGCTGAAAGACGATGTCCACCTTGCAGCTGATTCCCTCCGGCTTGAGCAGGTCGGAAATTTTGCGCGAAATCTCATCTTCGGAGAATGGATCGTAAATGGCCTTGACGGCGTTTCTGCTCTCCAGGAGGCCGGCCTGTTTCATGGCGAGGCATTCCCGATAAACCTGGTGGATGATGCCGTACAAGCCACGGTCATTGAGCAGGGCGATGGCGGCCTCGAAGGCGATGAAGCGTCCGATCTGGCTCATGTCGATGCCATAGCAGTCCGGATAGCGAATCTGCGGTCCCGAGGAGACGATCACGATCTTCTTGGGCTTGAGCTGTGCCAGGATGCCGAGAATGCTTTTCTTCAAGGTCGTTCCGCGCACGATCGAGTCGTCAATGCAGACGAAAGTGTCCTTTCCCGGGCGTATGGTGCCCTGGGTGATGTCGTACACATGCGCGACGAGGTCGTCGCGTGTGCTGTCGTCGGTGATGAAGGTGCGCAGCTTGATGTCCTTGAGCACCACTTTCTCGACCCGGGGCCTTGTGCTCAAGACCTCCACCATTTGGGCATCGGTCGCCTTTCCATTCAGCTCGCGCAGCTTGCGGATTTTCTCGGCGATCATATATGTTTCCACCCCCTTGATCATGCCCCAGAATGCCATCTCGGCTGTATTGGGGATGTAGCCGAAGACCGTGTTTTCCAGGTCGTGGTTCACGGACGCCAGGATCTTCGGCACGAGCAGGTCGCCCAATGCGAGCCGCTCGCGGTAGATGTCGGGGTCATTCCCCCGGGAGAAGTAAATGCGTTCAAAGGAACAGCTTTTCTTTTCCTTCTCCTCCGTGAAGGCCTTGTTGATGACTTGACCGTCAGCCTTGACGGTGATTACATGGCCTGGCTCCAGTTCCATGATTTCGTCGTAGTCGATCCCGAATACGGTTGCAATGGCTGGCCGCTCGGAGGCTACGACCACGAACTCATCACAGATGTAATGGTATGCCGGCCGGATGCCGTGGGGGTCACGCGCCACGAAGCCATCTCCGCAGCCGACCACGCCGCCCATGGTATAGCCGCCATCCCAGCGTTTGGCCGCCCGTTGCATGATGCGCCGGATGTCGAGGTTCTCCGCGATCAGATGGGAAATTTCAAAATTGTTTTTGCCTTGCGCCTTGTACTTGTCGAACAAGGCTTGGTTTTCCTGGTCCAGGAAGTGTCCGATCCTCTCCATGACGGTTTCCGTGTCAGTGAGGTAGCGTGGATGCTGCCCCAGGTCGACGAGGTACTGGAAGAGATCATCCACGTTGGTGAGATTGAAGTTTCCGGCAACGGCCAGGGTGCGGCTGCGCCAGCTGTTGTTGCGCACCACAGGGTGGCAGGATTCGATGGCGTTGTCCCCATGCGTGCCATAGCGGAGGTGTCCGAGCAGCAATTCTCCGGAAAACCCGAAATGCCTGTGGAGCAGATCGGGGTCTTTTTCGATGCCGGGAAACTTCTGTGCAAGGGCTTTCATCTCCTCTTGGATGCCATTGAAGAGCGACTGCCAGGGTGAGGTGGAGTTGTTGCGTTTGCGGTGGAGGTAGGGCTGGCCTGCCGGAGCCTGGATCTTGACGGAGGCGAGCCCTGCCCCGTCTTGACCACGGTTGTGCTGTTTTTCCATCAGGAGGTACATCTTGTTCAGACCCCAGAGCGGCGAACCGTACTTCTCCTGATAATATTTGAGCGGTTTGAGCAGGCGGATCAGACCCACTCCACACTCGTGCTTAATTGCGTCAGACACTTTTGTCCCTCGGAATCAGGTACTACTTCTATCTCGTAGCGCAAAATTAATCCTTTGTTCACAAAGGCGGGAAATATGAATTCGCGGCATTCGTGAACTCCCCTCCCTCCAGTCCGACCACCGTCGCACCTTTCACCTCCATTGGGCGGACCTGATCCTCACCCGCCATGTCTTCAAAACCAACCTTGGGGATGCCAGGGATGGGAATCCGGTGGGCAGCCGTTCGGGCTGGCATTGCCCAGCTTTCTCTATCTTCGCAGCTGATTTTTCACCCCATGAAGGAAATCCGCATCTTTGACAAAACATTTCAAGGCTTCCTTTCCGAGGAGAACATCCAGTCCCGCATCGCCGACCTTGGCCGTCAGCTCAATCGGGATTACAGCGGCAAGGATCCGCTGGTCGTATCGGTGCTGAATGGCGCCTTCATTTTCACCGCCGACTTGGTGCGTCACCTGAACTGGGATCCTGAGGTGCAGTTCGTTCGGCTGTCATCCTACCACGGTGGCACGCAGAGCACCGGCCAGATGCGGGTGTTGCTTGACTTGCTGAACAGTCCCGAGAACCGGGACATCCTCATCGTGGAGGACATCGTGGATACCGGACGTACCCTGGAGTGGCTCCGGGGCGACCTCCTCCACAAGGGTGCGAGGTCAGTGCGCACCGCCACCCTCCTGTTCAAGCAAGAAATGTATCTGTTGGAGACCCCGCCGGAATATTACTGCTTCCGCATCCCCGGTACATTCGTCGTCGGCTATGGACTGGACTACGCGGAGCGCGGCCGCAACCTTCGTGCGATCTACAGCCTGAAACCCTGATCCATGGCTGCAAGGAAGAAACCGAGCGGATCCCTCCCCATACTCGCCTTCCTGCTATGGCCCCTCAAGTTCATCGTCGGATGGGTGATGCCGTTTTTCCTGCTGCTTCGGGGGGCGGTGACCCTGTACGAGTACACGCAATGGAACCCCTATCTGTGCATAACGATCGCTGCCGGGGCGGCGATGGTGGGGCTTTACTTCTATCTGGCTTGGATCGTGGGGCATGTGGTGCGAAAGAAAAAGGTTGTCAAAAAGGCCAGGCACATCAACCTTCGGCTGGTCTTGGTAGCCGTTTCCGGGTTCTGCCTCTATGCCATCCTCTACCTTGCGGCGGGAAATGCCAAGAATTCAAGCGTCCAAGGAGAATATACCACGGTACACCCCATGCTCCGCCTTGGAGTGAGCGCCTTCATCCTG
>JBJOPY010000242.1:0-6842 GCA_046050405.1 Bacteroidota bacterium | reverse complement strand
GCGGCCCGGTGGGGGATGTCAAACTTCAATTCCTTAAGAAGTATGGTAAGTTTAGCGACTTGGACGACCACAGTCTCGAGCAAAGCCTTGCACAGCAGGGATACGGGAATGGGGGAACCATCACGCGGCAGTCAAGGATCAATGAGGATTCGCACAACCCTCCGGGGAGTGGCGATTTCTTTCCGTTTTGAATTTGAAAGCTGGATGAATCAACCGCAAGGGTGGCTCAGGCCTGCAAATTTGGAAGGGAAGCTCATCTCCAAGGCCAAACTCCCTCCTTTGAATCCGGTAGCAGATGCCTCCTCGTCGCTGCCTTCTGGAATCTGGAATCAAAATCCAATGCCCTGGTCGCGAGGGATCAACCGTGGCTGAAAAAGGCTCCGCTTGCATTGACAGTCGCGCCGCTTATAAGAGGTTGCGATCTCGACCTCACGGATGTGGGTGACCCTCGCCATCTCCACGAAGATGGATTTGGAAGGCGATGCGTTGGGATCGGGCATCGCTGGCAATGAATTGACCCTTTCCGATGCACAGGTTGGTGAACTGGCCAGTAAGCCACTTGTCCTTTTCCTCCGTGTTGTCGAATCTTGCTCGGGATTGCTTGCATTGCAAGCCCAGGAAGGCGTGAATTTGCATCAACCCGTGCATCCAACAGAGATCGTCCCCGTGTTCCCGACAGAGCGGCATCCCTTCGAGCCTTTCCTCCCAGAAAATGCGAAGATGCTGATCCTGGGCAGCTTTCCAGGCAAGGAACAGACACAAACGATTCAGACTGAACGGGACTGGTACTACGGTTCCCAGCGAAACCAATTCTGGAGGATCTTGTCCTTGGTTTACGATACACCACTCAATGATAGAACCGACAAGCAAAGCCTCTTCGCGGAAAAGGGAATCGCTGTCGCCGACATTTTCCAAGCAGTGCGCCGAAAAAGCGGCAGCAATGCCGATGAAAACCTGGAGGTAGTCGCTGACAACCGCGAATTGCTGTCTGCATTCCTCTCCCGCTCGAAGATAGGATCCATTCTCTGCACCAGCCTATTTGTCATGCGCCATTTCCGACGCTGGTTTCCTGAATTTCAGCGGGTCGAATGTCTGCCGTCGCCATCCCCGCGCCATGCCAGATTGGGCATCTACGAAAAAGCCAAGGTCTATCGAAGCAAGCTCTTACCCGAGGCGTACCCCCTACCCTGAGATCACTTGGGAGTCGAACCATAACGGAGGATTTGACACTCGGGTGCTGGCCAAGTCCAGGGTTCGTCAATCCCACGGCCACGGATCGTCACCAAAGGTGGTCGCGCACTCGCTTCCATGCGTGCTGTACCCGCCCATTGCCGGGGAATCAGAAGAAAGCCACGGCGATTCAGCGAAGATTTTCCCAGTCGATCAAGACCGGAACATTGAAAAAAAACAACGTTCCAACGAAAAAGATTTGACCGAAGCAAAATAGAATTCTAAATTCGCCCTGGTCACGTCTATCGTGTCGCGTTCACGATGGCTATGGAAGGGAAAGGGGGACAAATTCTGCTCAGATGATCCGAGATTTGGAGGTCTCTGGATATAATCCCCCCTAGCTTCGAAGCTGATCGTGCGGTCCAAGGTGGATAGGAATATTGTTTTGTCAGTGACGACTTTTGAAATGAGAAAAAGAATTTTACCAATCCTGCTGCTCTTTTTGCCCCTCTTGGCTGCAATCACGGTTCCCGCCCAGAACCCGTGCATGCAAGGGTGGCAATACTCGCGCCCCATCTCGATCCTCAACCATGAGTCCATCCAGCTCAACGATTGGCAGGTCAGGGTTACCATTGACACCCAAACCTTGATTGACCAAGGGAAGATGAACGCCGATGGCTCGGACATCCGGTTCACCCTCGCGGATTGCTGCACCGAGATACCCTATTGGATCCAGTCCGGGTTGAATACCCCCAGCACAGAGCTGATCGTCCGTGTCCCTCAGTTGTACAGCTCTGACACCACTTGGATTCAGATGTACTATGGGAATCCGTCCGCCAACGTACCTGTATCGGACATTGACTCGGTGCTTTTCTCCATCGGCAATGACTCCATGGGGACTGACACTGCCACACCCAGCATCACAGTGGCTACGAAGCGGTATGCCTTCCCGATCAATGCCACGACCGTGCGGTGGAGGATCTATGCTGCTGATACGATGCAGATCGAGTTCATTGTCAGCAACAATGCCGATATGGTCACTGGCAGTACACAGCCTTTCGATGTTCCCGCTTCTATGGGCTTCCATTCCTTTGACGAAGAGATTGCGGCTACAGCAGGTGGTCATCCGGGATGGTACACCAGCTCCGGGGGTCATTTCCTCAATACTTGTGCACCCTCGACGCCATGTCCCGGCAGCTGTGGCGATGTGGTCCATGGCCCCCTCGGCCAACAAGGATCCGGCTCATTGACAATGGACTCCTGTGGCGTGTATCCTTCCATGCGGATCTGGTACCGTCGCGGTGCCTCCACCGATCCTTCGTCCTTCGTTTGGAACGAATTTGACCGGCTGAAGACGTTTCCGATCACTCCCTCGGGCAGCAGCGTCATTTGCGTGTCCGGCTCATTGCCCCTGTCTGTCCCGAATATCCAAGCCCTGGGCTACCAATGGTACCGCAATGGCCTTCCGGTTCCAGGTGCCACAGGCACTCAGTTCACCGCCATTGGTGACGGTTTGTATTATTGCGTGGCTGATTTCGGATACTTTTGCCAATCTGTATCTTCCGATTCCTTCACCGTCAGCTATTCCTCGAAGAAGGTCGATCTCGGGCCAGACAGGGTTTTCTGTACCGATGGATCCGATGTGATCCATGCAGGTGCGGGTTATTCCAGCTATTCTTGGAACGATGGTTCCAGCAATGAATACCTGGTCGTAACCGGGACGGGCAGTTATTCCGTGACGGTCACAGACACGCTCAGTTGTGTAGATTCCGACAACGTATACCTCACGGTCAAGGCACCACCTGTCGCCTTGATCGGAATCTTGGGCAAAGACTCGCTCTGCAAGGGCGATACCACCACGATCTCCAGGATCGGAAGCAGCTTTCCTGCCTACGAATGGATTCCTGGCGGCGAAACTTCCGCCAGCATTCAGGTGACCGATTCGGGAAAATTCTCCTTGATCGTTTGGGACAGTGACTTTTGTTCTGACACCTCCGATGTAGTCGTCGTCAGTATGCACCCAGAGCCTACCGTGAGCTTGGGCAGCGACCTCGCCTTATGCCAAGGAGACTCGGCAGTCATCTCGCCCGGAGGAGGATGGGCGGCCATCCGCTGGCCAGACAATTCCACTGGGATGACGTTCCAGATATTTACCCCCGGAAGCTATGTCGTCACCGTGGCAGACTCTCAGGGTTGTATCGCAAGAGATACTGTCAACGTCGCTGTCAATCCGAACCCGTCCATCAACCTTGGCCCTGATGATTCTCTCTGCAGCTCTGCCACACTGACCTTGGATGGGGGACTCGGTTACGCCGCTTATGAATGGTCCACCGGTGACACCACACAGACAGTCAACGTAGGCCCAGGAATGTACAGTGTCGCCGTTGTCGATTCCAATGGCTGTAATGGTGTCAGTAACCAGGTCAATTTGTATGCCTACCCTGAAATCGACTCTGTCACCATCTCAATCGTTGCCAACGGGCTGTCGGCTACTTCCTCGCAGAATTATCAATGGTACAAGGACAGCCTCCCGATACCGGATGCGACAGGTGCCATTTACCTGCCGACTGCCACAGGTACCTACATGGTGCAGGCATCGGACGCTAACGGTTGCAGTGAGTTCTTCTCCAATTCCATCTATGTGGAAACCATAGACATGGACGCCATACCCCAAGGGTTCTCCCCCAACGGGGACGGGGTCAATGACCGGTTCGAGGTCAAGAACATCTCCTTTTTTCAGGAGAGTTCCCTGCTCGTGATCAACCGCTACGGGGTGAAAGTATATGAGAAGGCACCCTACGACAATACCTTTGCCGGGATCAGCAGTTCAGGCGCGGAATTGCCCGATGGCACCTACTTCTACATTCTCAATCTAGGAAATGGCAAAGAGTTCAGCGATTATCTCATCATCAACCGCTAACGATCCCGAAATGAAAAAGATGAAATTATTATCGGGCATGCGTTCCACAGGACTTCTGCTCATCTTCGCGGTCTCACTGCTCCTTGCGCCGCAGGCCGCGACAGCACAGCAGGATCCCATGTACAGCCAGTATATGTTCAATCAGCAAGTGCTGAATCCCGCCTATGCAGGCAGCTGGGGCTACCTGACTTCCACGATGATTTACCGCAAGCAATGGGTCGGGATCAACGGGGCACCACAAACGGGTTCATTTTCCTTCCATGCTCCTTCAAAGAATGACCAACATGGGTTCGGACTCTCATTCGTGAATGACCGCATCGGCATCACCCAGACGAACGGGTTGAGTGCCGCCTACGCCTTCAGAATCCATCTCGGAGAGCATGCCCGGCTGGCTCTCGGCCTTCAAGGTTCGCTGGACAATTACCGGGCTAATTTTGGCAGTGTCCGCACAGGCAGCACCATTGATCCGTCTTCAGTGGGGCTTGACCCTTCCTTCAATGGCAATTCCATCAATTCATGGTTGCCAAACGCCGGAGCGGGGCTCTTCTTTCATACCAGGTATTTCTACTTGGGCGGATCCACCCCCAAGCTCGTGCTTCATCGGTTGAGCGGTGACAACTCTGCCTCGCTTTCAGCGCAAAGCCGGCATTTCTTCTTCACGACGGGCGTGGTTCTCGGGAAAGAGGAGTCTTTCCTCAAGTTCAAGCCGTCCATCTTGGTGAAATATGTCCCTGGCACCCGTGTTCAGTTTGATTTCAATGCGCATGTCCTGCTTGCGGACAGGATATGGCTGGGTGCATCCTTTCGAACTGAGGATGCGGTCGTCTTCATGACGCAAATCCAGGCCTTGCAGTGGCTGCGTCTCGGGTATGCATTTGATTATGTCACCTCTGAGCTCAGCACCTATGGAAATGCCTCGCATGAATTCATGCTGGGCTTCGACCTAAACTTCAAACGGAAATCCATGATTTCCCCGCGATATTTTTAACCCATGAACAAGTGAGGAATGCACTTCAAGAATCCGACTGTTAAGATGAAGCGTCTATCTACCCTGCTGTCCGTTTTCCTCTGCCTCATACTGCTGGGAGGCTCACTGTTTGCCCAAAACAGGCACATCAAGACGGGTGACAAAGCTTACGAGCAACTGGTCTATCCACGTGCCGTGCGGCACTATGAAAAGGGGCTCACCACGATGAAAGACCTTAGGGCAATGGAACGTGTGGCGGATGCCTACAAACAGCTCTCCGATACAAAGAATGCGGAGAAGTGGTACGGCGAGGCTGTAAAAATGAAGGGCTCCGCCCCCATTGACAAGCTGTATTATGGCCAGATGCTGAAGACCAATGGCAAGGTTTCCGAAGCCCGCAAATGGTTCGACGCCTATCTCCAAACTGGCGAGAATCCGATACGTGCCAAGCGCATGATCGTGTCTTGCGACTTTGCCCAAGAAGGAAGGAAGGACAGCCTAAGGTACAAGATTTCCAATGAGCCTTGCAATACCAAGCACTCCGAGTTCGGCGCAGTGCCCTATCGGCAAGGGCATCTCATTGTTGCCGAAAAGCGGACTGGTGCGCGGCGCATCGTGAATCTCCGAAACAACAACGGTTTTTACGACATTTTCTATGTTGAGAGAGACCCGAAGGCAAAGTCGGGCTTGAAAATAAGGCCGGTCAAAGGCAAGGTCAACCGAAAGTACAACGAAGGCCCCGCCACCCTGACTTCCGATCAATCAAAGCTGTATTTCACCCGCAGCTTCTATGTGAAAAACAAACACAGCTTTGCACCCGCCAACCGGAGCAGGCTGAAGATACTCTCCGCCGAATACTTGAATGGCAAGTGGAAGAACATCCAAGAATTTCAGTTCAACGGTGAAAACTACAGCTGTGGACACCCGTCCATTTCTCCAGATGGGAATACGATGGTTTTCGCTTCTGACATCCCCGGCGGATTCGGGGGTACAGACCTTTATGTCACTCGGCGGGAAGGCAACGGATGGTCCGTCCCGCAAAACCTTGGATCCACCATCAATACGGAAGACGACGAGAGATATCCTTTTCTTCATCCCTCGGGAGTGCTGTATTTTGCTTCGGACGGGCTGCCTGGATTTGGCGGGATGGACGTCTTCTCTTCTCCCAAGGAAGGCAGTTATTGGGGAAAACCTATCAATGCGGGTTATGGCCTGAACAGTGCATCGGATGACTTCGCCGTGGCTAGCATGCCTGGAAAATCCATGGGTTACTTTGCATCCAATCGAAATGGGAACGATGACATCTACCAATTCAAGCATCAACCCAAAATGAATGGAACAATCGTGGACAAGCGCACTGGAAAGCCGATGCAGGGTGTCGCCGTTACGGTTCTAGATGCCAATAACAAGGAAGCCAAGTACACCACCGATACCAATGGCAAGTTCACGCACTTGGCGGAAAGCGGAAGGGAGTACCTCGTCTCTGCCAGCAAACCAGCCTACCTGCAGACGAAGGAGAAGGTTTCTACCGCGGAAATCAGTCTCTTTGAGGACGTGAACTTCCAGATGGTCCTCGAGCACGAGCTCGTACTTTCAGCTTCGGGGTCGGTGACCGATGCGAACACCAAGGCCCCGATCTCTGGTGCCACGGTGAGATTGATCTCCAATACAGAAAAGTCCATTTCCACGGATGCACAAGGAAACTATTCCTCACAAGTGGATGCGGACAAGGAGTACGCAGTAGTCATCAAGAAGCCGGGATATATTCCGCAGATTTTCAATTTC
>JBJOPY010000241.1:0-15480 GCA_046050405.1 Bacteroidota bacterium | reverse complement strand
CCCGTCGGTTCATATTTTGAGAACCTTAACGTACCAAATGCTTTCTGAGGATATGAAGCATGGCCTGCTGAATCTTGCCGTTGCTCACTGCGATCTGCCGCCCAAACAGAAAGTCGCCCCCTGCCTCGATGGAGGTCACAGCACCTCCGGCTTCACGGACGATCAATGAGCCGGCAGCGACATCCCATGGTTTCAGGCCGATCTCGAAGAATCCGTCCAGGCACCCACAGGCCACATACGCCATGTCGATCGCTGCAGACCCTAGCCGCCTGACCCCATGGCATGTTTCGAGAAGCTCCTGAATCGCTGCCATATAGGCACTTGACCGGTCAAGTTTTGCAATTGGGAAGCCTGTTCCGAGAAGGGCATCCTTGATTTCACCCACCTCGCTGACATGAATCCTCCTGCTTCCCAGATAGGCTCCCTGCCCCTTCAACGCCCAGAAAACCTCTCCGTGGGGGACATCATGGATGACCCCAAAAAGTGTCTCCCCATAGTGCTGCAATCCGACACTGATGCAGTAGATGGGAAGGTTGTGTACGAAATTGGTCGTGCCGTCAAGCGGATCGACAATCCATCGCCATTCGGCCTGGTCATCATGGGAGCCGGATTCCTCACCGATGAATCCGGCACCTGGAAGAATCTTCTCGAATGCAGCGCGCAGCATCGCCTCAGACTTCCGGTCCACGTAGGAAACCAAGTCGCTAGGCCCTTTGTGTTCTACTTTCCCCGGGTCGAAGTTGTGCCGTTCATGGAGAATGAAGGAAGCGACCTCGGCAATGACTTGCTGGACTTCGTGGACGAGGGTTTCGGTCAGCTCTTGATGAGTCTTCATGTTTCTTTTTTCCTAATTTTTGTGGACGGTGCGCCACCGGTCCGACCAATGTCGCCAGAAGGCTGAGTGTATCAGCAAGTTTTCCAAGATAAGTTCCGTGCCATACGATGGCATGAGAGACAAGTCCGCAAACCCACGCCCTGATCGGTCAATGCCGTTTCCACTTCCACGTACGGGGTCTAGTTTGGGATCGGGCATCAGGGTTTGTCCTTTCCAGCCAATACGACGACCACCTCCCCCTTGAGAACGCCATTTTTCAATTGATGGATCACCTCGGGAACCGTCCCACGGTAATAGGTTTCATGCAGCTTGGTCAGCTCGCGCACCACCACCACCTCCCTGCCCGGGCCGAAGTGCTTTTCGAACTCCTCCAGCAGTTTCAGGATCCTGTAAGGGGACTCATAGAACACCATGGTTCGCGTTTCGGCCTGCAAGGACAGCAAACGGGTCATGCGTCCCTTCTTCTGTGGAAGAAAGCCCTCGAAGACAAACCGGTCGCACGGGATCCCGCTTGCGACCAGCGCGGGTACAAAGGCGGTGGGGCCCGGCAGAACCTCCAGCAGGATCTTCGCGGCGATGGCCTCTCTCACCAGGAGAAACCCAGGATCTGAAATTCCGGGCGTACCAGCATCTGAAACGAGCGCTAGCACAAGTCCTTGTTCGGAGACCCTTTGCAGCAATGACCGAACTCTGTGATGCTCGTTATGCTGGTGAAGTGCTGTCAAAGGGCGGTCGATGCCGAGGAGTTTGAGAAGCTTCCCGGTTTCCCTAGTGTCCTCTGCCGCTACAATGTCCGCTTCCTTCAACAAGCGTATGGCTCGCAAGGTGATGTCTTCGAGGTTGCCGATCGGGGTAGGAATCAAGATTATCCGGGCTGACATGGGCGGAGCGAAGATAATGAATAATCGGTCGTCCGGGCAGGCCGCATTTCGAACCTTCGAATCAGCGGAATCGCTGCACGGTGACCGGAAAAAAAGGCTAGCGGAATCGCTGCTGACAAGAGTCATTTGCCACCCTGACAAGCATCATCGTTCTGCCAGAAGCAGCCTCGCAGATTTGATGTACCGATCAAAATTGTTATTCGAACGATATTTAGACAAAAGATTATGAAAGCGAATATCAGTATAGGTGAATGTATCATTCGGGTGGTCATCGCGATGGTTTTCGCTGCGGTGATGGGCGGCTTGTTTCACAACGCCGTTGCCCTTCTCGGGATATTTGCGATTTATCCGCTTGTGACCGGACTGGGTGGATGGGATCCTATCTACGCGATGCGCGAAAAGTACACCAATGAAGATTCTCCCTACGAGGATCAAGGACACTAGGACACGGCGGCGTCTGCCACACGCACCTCCTGGCAAATGAACCGTGCCGTCTGACATTCCTTCAGAAGGGTAGTGCAAGGCATTCACTGAATCCTCCCGGGGGGGCGGGACTCATGTGTCTGGGGCAGTCCGGCACCACATTCTTCACAGCACGCTTCGAGCGCGAGGATCCGGATGGCCAGTGACGGCTGCACTTGGTCGTGTCTGGTCATGAAGTATGTGGATACTATGGTGGAGAACCGAATTATCTTTGCCCGAGATGCATTTCCTGAAGAAAATTCGCCTACCATTTGCTGTCTGGGTTGGCATCCTGTCCCTCCTGTATACAGACCTCCACTCACAGAGCCCGATCAAAGCCATTGACACCCAAGCGGTTCATGCGGAGCTTGCGAGGATCAGGGGCTTGCCCGGAATGCGCAATGGACAGTTTGGTTTTGCGTTGTATGATGTGGAAACAGGCGCCTTGCTGGAAAAGGAACGCGCAGAGGAATCGCTTCTGCCAGCATCCACGCTGAAGACCGTGACCTCGGCAGCGGCATTTCACATCCTGGGGGCTGGCTTTCGATTTCGAACCGTCCTAGAGCATGATGGCAGTATCGTGGACGGAGTCCTTCAAGGAAATATGATCCTGAAAGGGGGGGGCGACCCAAGCCTGGGCTCTGACCGCTATGGACCGGGAACCGACATGCCCAGCCTTCTTGCGACGTGGGTGGGGAAACTGAAGGAGATGGGTGTCAGAAAGGTGGAGGGAGACATCATCGGCGATGCCAGCATCTTCGAGGACGCCCTGGTGCCTGGCACCTGGGTTTGGAATGACATCGGCAACTATTACGGGGCAGGTGCCTGCGGATTGAGCTTCAATGAGAATTGCTACGAGGTGCTCTTTGTCCCTGGAAAGTCGGTTGGCTCCAAGGCGAGGTTCGTAGGTACCAAGCCGCCGATGCCAGACATTCAATTCGTGAATGAAATGCGCACGGGCGGCAGTGCTTCGGGTGACAATGGCTTCATTTATGGATCGGAATACACCTTCCTTCGCTACTTGCGCGGAACCGTGCCCCTTGGGGACACCTTTTCCATCAAAGGATCGCTTCCTGATCCTGCATTGTTCGCTGCGCAATCCCTTAGAAACGCACTCTTGGCCGATTCCGTCGCTGTCACCGGCAAGGCCACAACGCTACGGCACCTGCTTTTGGAGGGCAGGAATCTCCCCCCCGCCAGAATCGCCCTTTACACGCATGAGTCACCGGCGCTGAGGGACATCGTCTATTGGCTGAACAAGAAGAGCATCAACCTATATGCCGAGCATCTCGTCAAGATGATCGGCCACGTACTCCTGAAAGACGGATCCTACGATGGTGGCATCAAGGCAATCGTGGAGTTCTGGAGGAGTAAGGGAATCGCAGTGGATGGCCTGCAAATGATAGATGGCAGCGGCCTCAGCCGTTACAACGGCATCACTCCCAGCCAGCTGGCATCCATTCTTCTGCTGAATGCTTCCCAGCCTTGGTTCATTGATTTTTTCAATTCCTTCCCTGTTGCAGGTCTTGCCTCGGATCCAGGAACGCTCAAGAACATTTGCAAAGGAACGGTAGCGGAAGGCAGGATCCAGGCGAAAAGCGGATACATCTCACGTGTGCGCACGTATGCCGGGTACGTGGAAACCCGCTCCGGGCGTCGACTCTGTTTTGCAATGATGGCCAACAATTATACCTGCACCAGTGCCGTGGCAAGGGATCTTCTAGAAGGACTGATGGTGAAGCTCGCCGAGATTCCCTGAGCTTGATGCCTCGAAAGGGCATTCGGTGGAAGGGTAAAATTTGTACGGACTTACGGAGTATAGAAAAACAGATTTAACTTTACCCGCTGAATCACGGCGGGGTATAGCGCAGCCCGGTAGCGCGCGTCGTTCGGGACGACGAGGCCGCAGGTTCGAATCCTGCTACCCCGACCACTGCTTCCTCTTCGGTAGCCGATGGACTTCAGTCCTGAAAAAAAGTGCCGGATATCCGAAAGAGGGCTAAAATTGCTCTGAAGAGCAGGCTTGCATGATCCACATCCTTTCCCCCACGAATTTTCTGGACTATGAACTGATCGATTCCGGCAAGGGGCAGAAACTCGAGCGGTTCGGCAAGTACGTGCTGATCCGCCCGGAGCCACAGTCACTGTGGAGTCCGACCCTCCCCGAAAGCGAATGGAAGAAAATGGCTGACGCCAGCTTCATCCAAGACGGATCCGCTTCAGGTGACTGGGAGCGCCACAACAAACACATGCCCGGGCAGTGGATCATAGGCTATAAAAAGGGCGGAATGAAGCTGCGGTTCCGTCTTGGACTCACGAAGTTCAAGCATGTGGGCATATTCCCGGAGCAGGCCGTCAACTGGGATTTCATTTATGAACGCTGCAAATCCATGAAGGCTCCCAAAGTGTTGAACCTGTTCGCCTATACAGGAGGTGCGAGCCTGGCCGCCAGGGCGGGTGGTGCCGAGGTGGTGCATTGCGATGCGATCAGGCAGGTCCTGAACTGGGCGGCGGTCAATATGGAACTGAGCCAGCTCGATGGGATACGTTGGCTGCTGGAAGACGCCTTCAAGTTCGTGCACCGCGAGGCCAAGCGGGGCAATGTATATGACGGGATCATCTTGGATCCGCCAGCCTGGGGACATGGGCCCAAGGGGGAGAAGTGGAAGCTGGAGGATCAGATCGACGAACTGATGCGTCAAGTGGCTGCGATATTGGCTCCTTCACATGGCTTCTTGGTGTTGAATGCATATTCCTTGGGGTATTCGTCCTTGATTCTGGAGAACCTTGGGCGAAGCTATTTCAAGCCATCACAAACCGATAACCTTCAGATCGGAGAGCTGTGCTTGACGGAACGGTCTGGAAGGCGACTACCTACCGGGGTATTCATGCGGTTGTTCCCTTGAGTGGCGTATAACGCACCATTGCAAGCCTGTGATGGTCGGGAAATGGCGTGCCTGGTCCTTGCGTTGCATTCGCCGCCGCTGTTCGAATACATGGGGATGAAAAAGGCTGGGTTTCCAGATCCCTTGCGACTGGAGGTTCATCGCATTTGAATAACACAGGCTTACGAGAAGGAGATGATGGGTTGGCGCACTTTTGGTTGCCGGATGAGGCTTGGATTTTTTCATTAATTTTACAGACTGGAATATTGCTGGGCGGATTGATCGACGTTTTATCGCCTCAGAGCTAAAAAGCAACGAATTGTAACACTTTAGCACTGTGATATGAAGAAAGGCATTAAGCGTAATTTTGTGCTGGCCATGATCGCAGTGGCGGGAATCGGCCAAGGATACGCTCAAGATCCCCAGTACACTCAGTTTTATGCGAATCAGCAGATACTGAATCCTGCATTTGCTGGTGCGGCATTGGGGCCCAGGGTTTCGATGAACTATCGTGCACAGTGGGTTGCAGTTCCTGGCTCTTATCGGCAGCAGGCTGCTTCATACGACCAACCTCTTCTGGTCGGAAGGGCAAAAACGCAGCAAGGGATTGGCGGGACGATCACAAGAGACCTTGCCGGGGAAGGGAACCTCTCCAAGCTCACCATGAATGTGAATTACTCCTTCGCGATGCAATTTGGACGCAAGGGGTATGAACAGCATCTTCGTCTGGGATTGGGTGGCGGAATTGAGCAATCGAGCATTGACTTGACGAGACTCCGTTTCTCTGACCAGATCGATCCACGTGAGGGTTTCGTTCGTGCAACCCAAGAGGTTCCCCCGCAGGCCAGTCGCTTCAATCCTGATGTCCATTTTGGCACGGTTTATTACAATAGGATGGCCTGGGCTGGGGTTTCCGTTCATCACCTGACGGAGCCATATCAATCCTTCATTACAACTTCACGCAGCGACTCGCTGCGCTTGCCACGCAGGTACACTGTCACTGCAGGCCTTCGCATTCCTGTCGGCCCACAGAATGATCCGGAAAAGATCAGCATTTCACCTGCGTTTTTGTTCATGAAGCAGCGCAATTTCAATCAATTGAACATAGGTGCGTATGTGAACATCAACCCGATGGTGTTCGGGATGTGGTTCCGCACCAACTACAACAACTTTGATGGCCGGTTTGTCAATTCGGATATGCTTGCAGGCCTGATCGGCTTCAGGCAGGGGATTTTCTCGATAGGCTACTCCTACGATTACACGATTTCAGCTCTGGGCAACAGTATTACCGGGGGTTCGCACGAGTTGGCATTGATCCTGGAGTTTGAGCGCAACAAGCCGTCTTCCTTCAGGCACCGAAATTTGCCTTGTCCAAGATATTGAATCCTTCTATCTTTGTTACCTGCTTGAATTAGTACCGAATGATAGGCACTGCTAGAATGGTTTTGTAATCCTTTTTTAAGTTACTACAGATGAGATACAAAAGTTTGCTTTACCTGATGATCGCTTCAATCATGGGTACCCTCTTCGGCTGCGGAGGCGGGCAAAACATCAACTTTGTCGGCAAAAACAGCACTAAGACGGGGCTGAGGTATAACGAGGAGGGCGGCTTTACGGTTCGCAAATTCGATGGAATGGATCCTGCCCCAGGTCTCGTGTTTGTGCAGGGGGGAACCTTTATCATGGGTGGGGGAGAGAAAGACATCGAGTATACGATGAACAATCGCGAGCGTCAAGTCACGGTACACTCATTCTACATCGATGAGACCGAAGTTGCAAACGTGGACTACAAGGAATTCCTTTGGTACATCTTGAAGGACTCTGGTGAAGTCATGCACCGTCAGCTCTATCCTGACACCACAGTCTGGCTCCGCGACCTAGCCTTCAACGACCCCTATAGTCAGTACTATTATGCACACGACGCCTTCAACACCTATCCAGTGGTAGGAGTGAATTGGCACCAAGCAAACGAGTATGCCAAATGGAGGACTGTGATCGTCAACAAAACCATCATGGAAAACAACCCAGATGACGTTCTATATCCGGCCTATCGTCTGCCAACCGAGGCGGAGTGGGAGTATGCTGCTCGTGGTCTCCTCGAACAAGAGAACTATCCCTGGGAAGGCAAATCACTTCGCGATCACGAAGGCCGCTTCCGTGCCAACCTCAAGCGTGGGCGTGGTGACTATGCCGGCTGGGCTGGTGGCGATGGCCGTCACTTCACAGACGCGTACATGATCACCGCACCGGTACGTTCCTTCTATCCGAATGACTTCGGTGTCTATAACATGGCTGGCAACGTCTGCGAATGGACCATGGATACCTACCGGGTACTCTCTGGCGAGGATGTGGAGGATCTGAACCCTGTCCGTCGCCGTGACCGCACAGAACTGCGCCCTGACGAATGGCTGGATGACTTCACCTACAATGAGAAGAACTCGTTGCTTTTCAATCCCGACCCGAATGAGCCGAACAACAGCCTGTTCGACAACGTCAAGGTGTATCGCGGAGGCAGCTGGGCTGATGTGGCTTATTTCCTGACGCCTGGATCGCGCCGCTTCTACAATGCAGACTCCTCCTCGGCGATGATCGGCTTCCGATGCGCCATGATTCGTTTGGGAAGCCCATTCTAGGATTATCGGTTATCAAGGATATTACGATCGGGCTGGAAGACAACTTCTGGCCCGATTTCTTTTTGCAGCACGCAGGATGAACTCCTCCCTACTGAACCACCAAGTCCACCAAGGGATCGACATAGCGTGAATAGGAAGGCCAGGCATCTGGACAACTCCCACAATTGCTTGTCTCGCCCAATGGAGGATGGCCGATGTATGAAAGCCGGGATGATGCCTCCCTCTACGGTATTCATTCTTTGTTGCCCTTTGACAGCGAAAATCTCAGTGCATAGAGGTGCCCACACCTCTACAGGCTGATTTGTGCCACTTGTACGCCTGTAGAATATTGGATGTCACTGGGATAAATCGAATCATTACAGGTAGGCGACCCTTGAGACTGGGAGGCTCAGCAGAAAGCGCGACAGGAATTGGACAGATTATACTGAAGGCTTAAATTTGAACATAAAATCATGGAAAGCAAGATGCCTTCATCTAGAATCTGGGATGCCTTTATTACTCAGAAAACTGTGTGCACGGACACGCGAAAGATCCGGAAGGGCGATGTGTTTTTTGCCTTGAAGGGAGCCAACTTTGACGGCAATCTTTTTGCCGCAAAGGCCTTGGAATCGGGAGCAGCGTATGCCGTCGTCGATTCTCCCGCAGCCGTGGTCGCCGGCGACCCGCGTTATCTGCTCGTTCCTGATGTGCTTCTGGCATTGCAGGACACGGCACGTCGGTATCGGCTGTGTTTTGACATTCCCTTCGTGGCTATTACTGGCAGCAATGGAAAGACGACCACGAAGGAGCTTGTCCACGCCGTCCTTGCCTCGGAGCGGAAGGCATATGCGACGCAAGGCAACTTGAACAATCAGATCGGTGTGCCGCTCACCCTGCTTGCCATGCCGGGCGACACCGAGGTCGCCGTCATCGAAATGGGTGCCAACAAGCAGTATGACATCGAAGAACTGGTGAACATCGGACTGCCTACCCACGGGCTCATCACCAATATCGGACAAGCCCATCTCGAAGGCATGGGCGGCATCGAAGGGGTGCAACGCACCAAGGGAGAAATGTTTGATTTCATACGGGAGCATAACGGGCATGCATTCGTCAACGAAGGCGATCCCCGTGTAGTGGAAACCGCAGAGGGAATCATCCACCGGACTACCTACGGCGGATCCGCCTCCGACTACCGGATTCTCTCTCAGGTGCAGACCGACCACGCCCAACGCATCACAATCATGGCTCGCGGCAATATCTTGGAAGTTGATATCCAGCTACTTGGTCGGCACAATGCCGAAAATGCACTGCTTGCCGTCGCCGTCGCCCAGCATTTCGGAATATCTGATACCAACATCCAGAAAGCCCTTGCGAATTACGTGCCCCGAATGAACCGTAGCCAGCTCCATCTTCAGGAAAACCGCAAGATCCTTCTCGATGCCTACAATGCCAATCCTTCCTCCATGCGCGCAACCATTGCCAGCATCGTCGAGCGGAGGGAAGAAAAGGTAGCATTGGTGCTTGGAGACATGTTTGAACTAGGAGCGGACTCGGCGGGCCTCCACGCGGGCATCTGGAGCTACGCCCGTGAACAGCTTCCGCACGCTCTCGTCGTGGGGATCGGGCCGGTCTTTCATGCGACACGTCAGGCTGAGGATGTCCTTGCGAAGAGCTATCCCAGCCTGGAAGAAGCCATCCATGAGATCACTTACGATCTGGAAGGATATGAATTCATCTTGCTGAAAGGGTCGCGCGGAATGGCACTGGAGCGGTTGCAGGGAGTGCTGGGCGTGCAGGTATGATGGACTCGGATGCGATGGCTATGTGCCGCCCTGAACGGGTGCGCGGTCAACCAAAATGCCGACTGCATCCACTCCGCACAACAATTCTTCCCGCATAAAATGAACCAGCATTATGCCGTACGTGCCCACTTGATCGAAACGTAGTCCGTCCCCGACCTTCAGCACGAACCGCACCACGTCACCCGAGGGCTCGCCGAGCCAAGCCCCTGAGCGGTCTGCGAGAATGAACTCACCCGGAAGGATGGATCGATCCCCCGATGGCGGGGTGACCACTGCGCGGAGGTAGATGTTGTGGAAGGGATAGTCCTCGGTGACCGCAAGCGGGAAGGCAAGTGCATAGACCTGCGAAGTGTCTTTGCTTTCAAACTCCAGTCGCAGGGTGTCATTTGCCGCCCAGCAGGCGTTTTCAAAGCGGGCTTCCTTCTCGGCAAAGTGTTTCGAGCAGCTTGACAGGATCATCAACGCAGCACCCATGACCAATGGCCAGCAACCGCGACGGTGTCTCATGATGCGGAAGGGGGATTGCCACCGCTTTGGTTGCCACCCTCGTCGCCGCGATTGCGATTTACCGGAGGTTTCTTGCTAATGTTCCGGAAATCTCTGCCACTCGTATTGGGGCCTTGACCGCCTCCGCCCTCCAATTGTGATTTTTGATCGGGGCCTGGCTTGTTTTCATTGCGGGGCGGGGAAGACGGACGCTGGTCTCGCCCTTGGGGGCGAGGGCCGACCTGCTTCTGCTGGTTCTGTGTCCTGGAGCCGCTCTGGTCTTGTCCTTGGGGGCGTGGGCCACCCTGCTTCTGCTGGTTCTGGGGTTTGGAGCTGCGCCGATCTTGACCTTCGGATCCTGGCCCACGGTGTTCCTGCCCTTGTGGTTTCGGGCCGCCTTCCCGATTCTGGGGACGTGGGCGAGCGTATCGATCCCTACGCTCGCTCTGAGGCCTTGCTTCCCGTTGTTCTTTGCCTTCAGGATTCTTTGGTGCTCCGTCAGCGCCTTCCATCGCCTTCTCCATTGGGCGATTCGGTTTGCTGCCAGACCGGTCACCGCCCGTCTTGTTCTTCTTTTTCTTTTTGCGTTTAGGATCCTCACGGAAAACCGCTTGACCCACCACGTCCACGAAATCTGCTTCCTTGTCCTCATCGGCGATCACTTTATCGAGCGAATGCAGGGAGGCAGGCTTGATCCCTTTCTTGTTCATCGCCGACATTTCCATCACCTTGTCGGCCTCCATGGGAATCCATGAGCTGTCGCCGGCGTAGCTGAACCACATGGTGCGCTTGAAGATGTCCGTCTTCTGCAGATAGGCCATTCCGAGGTCGGTTTCGATCCGATCCACTTTTGGGATGTCTTTCAGTGCATCGAAGTATGAGTCGAGCTCGAAGTTCAGGCAGCACTTGAGCCTTCCGCATTGCCCCGAAATCTTCATCGGGTTCAGGGAGAGGTTTTGATAGCGTGCGGCGGCAGTGCTCACGGTTTTGAAATCGCTGAGCCAGGTGGAGCAGCAGAGCTCTCGACCGCAAGATCCGATCCCTCCGACCAATGCCGACTCAAAGCGAAGGCCGATTTGCTTCATCTCGATGCGGATTCGAAACTCGTTGGCGAGGAGCTTGATGAGTTCGCGGAAGTCCACCCGCTGCTCTGCGATGTAATAGAAGATTCCTTTTGTGTTGTCGCCTTGGTACTCCACCTCGGACATCTTCATGTCGATTTTCAGCATCTTGACGATTTCGCGGCACCTGACCAAGGTCTCCTGCTCCCGAGAGCGGGCTAGCTGCAGCTTTTCAAGGTCATCCTTGGTTGCGCGCCGGTAGATCTTCCTCATTTTTTCCACGCCACCGCGCACCTTCTTCTTGCGCATCTGGAGCTGGGCAAGGATGCCGCCAAGCGAAATCTGACCGACATCGAAGCCGCGGTCGCTTTCCACGGCCACGAAGTCTCCTGTGATCAGGGAGAGTCCGTTGACATTCCGAAAAAACTCCTTTCGTGTACTTTTAAAACGGACTTCGTACACATTGTTGAATTCGCTCTGGGTCGGCTGCTGCATGCCATCGAACCAATCATAGGAATTCAATTTATTGCAGCCGCCTGTTTTGCAACCGCCTTTTTGTCCGCAGCCCCCGGTTGAGCAGGCTCCGGTCGAACATGATCCACATCCCATATTTGTCTATCTTCTTCTGTTCATAGGATCGTTCCTTTGTTCTTTCGATCCGAAAGAACGCCAAAAACAATCCATCAAATTAATACTTTTCCCGTTAACAATGAATGAATCCGCAGAGAGAGCACAGACAATACCATGGGGGCATTGGCATTGCGGCTGATGTGGTACAAGCTGTCTTCCATCAGTTTGCTCAGCTCAGAGATTCCGTTGAGCTGGATGAACCGGCTGAATTTCTGCTGGAATTCACGTTCCCCTGTAGTGGTTGCCGCCAAATGGTCAGCATGAAATGAAAACAACAAGGAGTCACGCAGCTTCTGCAGCGCGAAGCTGAGGAATAGTTTCTGGAACTCTTTGGTCTCCTTGCTCAATTGCTCCACGATATCCTGGATATCGCCGAATTCGCCCTTGTGGCAGAAGCGCAGCCATTGCATATACAAGTCCGAAAGGGGGCGGTTGCCCTCATGGATCATCTCCTCAGCGATCGAAACAGAGCCCTCCGCCAGCTGGGCGATTTGCAGGGCGCGGTCCTCAGGCAATTGATGCACTGCCTTCAGATGCGCAGCCAGGATGGCATCATCGATGCGGTGCATTTGGATCCTCTGGCAGCGACTATTGATGGTCGTGAGCAAGGCAGAGGTGTCGCTGACGGTCAAGATGATGATCGTTCGGTCTGGGGGCTCCTCCAGGAACTTCAGCATCGCGTTGGCGGCTTCCGTATTGATCTTCTCCGCATTCCAGATGATCACCACCTTGTACATCGCCTCGAATGCCTTGAGCGTGACCTTGCGCTTCAGTTCGCGGATTTCGGCGATGCGAATCCCCACCTGCTTGTTCTCTCCCTGCATCGTCCCCACCCAATCATTGAATGAAAAATAGGGGTTGGCGACGAATTGTGTGCGGAACTGTGGGATGAAGTCGTCAGAGACCGGATTCTTGCCATCGACTTTCTGGGAGGTGATGGGTAGGATGAATCGGACGTCAGGATGGATGACCTTGCGGATTTTTGAGCAACTGGTGCATTTTCCGCAGCTGTCGTTCCCCTTTGGTGCTTCGCAATTCACGAATTGGGCGATGGCATTTGCAAACGCCAGCTTGCCGATGCCCGGCTTTCCCTTCAAAATGAGTGCATGCGGCACACGACCTTTTGCCACCATTCTCAAGAAAGAATCCTTGGCTTTCTTCTGCCCTATGAGCTCTTTAAACTGCACTGCCGTGCAAAATTGCTGTTTTTTTCGATACCCTACCGGGAATATCAGGGGTGCCTGGCCGGAACGAACATCAATCGCGAGAACAGAAGAATCGAAAAAGGGAAAGGAATCGGACGGAGACCATCTCCAATGAAAATCGTTGTCCGATCGGGATTGCTTTCCGTCCACGTGTCTTGGTTTATTCGTTATTTTTAGGACATCATGTCGTGGATTGCTGAATTCCATTGACTTTTCCTGAGATTAAAATTTCCAATTATTTTATTACCAATAGATTATGGCTGACTACAAAATTATTGATGGAATTCACCTGGACAGATCCCTCATCGAACTGGCAGATCCCTCCGTGGCGGGTGTGGGCGATGGTCGCATTTCAATGGAGGATGCCCAGAAAATCTGGGCGGATGCCCTGCGTGATGGCAAAATCACAGTGGTCGAGAACCGCACCGTGAAATACATCTTGGATCACTACAACTGTACCGATAAGGCCAAGGCATTTCTGGCCGAGCATGTTTACAGGACGATCGGAGGCGTGAATTATGACTTGGCCCTGCTTCAGACCGCAGAAAAGCTGACGGGCGGTGCAGGCGATGGCCGTATCAGCTATGACGATGCAGGCATCATCTGGGGGCTGGTCGATGCCGACGGTGTCGTCACGGAGGAGGAAGCCCGTACTGTCCGCTACATCTGCGACAACTACAACTGCACGGACAAAGCCAAGGCCTTCTTGCTGGAGAAGCTCGGTTGATCCCGCGAATCAGTTTCGATGCAAGGACGCGTCGGCGCTATGCTGGTGCGTCCTTGGGGATGCACAGGGAGCGGCAGTACAGGGAAACCACCGGTTCGCACAGCTAGCCTGCCCAGTTCTCGCGGTCCAGATTGCGGTAATGGATGGCTTCGGCCACGTACTGCGGCAGGATCTTCGGGTTGTCTTCGATGTCTGCGATCGTCCGGGAGACCTTGAGGATGCGGTCAAATGCCCGGGCGGAAAACCCAAGGATGTCCATCGCCTTTTGCAGAAGCTCTTGTCCTTCACGGTCGATCTTGCAGATTTCACGCACCATCCGGGGCGGCATCATGGCATTGCTGTGAAGTTCGGGATGGTTTTCAAACCGTTTCTGCTGGCGCTCGCGTGCAGCCACCACCCGGGCACGAATGTCACTGCTGGACTCCCCCTTCGGGCGGGACACCAGGGCATCGAACTTGACGGGTGTCACCTCCAGATGAATGTCAATGCGGTCCAGCAGGGGGCCAGACACCCGGCCAAGATAGCGGCGCACGGCCTGCGGGCCACAGTAGCATTCCTTGTCGGGGTGGTTGTAAAACCCGCACGGGCAGGGATTCATGCTAGCGATCAGCATGAAGTTGGCAGGAAATTGGACGGACAATCTTGCCCTCGATACGGTGATCAGGCGTTCCTCCAAGGGTTGCCGCATCACCTCCAAGACGTTGCGCTTGAATTCGGCGAGTTCGTCCAGGAAGAGCACACCATTGTGCGCGAGGCTGACTTCCCCGGGTTGCGGATAGCTGCCCCCGCCCACGAGTGCCACGTCCGAGGTCGTATGGTGGGGCGCACGAAACGGCCGCTTGGCCAGCAGGGAGGCATTTTCGTCCAGTTTCCCTGCCACGGAATGTATCTTGGTGCTTTCCAGCGCCTCAGCCAGCGTAAACGGCGGCAGGATTGTCGGGATTCGCTTGGCCAGCATCGTCTTCCCCGCACCTGGCGCCCCGATCAACAAGAGGTTGTGCCCCCCTGCGGCTGCGACCTCCAGCGCCCGCTTGGCACTCTCCTGCCCGCGGACGTCACTGAAGTCGAGCTCCTCATTGTTGCGTGCCACCTCGAACAGCTCGCGCGTATCCTTTACCAACGGGGGGATCTCCTTCTTCTTGTTGAGGAAATCCACCGCTTCCCGGAGCGTATTGACAGGAATCACTTCCAGGTTGTTCACGATGGCAGCTTCGCTTGCATTGACCATCGGCAGGATGATTCCCTTGAATTTCTCCTTCCGGGCCTGAATCGCCATGGGCAAGCATCCCTTGATCGGCAGAAGCGTTCCGTCCAATGAGAGCTCCCCCATGATGACATACCGGTCCAGTTGGTCATGCTCCACTTGCCCGCTCGCTGCGAGGACACCGATTGCAAGCCCGAGATCATACGCCGAACCCTCCTTCCGCACATCTGCGGGGGCAAGATTCACCGTGATCCGGCGGCGCGGCCATTCCAGTCCTGCCTCGCGGATCGCAGTTGCAATGCGCTCCTTGCTTTCGCGGACGGCATTGTCCGGCAAGCCCACCATCACAAACCCAAATGGAAAACTCAGGTTCACCTCCATCGTGATCGTAAAGGCATCTACACCCTGTACAGCACTTCCAAACGTCTTAACCAACATATCTTAGCAGGTTTTGTATCCCTTGCCTGCAATGTTAGGGGGTCTGGAAATCTCCGCAACGGACAAATATCCCCATAAGTAACACACGGCCCGCTAACAATGGTCGCAAAATGGCTCGAATTGTCGCATCAGGTGCGATCTTGTGTCGCTTTCGGATTTGGCGCGCATCCCCCTCAGGAATTCTCGGTGGAGAAGCAAGGTTGCGGGCGGCAAGCGAACCCAACGGGTTTGCCGCCGTAAGAACAACGT
>JBJOPY010000240.1:0-2528 GCA_046050405.1 Bacteroidota bacterium | reverse complement strand
CAGCCCGGCGGGGATGCCCTCGAAGCTGTTGTGGTAGGTGTCGTTCCCCGTGAAATGGTGCCGGATGTCGGTCACCACGTACTTACCGAAGGGACTCAGCTTCCAGTCCTTGTGGTCCGGGACGGCGGCAGAGATGTCGGCGACCACCCCGGGGCGGAGGGACATGACGGTTCCCGAGGCGGTGAGTGCGCTCAGTCGCGCCGCATCGGCGGCATGCAGCCGCTCCACGGCCATGTCCAGGCTGTACTTGTCCGGCACGCGGATGGGCACGGGCCCCTGCGGGGCCAGGCTGAAACGTTTCTTGGAGGTGCCCAGTGCCACGCTGCCCATGCTGTCCAGGCCATCCACGTGGCCGGAGGCCTCGGAGTGCAGGATCTCGTCCATCCCGGAGTGGTAGGAATAGGCCTTGCGGCGCACTGGCAGGAGGCTCATCTCGACCCCGATCTGGTCCAGGTCGGGGCCATAGACCACCTTCACGGGCTCGCCGCCGCCAGGGTACTTTCCGAACACCAGCTTCCTGCCGTCATAGTACATCCACTCCTGGAAGGTCGCGGCCAGGCGGCGGAGGAAGGCGAAGTGGGACTCCCCATACTGCGCCATGTACTCGACCGTCTCCTTGTGGGTGGGCGAGACGTCGGCCTTCACGCCCGCCTTGTCGGCCATGTCCTGCACGATCCACTTCAGCGTCTTGTCGCTCCAGGACTGCCTGTGCCCGCCGGCCTCCAGGAGGATGGTGGGGGAGGCCCCGGAGACCACCAGGTCGCCGTTGAGCCCGTGGTGGTGGCCTATCGCGACGGAAGTGACGATGCCCGCAAACTCGTTGTCCCCGAAGCTGAGGTGGAAGTCCTTCCCGCTCCAGAACCGGGACCGGTCCAGGACATGGCTCCCGGCGTCCTCGATGATGTCATGCCCCACCACCAGCTGGAAGGTATGGTGGTCGTACATGGACTGGTGCAGGGTCAGCGACGTGAAGGTGTTCAGCTTCTTCCCGTCAATGCGGATGGCTACTTGGGGCTGGGTCATATTTCAAATTGCTTTGGTGATACTGAATTCAATCATTCTCTCAATCCAAGGAGATAACACTTCAAATATCACTCATGTGACGCTATTTTCCAAATTCTTCTCTGGTTTTTTTCAAGTGCGTTCATTGCCGGGGGGAGCTGCCGGGCCCATCCGATCCTCCTGCGAAACGAGGCCATCGGGGGCCGGGTTGGGACCGAAAACTGGGAAGGATTTTGATTCAGTACTAGCCAAAGTCTTCCCCAAGGCATATATTTGAACCCTTGAATTATGAATTGAATCTATTTTTCATCCGTCCCTGACCTCATTGACCGTCATTCAGCGAAAAGTATGCAACCCGATCTTAGAAAATACTTCGACATGGTGGAGGATATCATCCATGATCACGGGCTCGATCCTGTACGATGCCGTGGGACCTATCCTGGCCAATACAACCTGAAACGCGGCTCCGTGAGTGTGTGGATTGATATCTGCTACCTTGAGTGGGAAAGTCGCTCTTATTTTCAAGTGATTTCGCCGATCATGCGGCTTCCTTTGGAAGATCGCCGGAGGGATTACTACCAAGAGGTCCTGGAAATCAATGACGTGCTCTATGGGGTCGCATTCACCCTCCACAATGGCATCCTATGGCTCAAACACATCCGCGAGACAGACTCACTGGAGCGGTGTGAGATTGAAGCCACCCTTCAACGCATCGGGTACTATGGCGACAAGTATGACACGTACCTGAAAAACAAGTACGGAGAAGGTCCCAGCATCGGAGACGATGCACCAGGGGCGACGTCACAGTACAGGTAGAGATTCCTGACTGGTTTGGAAATGGTCGTGCCGGGTGGAGAGGGGCTAGGATGCAGTCAGATGGGCGCATCCAGGGTGGCGGCAGCCCCCCGGCGCAGAGGATCGTGAACCGGAAACCCTCGCCATGGACCGGAATTTCCCACGGAATGGTCCCAGGCCAGGAGAGGGGGTACCTGTCCAGTGCCTGATGACCGCGCTTGGAGCTGGGCGAAGAATCGTAGGAAGAGGGGAGGAGCCTGCTCCCCCGGACTTTCCAGTTCCCCGCAAGCCCGCGGGAAGTCATGAGGGGAAAAGTGGGCAGCCGGTCAGCGAAACGCTGAAATCCCCGTGATGTCGTGTCCGGTGATCAGCAGGTGGATGTCATGGGTACCCTCGTAGGTGATCACCGTCTCCAGGTTCATCATGTGGCGCATGATCGGGTATTCGCCCGTGATGCCCATGCCCCCGAAGATCTGCCGGGCCTCCCGGGCGACGTTCAATGCCATCTGCACATTGTTCCGCTTGGCCATGGAGATCATGGCGCTGGTCGCCTTGTGCTCGTTTTTGAGCTGGCCGAGGCGGTAGGTGAGGAGCTGGGCCTTGGTGATCTCCGTGATCATCTCTGCGAGCTTCTTCTGCTGCAGCTGAAAGCTCGCGATCGGCTTGTCAAATTGGATGCGCTCCCGGGCATACCGGAGGGCACTGTCGTAGCAGGCCATGGCCGACCCGAT
>JBJOPY010000239.1:0-2523 GCA_046050405.1 Bacteroidota bacterium | reverse complement strand
GCATAGTTGAGGAAGAATCGAAGACCGGCCACGGAACTGATCCCCATCCCCCGCCGCGACCGGTTCTCTGAAAATTCCGAATCGTTCGTGCCATTCGTGCCGTAGGTCGTCCCTGTGTAATTCCCGAAGACGGCCATGGCATCCAAGCCTACATAAGGCTCCAACGGCCCCATGACGGCAAACCATTCATAGCCGACGCGAAGCGTCACGCCGGAAACCTTGCCATTCGTTGTCTGGCAGGAAGGGCAGCCCCGGCGCTCCTGGTAATCATACCGGGTCACTCCCATCGACGTGCGAAAAGCCCCCCATGCCCCATAGCGTTTGTAGTGGATTCCGCTCAGGAATCCAAGGTTCGCGCTCTGTTCCCGAACATACTTCCCACCGAAATTGCTGGCATTGGTGAGACTGGCGAGCCGAATCCCGAGCTCGTTCACGGGCGCACCCGCCGGCCCGCACTGTGCCGGCAGATCCAGTGCAGAAACCGTCAGGACCAAGCCTATCCAACCCATGGCTGCAATCTTTTTCATTCAATCTCGGCGATTATCCGCATTCAAGGAATAAAAATAGTGGTTTTTCCCTTCACCGGCAGGATTCCCGCAAAAATGCCCCGGTGGCGGGCCATCCTGCAAGGCATGAGGCTACCCCGCTGTGCGCATCTGCTCCACCAGTTCTGAAAATAGGGGCTGACCCTGCAATCCAGCAAATTCAGGATCGGTGGCCATGCGGTCAGCATCCTTGAATCCCAGGCGCTGCGCCGCCTGAAGCGCCGCCAGCGCATCCGCATGCCGTCCTTGCCGCATTCGCAACACCGCCTTCAGATACGCATGTTCGGGATTGGCCGGGTCAATGATGGCGTAGATTTGCAGGAAGTGTTCCGCTTGAGGGAGGTTGCCCGCCTTCAAGGCTCCGTCCACTTGGAAATATACATTCAAGCTCAAGAAGTTCAGCACCCGCAAATCCATCTGATGCTGCGGCCATTGGTTCTTTCCGTGGGCGGTACGAAGCTGATGGGCCATTTTCCGCCAATCCTCTACACGCTTGGTCCCGATCTGCGGGACATAGATTTCCCGGAGTGCGCTTTCGTCCACCGCAGCCTTTTCCTCCAGTGCCTGATCTGCAGCCCATGCTTTGCTGGCGATTATTATCTCGATTTCGGCTTGGTGGGCAGAGATGTCGGCCAAGCCGTCAAGCTTTGCCACGAGCTGCTTGTAGGCCCTCCACTTTGCGATGGCCGAAGCCCTCCCTCCCTTTTTTGCAAGGTCAAACCGCCTGAAAACGTCGCTGACCAAGGAATCCTTGCGCGGGTCATCCTCGGGCAGGGTTCTCAGGAAGACAAATTCGAAGGCGTCACCCATGACGCCGGGCTGCGGCCATTCGTGTCCTCCGTCCCAATAACTGACGACATGCGGCTGGGAACCCTGGTCGAGCACCCTTTCCAGTTGCCGGAGTTCCTGGTAATTGAAATCCTCCAAGCCGACGACCGCATAGTAGCTGAAGGTGTCGTTCTGCCTCGGCTGGAAGCCGGCCGAGCAGGCAATGACGCTCTTCACTGCGGGCCTGTGCTGTGCAATCATGGCGGCCACGCGTGCGCCGCCTGAAAACCCGCAGGCTGTGATCCGCCCCTCGTCCACGGCGAATTTTGCCTTCACGTCACGGATCAGTTCATCGTACCATGAGAGCGATTGGTGCATTTGCTGGCCGTTCCGGGAATTGTTGGAGCCGATGAGGACCATGTCGTATTGGTCTGCAAGCATCTGGTAGCGCGTGACGGGGTCTTTCCCGCGGGCATGCGAGTCGAAGAAGAGGATGACAGGCGCTGGCTTGTCCTGCGCGTACCCTTGTGGAAGGTAGTAGGCATAGGTGGAGGATGATCCGGAGACGGTTTCTGCGGCATTGACTTTCCCAACCTCACGCGGAGCCTTCTCCGCAGGCGTGGGGAAGGGCTCTGCCGAGGAGACGATTCTCTGGGGATCCCTGGGTTTCTTGCCATTGCAGTCAGTGACTGCAAGGCAAAGCAGCACTCCGAACAGATACAACGCGACACGCATGCTATTCATTTCCTGGAAGGCCAAAGGTAGTGAATTCTGCCAAGGTGATCGGAAACCCCCCAGGAAGCCGGGGAGCGATGCGCTACGAAAAACTGCCCGACCGGAGTCCATCCGGTCGGGCAGTTTCGGGAGAGCATTCGGTGGATTACTTTCCCTTTTGGTTGCAGAATTCCATTCCGTTCTTGGCACCTGAGTCCGCAGGATCCAGGTCGAGGATCTTTTGCCAAAACGGCTTCGCTTCCGCACAGCTCTTCTTCACCAGCGTGTGGTAGACCCCGAAGTAGCGAAGGGCGGTGATGTAGTGGGTCTTGTACTTGGCGATCTTCTCCGGATCGGACCCGAGGAGGTCGATCACCTTTTGGTAATAGGGAATCGCCCTTCCCAGATTCGAACCTGGATCCTGTTTGTCATTTGAATGGCCTCTCCATAACCAGCCGATGTGGAGGTCGGGCATCTTCTGCGTCATCACTTCAAA
>JBJOPY010000238.1:0-5663 GCA_046050405.1 Bacteroidota bacterium | reverse complement strand
CACCAGCATTCTGACTGTGGTCGTCGCTCCGGAGGATTATCGTGCGCAGGTGAACGCCGCGCTGAAGGAATTTGCCAAGACGGCCACTGTGCGAGGCTTTCGAAAGGGGATGATCCCCATGAGCATGGTCCGCAAGATGATCGGAAAGCGCCTCCTCCTGGAGGAACTGAACCAGCTGATCACCAAGTCGCTGCAGGAGTACGTCCAGACAGAGCGGCTGCCCCTGGTGGGCGAGCCGCTGCCCCTTGCGAAAGACATCACCCTGGAGCTGGATGTTGAAAAGGAAATCCCCTACGAGTTCTCGTACGAGGTGGGCCTGGTAGCCCCCTTCGAGATCAACTACGCCGTCGCAGGCGAGCACGTGCTGCACAAGGTCCTGGCCGACGAGGCCGCCATCGACCAGGAGATCGAACAGATGCGCTTCCAGTATGGCACCATGACCAATCCAGACTCCAGCGAGCCGGGAGATACCCTCTTCGGCAAGATCGTGGAGGTGGACGGGCAGGGCCACGACGTGGAGGGTGGCCTCCAGCGCTTGTTTCCGCTCCAGCCGGAAAAGGTGCTCAGCGAGGCCCTGAAAGCCGAGATGGGCGATGGAAAGAAGGCGGAGGACCGGATTCCCCTGACCATGGCGGATCTCTTCACCGAGGACAGCCAGATTGCGAATCTCTGGGAAACGAATGTCTCCGGGGAACAGGTCAGGGACCTCTCCGAGGAGGAGCTCGCAGCGATCAAAGCGAAATCCTTCGTCTTCATCGTGATGAAAATCAACCGCATCGAGAAGCCTGCCCTGGACCAGGAGTTCTTTGACACGGTGTATGGCCCCGACCAGGTGGGTTCGCTCAGCGACTTCAGGGACAGGGTCGCCCATGACATCGAGAACCAGCTCCGGATGGAAGCCATCAAGCTCCACCGTGCCAAGGTGACCGATGAGATGATCCGGGGCACGGAGATAGAACTGTCCCATGACTTCCTGCGCAGGTACCTGCTTGCCACCCGTGAACAGCTGAACGAGCAGAACATCGACCAGAACTTTGACCTCATCCTCCGCGCCTTCAAGTGGAGCCTGATCCTGGAGAAAATGCAAGCGGAGAACGAAGCGGTGCCCGTGAAGCGGGAACACCTGGAGAACCGCGCCAGGGCGATCATGCGGGCACAGTTTGGGGGCATCATCGGGGATGACGAATCGAAGCTGGACAGCTTCGTGAAGTACTTCCTGGAGGATGAGAAAAGGGCGGAACGGCTGTTCGACGAGGAACTGGAAGACCATGTCTTCCAGCACATCTACACCCTGTACCCGGTCCGGGAGGAAGAGGTCACAGGGTCGGAATTCATCGAGATCGTGAAGAAGCTCAACGCGGACAAACGGTAGTCCGGTGCCTCTGAGCCGCCGCCTGCGGCCATCCAGGGCTGCGGATCCGCCTCACCGCTTGGGGAGACCGGATCCGCAGCCCTTTTCTTGCCTGGACACTGGCACCCCTGCCCACCCGGCTGTGACAAGCCCCCTCCCCGGAAATGGGGCTCCCCCCTGCTTCACGAAAACAATCTCTCCCCTCGGCTGTTTCCATCCATGGAACGCCGGGGAATCCACGGGATGTTCCCCGGCGCGCGAATCCAGGCGACTGGCTTTGCATTCTGGAAATATCCCTAACTTTGTTCATTCCGGTCTAGTCAAGATAATACTGCAACAATGTACTTGAACGAATTTGAGAAATTTGCCGTGAAGCACCAGGGAATCAGCAGCATGACCCTGCACCGCTATTCCAAGGCCATGTCCAGCCCATTCACGAACATGACACCCAACATCATCGAGGAGCGCCAGCTCAACATCGCCAAGATGGACGTGTTCTCCCGGCTGATGATGGACCGCATCATCTTCATGGGCATGGCCATCGACGATGAGGTCTCGAACATCATCGTCGCGCAGCTGCTCTTCCTGGACAGCACCAACAAGAGCAGTGACATCTTCATCTACGTGAACTCCCCGGGAGGCTCGGTGTACGATGGCATGGCCATCTATGACACGATGCAGATCGTACAGCCGGACGTGGCCACCATCTGCACGGGCATGGCCGCCTCGATGGGGGCCGTCCTGCTCTGCGCCGGCGCTGCGGGGAAGCGGACCGGGCTGCCGCACTCCCGCGTCATGATCCACCAGCCCCTGGGCGGTGCCCGCGGGCAGGCCAGCGACATCGCCATCGTGAATGCTGAGATCCAGAAGCTGAAGCGGGAGCTCTATGAGATCATCTCCCGGCACACCGGCCAGCCGATCGAGAAGGTGGAGCAGGATTCCGACCGCGACCACTGGTTGACCGCGGAGGAAGCGAAGCAGTACGGACTGATCGACGAGGTGCTGGCCAGGCCCCACTGAGGCACAGGATTCAAGGAAATAAGACCCATAGACAGTAGAGAAGAAATATGTATCAAAACGAATTTGAAAGCTATGCAGTGAAGCACCGGGGCATCAGCAGCATGTCCCTTCACCGCTACACGAGCGAGATCAACCGCACGCTGTACAACATGACCCCGAACATCATCGAGGAGCGCCAGCTGAATGTGATCGGCATGGATGTGTTCTCCCGCCTGATGATGGACAGGATCATCTTCCTCGGGACCGCGGTCAACGACTATGTCGCGAACATCGTGGTCGCCCAGCTGCTCTTCCTGAACAGTACAGACCGCAAGGCGGACGTGAACATCTATGTCAACTCACCCGGCGGATCCATCTACGACGGCCTGGCCATCTATGACACGATGCAGTACGTGGACCCGGATGTGGGGACGATCTGCACCGGCATGGCGGCCTCGATGGGGGCGGTCCTGCTCTGCGCCGGCGCCGCCGGCAAGCGTACGGCCCTGCCGCATGCCCGCGTGATGATCCACCAGCCCCTGGGAGGCGCCCAGGGCCAGGCGAGTGACATCGCCATCGTGCACGAGCAGATCCAGCGCCTCAAGGCCGAGCTCTACCAGATCATCTCCCACCACAGCAAGCAGCCGGTGGAGAAGGTGGAGAAGGATTCCGACCGTGACTACTGGATGATCGCGGAGGAGGCCCGCCAATACGGATTGATCGATGATGTCCTGAAACGCTAACACTCCTGGAAGACACAGTCATGGCCGAGAAAAAACAATCATCTTCATGCTCCTTCTGCGGCAGGGTGAAGAAGGACGTGGATATACTGCTCGCCGGGTTCGGCGCCACCCATATCTGCAACCACTGCGTGGAACAGGCCCATCAGATCATCCAGGAGGAATCCCGGAAGAAGACCCCCTCGAAGAAACTGAATGTGCTGAAGCCCAGTGAGATCAAGGCGCACCTGGATGACTATGTCATCGGGCAGGACGATGCGAAGCGCGTGATCGCCGTCGCCGTGTACAACCATTTCAAGCGCATCAATGCCAAGGGCATCGCGGGCGATGTGGAGCTGGAGAAGAGCAACATCCTGCTCCTCGGCCCCACCGGCACCGGCAAGACGCTCATGGCCCGGACGATCGCCAAGATCCTGAACGTGCCCTTCTGCATCGCCGATGCCACCGTGCTCACGGAGGCCGGATACGTGGGCGAGGATGTGGAGAGCCTGCTGGTGCGCCTGCTGCAGGCGGCGGATTACGACGTGGAGGCTGCCCAGCGGGGGATCGTGTACATTGACGAACTGGACAAGATCGCCCGGAAGAGTGACAACCCGTCCATTACCCGGGACGTCAGCGGGGAGGGCGTGCAGCAGGCCCTGCTGAAGCTCCTGGAGGGCACCGTCTCGAACGTTCCACCCAAGGGCGGCCGCAAGCACCCCGAGCAGACGATGGTCCAGGTCGACACCAGCAACATCCTCTTCATCTGCGGGGGCGCGTTCGATGGCCTCGACAAGATCATCCAGCGCCGCATCGCGGTGCAGAGTGTCGGCTTCAAAACCTCCGACACCCAGAAGTACGACGAGACGAACATCTATCAGTATGCCCAGCCATCCGACCTCCGGCGCTTCGGCCTGATCCCAGAGATCATCGGACGCCTGCCAGTGCTCACGAGCATGAAGCCGCTGGATAAGGCGGCACTGAAGAACATCCTCACCCAGCCGAAAAATGCCCTGGTCAGGCAGTACCAGAAGCTCTTCGAACTGGAGGGCAAGGAGCTGGAGATCGAGGATGCGGCCATCGACTTCATCGTGGACAAGGCCGACCAGCTGGCGCTGGGCGCGCGCGGCCTGCGGTCCATCATGGAGACGATCATGCTCGATGCGATGTATGAACTGCCTGACAGCAAGAAGGCGAAATTCGTGGTGGATGTCGCCTGGGCGAAGGAAAAGTTCTCACGCATCGACACCCTCAACCTGAAGATCGCCTCCTGAGGGGGATCCAGCGACGAGGAAGGCTGACAAGGCTTGCCGTCACGGGATCCACCGGATGGCGGTCCATGCAGCCTTCCCCGTCCCCGGGCCTCCCCTGCGATCCCCTCTCCCATGCCCCGCTTCCTCACCCGTACGATCTGGATCCTGTCGCTGGTCAGCCTCTTCGCTGACCTCGCGAGCGAGATGCTCCATCCTGTGATGCCGCTCTTCCTGGCAGGGATCGGAATGAATGCCGCTGGAATCGGCTTCCTGGAAGGCGCAGCCGCGCTCCTGGCCGGATTCGGGAAGGCCTGGTTCGGGAGCCTGAGCGACCAGCTACAGCGCAGGAACCTCTTCATCCGCCTGGGATACGGCCTTTCCGCATTCGCGAAGCCCGTCATGGGCCTGTTTCCTGCACTCTGGCCGGTCTTCACGGCCCGCCTCGCAGACCGGATCGGGAAGGGCATGCGCGGCGGCGCGCGGGATGCCGTGCTGGCCGGCGAGGCGGCACCCGAGAACCGGGGGAAGGTCTTCGGCTTCCACCGGTCCATGGACACGTTCGGGGCCCTCCTGGGCGCCGGCTTCGCATGGCTATGGCTCTACCATCGCCCGGGCGAGTATGCCGCCCTCTTCCTCGTCGCATTCCTCCCCGGCCTCCTTTCCATCGGCCTCACCCTCTTCCTGCCCCGGGAAGGGAAGCGGCCGCCACAGGCCAGGAAAATCCCCTACCAGGGAATCTTCCCCTTCTGGAAGACTGCCCCATCCCCGTACAAGCTGTTGCTGGTCGGCGGGCTCGCATTTGCCTTCCTGAACAGTTCCGACCTCCTCCTCCTCCTCCGGGCAGGGGATGCTGGCCGCAGCCCCACCAGTGTCCTGGAGCTCTACCTCCTGTACAACCTGGTCTATGCCCTGGCCTCGTTCCCCCTCGGGGGCTTGGCGGACCGGATCGGATTCAAGCCCGTCTATCTCGGCGCGGTCCTGCTCCACGGGATCTGCTATTTCTGGATCGGCACGGCGGACGCGCCCTGGGCCCATTGGTTCATCTTCGCGCTTTACGGGTGCTTTGCCGCCGCGAATGAAGGGATCGTCACTGCCTGGCTGACCCATTTCATCCCACGGGACCGGAAGGCGACCGGGCTGGGGCTCTATGCCTTCTTCGAAACCTTCGCGAAGTTTGTCGCCAGTCCCCTCCTCGGGCTCCTCTGGGTCTGGACGGACTCCGCCTCGGCCTTCCAGGCGATCGGCATCGCCGCCGCCGTCCTCGCCCTGGGGCTTGCCGTCCTCCTTCCTGCGCGGAAGGCTCCGGCGACGGAGGGGGACCGAGAATCCCCTATCCTTGGG
>JBJOPY010000237.1:0-3206 GCA_046050405.1 Bacteroidota bacterium | reverse complement strand
CGCAGCCGGGAAAAGGAGCAGGACCGATGCCGTCCACCACAGGAATGGATGCCCCAATAGCGATTTCATGGCCGTTTTCGTTCTTGCCATGAAAGATTTCCTGCCTACCGCCGCAGCCAATGCAGGAGTTCGCAGGGATGCATTCCAGATCATTAGAGCGAAAATACAGAATTACACTGGATTGGAACCGAAAATTCAATGCCGGGCCGCACCTGCCCATCCCTTTTTCCTGATCCCTCCGGGCGATGGCCGCCCCCCGGTCATCCAGCCATCCACAGGGCAGGCAGACGCCCCCTTTTCACGGACAGGGCATCAGCAGGCGGGCATCGCCTCGGCGGGGGCGGGGCCGCATGCTGCGGGGCATCCGCCCACCGTCAGGCACGCGGGTCACTCCGGGTCATCGTCCTCCTCCTCATCGTTGATGGGGGCGCCCACCCGCCATTCGTCCCCGTGCCGGGTGACGATGAGCTGGTCCAGGGTCATTCTCCCATCCGGAAGGTAGCAGATCTCGGAGACGAGGACAGTGTCCTCGTCCAGGAACTCCCGTTCCGGGAACGCCCGGAGGACCTGGTCGAAACTGGGCATCTTGCCCGCCCGGAAGTGCTCCTCGAAGGACAGTCTCAGGGTCTCCGCCGTGGAGGAGACCAAGTCCTCGGTGATGCCTTCCAGGTTGTCCAGGCTGTCCAGGAGCATCCTCGCCTCCACATGGAAGTCCTTGCATGCCAGCGCCGCCTCCAGGTTTCCCTCGGAATAGGCATCCTCCAGGCACAGGATCGCCCCCTCCGGCGTGGTCCTGTCATGGGGGAAATAATCCACGCCATAATCGAACCGCACCCCAAATTCACGGTCGAATTCATGGCGCTCAGCGGTGGGCAGGCTCTCCCGATAGACGCGGATCGTGTATCCGCCGATCAGGCGGCCGTCCTCCACGAGGAGCCAATCCGAAATCGCGTCGATCGGGATCCCGATCTTGGTGCCTTTGCGGACGCTTTTCACGATGACCGGATCGTTGTCCAGGACGCCGTAAAACAGCCCGTCATCGTCGATGCTCAGGTCGCTGAGCCATAAATGCTCCACGCCGTTCTCATCGTCGATCCTGACCTTCAGGGAGAAGCCATATTGTTCCTTGCCGGGGTCGAGGATGCATTCCCTGAAATACCACAGTGTCAGCCGCGCCTTCTCCATCGCCCAGTTCATCTGGGCATCGTCCGCCGGAGCGTTGAACACGTTTCCGTCCTTCTTGTTCTTGTCGTAGCTCATCCCTTTACCAGTTTCATTTCGTCGATCAGGTTCCTTGCACCCGCATATTTGTCAATGATGAAGAGCACATAGCGGATGTCCACCATGATGTTCCGGCACTGCCCGGGATCATACATGAGGTCGCTCATGGTGCTTTCCCATGTGCGGTCGAAGTTCAGGCCGATCAGGTTTCCGCTGCCGTCGATGACCGGCGAGCCGGAGTTTCCGCCCGTCGTATGGTTGCTGGCGGTGAAGCATAGCACCAGGTCGCCGTTGGCATCCGCATAGGGGCCGAAGTCATGGTTGCGTGCCAATTCCACGAGCCTGTCAGGCACGTCGAATTCGCGGTCGCCCTTGACATACTTGGCGAGCATCCCCGCCATGGTGCAGTAGGGGCGGTAGATCACGCCGTCAGCGGGTTCACTCCCCTCCACCTTGCCGAAGGTCAGCCTCAGGGTGCTGTTCGCGTCCGGCCAGTATTTCTTGTCAGGGAAGACGGTCATCAGGCCCTTGACATACACCCGCATCAGGTCTTGCTGCTTGGCATATAATTCCTGCAAGGATGGACGCGCTTTTTCATTCCAGGCCGCCAATACGCTCTTTTGCAATTTGAAGATCGGGTCGTTCTGGATGACTTCCGGGCTTTTCTTCCCGAACCTTTTCAGGAAGGTCTTCAGCCGCGCCTCATTCGTGAACACCGAATTTGCAAAGGCCTCGTCGGCAAATCGCTTCCAGTCATTGCCATACCGGGCGCTGAGGCTGGCATGGAGGTCCGGCCGCAGTTCAGGGGCCAGCCCGTCGATGTACAGCGGGTACAGGGCCGCCAGGATCTGGCGGTCGGCATCGGGATCATACAGCTGGTAGAATCCCATCGTAGTTGCCTCCATCCGTGTGATCTCTTGGGCGAGATTCCCCTCCGCCTTCAGCTTTTCATAATGGTAGGCGAGGTCGGTGAAGGAGGAGGAGAACCGCAATGCCTCGACTCCCATGTGGTACAGCTCGATGAAGAGGACCCGGGCCATCTGGTAGCGCTTGCCAGCCTGGACGGTGGCCTCGATTTCCTGCAGCACCTTCCCGTACTGGGCCCGCAGGCCGGGATCCTGGGCGACGGTCTCTGCGAAGCGGCGCTCCAGCGCGCGTTTTTTCTCCACGGCATGGAGGCGTTCGATGCCCTTGGTTTCGCCGATCCATTTTTTCCAGGCATTGGCGATCCGGGCTTGCTTCGCCGCATAGGCGATGCGCAGGCGGTCGCTCTTGGCCATTGTCGCATCGATGACGGCCAGGCTTTGGTCCCGCATGGCGATCGCCCTCGGGTTCATTTCCTCGGCGATGAACTCCACCGAGGCACTGTGCAGGTACTGCTCTGTCATGCCCGGAAAACCATAGACCATGGTGAAGTCACCCGGCTGGGTTCCCTTCAGCGAGACTGGGAGCGAATGGCCGGGCACATAGGGCCTGTTGTCCATGGAGTAGTCGGCAGGCTCATTCTGGGCATCGGCATAGATGCGGAAGAGTGAGAAGTCGCCCGTATGGCGGGGCCACATCCAGTTGTCCGTATCGCCCCCGAACTTGCCCACGCTACTGGGGGGAGCCCCCACCAGCCGGACGTCACGGTAGGTCTTGCTGACGATCATGTAATATTCGTTCCCGTAGAAGAACGGCTTGATCTCCGCCTGGTGCTTCGGCTCGGCCTTCTCCACGGCGATCTCCAGGCTGGCGATGTTGCTGGCGATTCTGGCGGCCCGCGCGGAGGGATCCAGTCCCTCCGTTCCCTCCAGGACCCTGGCGGTCATGTCCTCGATGCGGACGACGAAGGTCGCCGTCAGTCGGTCACTCGGCAGTTCCTGGTCCTTGGACCTGGCCCAGAAACCGTCCCTGAGATAGTCGTGCTCCACCGTGCTCTTCGATTGGATCTGGGAGAGGCCACAGTGGTGGTTCGTGAGGATCAGCCCCTGCGTGGAGACTAC
>JBJOPY010000236.1:0-10946 GCA_046050405.1 Bacteroidota bacterium | reverse complement strand
GCCAGGCACTCCAGAGGCCCTGGTCGGCCATTCTCAGCAGTTCATCCTTTCCTACGCTGCCGATGAAGGGCTCCAGGATGGCCAGCACGCTTCGATGATGCTGCGGGAGCGTTTCCAGCATCGCATCCAGCTGGCAAATGTCGTCGTAGTCCTTTTCGATGGTTTCCAGGAGAGCCTCGGCTTCCTGCTTCGCCTTGATCGGATCCGAGAAACCGTCTGCCAGCCGTGCGACCTGCTTCGGGTGAAGGCAGTTTTCGAGTGATTTCTCAAATGATTCCAGGCATTCATGGATGCCTTGGAGGATCTTGGCATCCTGGATCTGCACCTTCCAGGCCGATTCGTCGAAGACTCCTTGGACGACCCTGGGCTTGAACGCCTCCCAATCCCGCCACTCATTCCAGGCAACGATGAACTCGAGGTTCCCCAACTTCTGGGCATGCCAGGATTGCAAATCGGAGACCTTCTCTGTCATCGGCATGTCTGCGAGGAAGCGGTACGCCTTCAGCCGGTGGCCCATCTCCAGAATCTGGCCGACCACTTGGATTTCTTGTGCCAGGGTCTTCAGGCCGCTTTCGTCCAGCTTCATCCGGCGGCCATGCAGCAATCTTCGGATGCACCACCATGATTTCAGCCAGGAGGGCGAAACCATCCTCCCCATGTACTTCCGTCTTGCATGAAAAGTCTCAAGCTGCCGGTTCAGCTCAGGATGGATTCGCATGCAAGGGCCTTCCAGGATCTTGAAAGCGGACACTTTTTGGAACAGCCGGTCGAGTTGACCCAGCAATTCGGCGGCGATCCCGGGGCTGAGCTTGTCATCCACAGCCTGCGCCAGGCCCTCTTTTGCGCCAGGTTGTTCCGCAAGTGCAAGTGCCTTGGCAAATCGGCTCAGAAGCCCGGGGAGTTCCCGGGCATGGGTCACAGTCCGTCCTGTCAGGCCGAGTGTCTGCCACTGGTCACTCATGGCATCGATTTCCGCTGGCAATTTCCGCAATTGCCGGACGATTGCCTGCTTCCCCTCGAAACCAAGCTGCTGCAGGTGGAGGCGGTTCCGCCAAGGGTGGCGCTTGTCCCAGAGGTGCGCATAGTTCAGGATGTCGGCAATGGACTCTCGGCAGACCTGCCAACTGTGGTGGTCGAGGTGGACTGCCATGTCCCGCATCTCGATCCTCGAGGCATTCCGATCCACCAATTGATAAAGCTCATGTGGGGAGAGCCTGCACTTTCCGGGTGTTTTCAGGGCATTGAAGACCGCTTCGAAGGAAACGTTGAGTTCCTCGATGCGGTCACTGTCCCGGCTGAAGTCCCGCATCCATGCCTCCAAGCCCATGTCTTTTCGCTCCGCCTGGAACTTCTCGATTTCATCGATTTGTTCGCGGATGCGGCGGTAGATCTTGTTGCGGTCGCTGCGGTAGTCATGCACCAGGGCTGCAAACCGGCCAAGGCCGACCTCGTTCATCCGGTGAAACACCACGTCCAGGGCCGCTCTTTTCTGGGAGCACACCATCACTTTCTGTCCACGCGCCAGAGCGTCCGAGATCAGGTTCAGGATCACTTGGGACTTGCCTGTGCCCGGAGGGCCGTGCAAAACCACCGACTCCCCTGCACTGACCCGCAGGAGAGCCTCCTCCTGGCTCTGGTCGACGGCCGCCACATAGTACCGATCGGCCTCCTTCACTGGCTTGAAGGCATGTTTGGCACCCGGCGAAGGAAAGAAGGATTCCAGCCCAAACGCCCCGGCCTCAAGCACCTCGTAGTCCTGCATCAGGGCGCTGTCGCTCTGCGGGAAAACCCCCAGAACTGCATGCGGCAGGAACTTCAGTCTCCCTAACGGAAGTTGCTCCAAGTCGGCTTGGTTTTTGTCCGGAAATCGATCCACGCGAAATTGGAACAGTTCCGAGTTGAAATGCACTGAAAGATCGAGGTCCGCAATTTGCTTGTACAGGGCGTTCAGGAAACCCTGCAAATCATCCTCTCGCTCAGGCCTTGATTCCCAGAACTCCCGTTTCAGGCGCACTTTCATGAACTTCTCGTAGGCCAGGAAGAAGGTCGTATTGAAGCAGAGGTCTTCATCGTTGTTTGGTTCCAGCGACCAGCGTGTCCCGCCGGAGATGTTCCGCTTCAACCGCACCGGAAACAACACCACTGGGCATCTGGCGACGCTGCCGTCCAGGAACCTTCCCTCAACAAACGGATATCCGAGAAACAGGTCGTCGGTTCCGGACTCCTCGTAAATCGTATCGACCTCGTTCCAGAGCATGTTCAGTCGGCGGTCGATCAAGTTCACCTGCTCGTTCCGGGTGCTGATGCCTTTGATCAATGGAACGTTCTGGCCCGCGATCAGTCTGTTCAGGATATCGGTAGCGGACAGCTGGTTCAGGAAGCTCAGGTCCAGCAGGTCGATGTCCTTGCGCACAGACAACCGCTGGAGCTTCAGCGACCTGTTGGATTGGCTCAGGTTCGTCAATCGAAGCTTGTACTGATGCATCACGGAGAACATGTCGCAAAGCTATCCAAAGTTCTCGCTTCGGGAACTTGGGCTTCAGGATCCATTGGAGGTGGCAGACTTGCCAGGGGCCAGGCAATGGTCACGCCGTTCCCTGCGGAGAGCCCGGAAAATCCGGCTTGGGTTCCCGGGATGATGGTGCACATGTATCCGGAGAATCTCGGGGAATACATGGTCTTACTGGATGTGGTCGAGTCCTCATTGATTGGCAAGGACGGCAGCCGCTGCCAGCGAACCAGGATTCCTCCGTCACTGTGCCGGCCAGGTAATCGTGGGGATTTCTCTTCGACCGAATTTTCCGGATCCGTTCCAGATTGTCTGGGTAGACGTGCAATATGGGTTGACCTTGGAGAAGTCCAGTTTGGCGGCGAGGAGGTAGATGACGCTGGTGTCCTTTTCGCATCCCCTGGCTATGGCTTTGACGGCTTGGAAGACCGATTCGAGGGGTTCGTTGGGGAGTCAGGATCGTGCCCATGGGACGATGCCCCCCAATGGTTCCTGATTGTTTTCGCGGTGAATATTCCAGTCGATACTACACCAGTCCTTCCGGCGGTTGCATGCACCCCGTTCATCGGCACTGAATCCCGGGGCGGGCTGTCGCCGGGCAAGATGACGTTTTCCAAACTTATCTTTGTCCCATGAAAGTGGTATTGGCGGAAAAGCCTTCCGTGGCAAAGGATTTGGCAGCGGTGCTGGGCGCGACAGGGAAGGGTGCAGGGTATTTCGAGGGGAATGGCTATCAAGTCACATGGGCCATTGGCCATCTGGTGGAATTGGCGGACACGAAGGACTACGGCTACGGGAGCTGGCAGCTGAGCAACCTCCCCATCATCCCGCAAACCTTCCAAACCAAGGTGACGGGCGACCCGGGACGTGCCAGGCAATTCGCCATCATCGCCGAACTCTTCCGAAAAGCCGACACCATCATCTGTGCGACCGATGCAGGCCGCGAGGGGGAACTGATCTTCCGGTACATTTATGAAAAGGTCGGCGGCGGCAAGCCGGTGCAGCGTCTCTGGGTTTCATCCCAGACCGACAAGGCACTGAAAGAGGGGTTCGCGAGGCTGAGAGACGGCCGCGAGTACGACAACCTCTATGCGGCCGCACGCTGCCGTTCCGAGGCGGATTGGCTCGTGGGCATCAATGCCACGCAAGCCTACACCTTGAAATATGGATACCAGCCCCCCTTTGCGACCTCCGGTGCCGTTGCAAAGACCCCGAAGAACCAGCCGCTCTCCCTGGGCCGTGTCCAGACACCGGTGCTCAAACTGCTCGTCGACCGTCACCAAGAAGCGGTGAATTTCAAGCCCGAAACCTACTGGGAGCTGATCCTGACACTGGAGAAATCCGGGCAGAAATTCCAGGCCAAGTGGTTTCGCGACAAGGCCGACCGGTTCACGGAGGAAAAGGAGGGCTTGGATATCCTCGCCCGCCTGGAGGGAAAAGCGCAGGTGCGCGACGTCGCCATGAAACCCAAGACGGAGATGCCGCCATTGTTGTATGACCTGACGACCCTGCAGAAGGATGCGAACAAGCGTTACAACTTCTCTGCACAGCATACGCTGGATCTGACCCAGGACCTGTATGAGAAATACAAAACCCTCACCTATCCGCGTACAGACTCCCGCTACCTCAGCGACGACATCTTTCCATTGGTTCCGGATCTTCTGGACAATGTCGCCAGAATCGGTGCCTATGCCCCCTTCGTAGCCAAGGCCAGGGCACTCGGCATCCGGCAGGATCGAAACTTTTTTAACAATGCCAAGGTCAGCGACCACCATGCGATCATCCCCACGGAGACCGACCCCACCCGGGTGGACATGCCCCGGGAGCATTTCATGATCTATGACATGGTGGTGAGACGGTTCGTGGGGATATTCCTCGGGAATTGCCAGAAGGAACTGAGCGATGTGGTGCTGCTGAATGCAGGCGAGACCTTCCGCGCCAAAGGGACGATGATCTCCACGGCAGGGTGGCGGGAGATCTACTTTGCGCTGGATGAGGCACTCGCCAAGCGCAAGGCAAAGGAGAAGGCAAAACCAGAACCCGAGGAGAAGGACAGGGAGGAAGAAAACGCACTTCCACTCATGGCGGCCAGGGAAGTACTGCCTGTGCTCAAGAAAGAACTGCCCAAGAAAAAGACCAAGGCGCCGAGCATCCATACCGAATCCAGCATCCTGGCGATGATGGAGACGGCGGGCAAGGAAATGGAGGATGACAGCCTGCGCGAGGCGATGAAGGACCGGGGCCTGGGTACGCCTGCCACGCGTGCAGGAATGATCGAGCGACTCCTGGAACGCGGATACATCGTGCGGGACAAGAAGAAACTCATCCCCACGGAAAGGGGAATAGCCTTGATCGGACTGGTGCATGACAAGCCGATCGCCAGCCCTGAACTCACGGGGGAATGGGAGATGCGCCTGAACAAGATGGCAAAGGGGGAGTACCCGTCCGGGAAATTCATGGACGAGGTCAAGCGGTACACCCATGAGGTCGTGAGCTTCCTGGGGCGCAAGCCATCCCCGAAGCCAACCGGGACTGCCGTACACTTGCAGGGCAGCCCTGCCATGCCGGATTATGAACTTGCAGAATTCACCTGTCCGAAATGCAAGGAAGGAAAGATCTTGAAAGGGAAGCAGGCATTTGGCTGCTCACGCTACCGGGAAGGCTGCAACTTCACCTTGAAGCCATTGATCGCGGGCAAGCTGATCGAGCGAAACCATCTGGAAGACTTGCTGACACATGGCATCACCTCCCGATGGGTGAAAGGCTTCACCAACAAGAATGGAAAGCGCTTTGATGCGAGGCTGCGGCTGGACGCGGAGGCCAAGGTGGCGTACTGTTTCGAGGACGGCTCAGTCCCCTCCAAGGCTGATCCTGCCGATTCAACGGATTGATTGCCGCAATATGGATGAGGAGGTCAAGGGGAAGAAATAGTGGGGTTCCCCGTGGTCTTTTTGGCAGATGGTAAGCAATTTTCAGTTTGATTTGCACTTCCTTTCGCCGGCCGCTTCAGGCACGGTGGCAGGAGGCATACTTCTAATTGCAAGGCCATGAATTTTGAGCTGAAAGAAGAGCATTTGATGATCCGGGATGCTGCCCGTGAGTTTGCCAAGTCCGAATTGGCACCCGACGTGATCGAGCGCGACGAAGAGAGCAAGTTTCCGCACCGTCAAGTCAGGCTGATGGGGGAGCTGGGATTCCTGGGCATGATGGTCTCCCCCGAATATGGCGGAGGCGGCATGGACACGATCTCTTACGTGCTTGCCATGGAGGAAATGGCCAAGGTGGATGCATCCGCCGCCGTGATCATGAGTGTCTGCAACTCCCTCGTCAACTGGGGGATCGAAGCCTACGGCACCGAAGCCCAGAAGCAAAAATTCCTTGTTCCCCTCGCCAAGGGTGAGAAAATCGGAGCTTTCTGCCTCAGCGAACCTGAAGCAGGCAGCGATGCCACCCAGCAAAAAACCACCGCCATCGACAAGGGCGACCACTATGTCCTGAACGGCATGAAGAACTGGATCACCAACGGCAGCACGGCGAGCACCTATCTGGTCATCGCTCAGACCGACAAGGAAAAAGCCCATCGCGGGATCAATGCCCTCATCGTCGAAAAAGACATGCCGGGATTCAGCATCAATCCCAAGGAAAACAAGATGGGCATCCGCAGCTCGGACACCCACTCCCTCCAATTCAACGACGTGGTCGTCCCCAAGGAAAACCGCATCGGCGAGGACGGCTTCGGCTTCAAGTTTGCCATGAAGACGCTTGCAGGCGGGCGGATCGGGATCGCTTCCCAGGCCCTCGGCATCGCAAGCGGTGCCTATGAGCTTTCCAGGGAATACGCCAAGATCAGGAAAGCATTCGGCAAGGAGATCATGCACCACCAGGCCATCGCCTTCAAGCTGGCAAACATGGCCACGCAGATCGATGCTGCAAGGCTGCTATGCCTGAAGGCGGCTTGGGACAAAGACCATCATCTGGACTACGACACGAGCGGAGCCATGGCCAAGTACTATGCCAGCAAAATCGCCCAAAGTGTGACCAGCGATGCCGTCCAGATTCATGGTGGCAACGGTTACGTACGCGAGTACCATGTGGAGCGCATGATGCGCGACGCCAAGATCACCGAGATCTACGAGGGTACGAGTGAGATCCAGCAGATTGTGATTTCGCGAAGCGTGCTCAAGTGAGGGGGGCTTGCCAGCCATTTCCCGCCAGGTGAAGGGAGGCTTGAACCCCGCTGCCCGCAGGGGGTCGTGAGCCCGACGCATCCAGCGGAGGAACGGGGTGGCCGCCGCCCGAGGTAGTGCAGAGCAGCGAAATCTCAGCCGACACGATGAAAAGGAACCTTTGGGGGGATCCTCCTCTGCCTCCTCGAATTGCTGCAACTCAACTTTTGACCCTCTGCTCCTGGATGAAACGCAAGATCACGTCAATGAAATCACTTCCATAGAGCTGATATTTTCGGTCGCCCACCCCGCTGATTTTACGCATTTCCGGCTCCGAGGTAGGACGCTCCTCCGCCATCAAACGCAGGGTGCGGTCATGGAAGATCACATAGGGAGGCACCCCCTGGGCATCTGCAATCTCTTTCCGCAGTAATTTCAGGCGCTCGAAAAGGGCGTCCGTAAGGGTCGCCACCGGCTTGGGGGTGGCGGCGGGCTTCTTGTCCCTTTTGCTCTTCTCGAAGACCCGGGGATGGGACAATGCCACCTTCCTCCCGTTGAAAAGGACCTCCCGTCCAGCCGCAGTCACTTTCAGTGAATTTCCTTGGTCATAAGCGATTTCCAGCAGGCCACGGTTGATCATTTGAACCAAGTAATCCACCCAGTCACGCCGAGAGATGTCCGCTCCTGCGCCGTAAGTGCGCAGGAGATGGAAGCCGCGGTTTCGCAGTTCCTGGTTTTGGGAGCCCCGGAGAATGTCGACCGTCATGTTCACGCCGATCTCCTCATGGGTGCGAATGATCGCCGAGAGGGCTTTCTGGACGATGACCGTCGCATCCAGATCCCGCTTGGGTGCACGACAGTTGTCACAGTTTCCGCATTCGCCCCCATTTGGCTCCCCGAAATAATTCAGCAGGATCTGCCGGCGGCAGGAAGTCGCGGTGGCATACTGGATGATGCGCTGTAGCTTGGTCTCAAGGATGTCTTTCTGGCCGCTCTCCTCGATGAACTTCTGAAGCTGCACCACGTCGGTGTAGCTGTAGAACAGCTGGGTTTCGCTCGGCAGTTCGTCCCTGCCTGCACGGCCGATTTCCTGGTAGTAGCTTTCGACATTCTTGGGGAGGTTGAAATGGATGACCCATCTGACATTGCTCTTGTCGATGCCCATCCCGAAGGCGACCGTGGCACAGATCACGTCGATGTCGTCCCGGATGAATGCCTCCTGCACACGTGAGCGCTGATCCGCGCCCATGCCGGCATGGTAGAAGTCAGCTGCGAACCCTTTGTCTTTCAGCTTGGCCGCGAGGATCTCGCAGGTTTGCCGGCTCAGGCAATAGACGATCCCTGACTGCCCCGGACGCTCCTTCACCCACCGCATCAGATCCGCCGTGCGATCCTGGCCACTGACCACTGCCAGGCTTAGGTTGGGACGGTCAAACGAGGCCACAAAGATCGCAGCATTTTGCAGGTGCAGGTGCTGCTCGATGTCCTTGCGGGTGAGCTTGTCCGCAGTGGCCGTGAGCGCCATGACAGGAGTCGATGGGAACCGATCCTTGAGCACGCCCATCTGGACATATTCAGGCCTGAAATCATGGCCCCACTGGGAAATGCAGTGCGCTTCGTCGATCGCAAACATGCAAACGTGCAGATTCTTCAACAGGTTGAAAAAGTCCGGCGAAAGCAGTTTCTCAGGGGAAACATAGAGCAGGTCCAGTTCCCCCCTCAGGGCTGCCCGCTCCACTTCCTGGTTTTCAGGGCCCGAGCTGCTGCTATTGATATATGCCGCCCTGACGCCGCTGGCCTTGAGCCCCTCGACCTGATCCTTCATCAGCGCGATCAAGGGGGAGACGACAATGCAGGTGCCCGGCATCACGATCGCCGGAATCTGGAAGCAGATCGATTTGCCCCCACCCGTCGGCATCAGGACGATGACATCCCTGCCTCCCAGCACGGCGGAGATGATTTCAGCCTGCTGCGGACGGAACTCGCGGTATCCGAAGCAGGATTGAAGCGCCGCCTGCGCCTGCTCCATGCCGATTGTTGCCTGCATAGGACAAATTTAACCAAAACTGAATGGATCGGTTTCGCGGTCGATCGGAGCTCCCCGCTTTCAGCGATTTGCAGGGGCCATGAGCCACCATGGCCTCGGAATCAAATACCTGAAAGTTGCTTCTCGGACAGGGTCGGTTACCTCATCACCAGCAGTTTCAGGATGGAGATCGGAATCCCTTTGGCTTCCACGCGGCAGAAATAACTGCCCGCAGGAAGGTTGTGCAAATCGATCGGAGTTTCATCGGTCGTGCCACCTCGTGCAAGAATCCCCTCCAGATTCAAAACAAGACGTCCGTCTATTGCAAAAAGTTGAATTCGTACTTCGCTGTCATCCACAAGATTCAAACGGAGGGTCGCCGTTTGAGAAGCTGGGTTCGGAACGAGTATAACCTCGTTTTGCTTTAGCAGCGAAGCGATTTGGGTCTGTTTGCAGGATCCGATCGTGCAGCCATGTGCAAGATGTGCGGAGACGGCGTCTGGACCGATGCATATCTCATGCCCATTGTGGCAAACAATCACCTTGTCCAGCCTGTTTCCGCAACGCACCTCCATTACATTGACTGTAACACTTGTTTCGTCTGAGCATCCCTCACTGTCATATACCGTGACAGAGTAGGCGGATGACAGCGAGGGACAAACGCTGATGGATGAAGTTGTTTCACCTGTGTTCCAGACGTAGGTATATGGCTCGGAGCCTCCAGTGACTGTCGGGGATAATCTCGTGCAGCTCAACGGCGCATAGCCATAGGTTACGATGGGGGAAGAGTCGAAGGCGGCAACGGGAACAGGTTGCCGATAAAAAGTGTGGAAGACCGTGTTAGTCGTTACCGGAGGGTTCTGGTCAAAGTAGATATCTGCCATATTTTCCAAACGGGTGCCATCTGCAAGTCCAGCCTTTGGACTGATTCGGAATGTCACATTGCCTTCCGCACTCGGGTTGATCACGATGGGGGTTAGATTGATATTATCCCAGATGAAATGAACTTCGAACTCACCAGGGAATCCGGGAACGGGATGGAGGCGTACGTCGGTCAGTTCGGGTGTACTTTCTAGAATCCTGAAAGATTCCAGATCCCAATCACTATCCAATCGATCAATCACTACGACACGCCCAGCCGGCATGGTTCCGATATTGTTGAACCGAATGGTGTAGGTGATCGGCTCCAATTCGATTTTGTGCCCTGTCCCACAGCCGATCGGGTAGGCTGTTTTTATGTTGGGGTCACACGAGCAGGAAGCGGTATCCGTCTTGATTTGTATGTCTGACAATGGGTCACCATTCACGCAGTTCGCATTGTTCGAAGTAAGGATTGTGGTGATCCATGGCGGGACGGCTCCAAGGGGAACAAGGACATCGACGCAGAATTGGCATACGCCACCAGGAGGCAAATCGTTGTTCAGAAATGCGAAGTTGTTGTTCAAAGGCCACCAACATCCTGGAGGCAATGAAAATTTGTTGAGAATTGAGAACCCCGCAGGTACCGAATAGGGGAACCTAGTATGTGCAGGGATGGCTGAGGTGCCAGTATTTTGCACTGTATAGCAATAACGGAAAGTGTCGCCGGGGCATGGGGTGATGGGCGGAATGCCGCAGAATGGCGGAAGCGTGTCACTGGGATACTGACCTACGATGTACATATCGATTGCGCAGGAGTCAGGTGCAAGCAAATCCAACCCAAGCAAGGAAGGCGTTGAGGCATTCAGTACATTATTGGGCAACGAGGCAGTGCAATTGGTGTTCGGAAGCGGCTTCAGCTCGACGGTATAGTTTCCAAAGGGCGCATTAATCATGTAATTTCCAGTGACATTGGTGATTCCATAATATTGTAACTGCGAGCTGCTTTCCTTTGCCATCACCAACTGTCCACTCACTGCGGCCCCTTGGGCACATAGGGCACCAGAGATGTTCACCTCGCCGGACAATGTCCCGCAGTCCGGGGCTTGGCAACAGTTTGTGCCTGGTTCCGCAATGGTTTCGGTAACGAATGAGCGTGTGGCACCAGACGGCACCTCCAGACGGGACTGAATGATGATGTTCATGTCCGCAGCAGGGTATGAACTCGCATAAGATGCGATGCTGGCAGCCAGCGGAAGATCCGTCGAGCTTATGCCACAACGTCCATCGGCATCGAATCCCCCGGGATTCGTCCACATGCCATTCAGGCCGTCACCATTCATGCCAGGAAAGGGCGTTGTCGCATAGCCGTAATTTCCCCAGGTAG
>JBJOPY010000235.1:0-8504 GCA_046050405.1 Bacteroidota bacterium | reverse complement strand
ACCTTCCGTGACGTCATGCCCCTGGGCGATGAATTCCCGCGCCATGCGCTCATTGAAGGTTGCCAATCCTCCCCGAAAGGGGAAGGTCGTGCCACAGATCACGATGTGTTTCTTGCCGGTGAATGACCTTGCCATGGGTTCAAAAATACACGCAATTCACGCATGTTCCACCTGGGAATCCGCAGTTCCCCGCCTCTCCTAGCCGAAGATGGCCATCCCAACCCTTCCCGGGCATGCGCAGGGCTCGGCTGAGTTCTAAAAATCCGCTGGACTATGGTTCCGGCTGCTGCTGCGCGGCCAGATCCCGGTTCGCCCTGGCATAGTCCTCGGGGATGCCAATGTCTATGAAGTACCCCTCCTGCTGGCATCCCATGAACCGCAGCCTCTGGACATGACGCTCCAGGATGTCCTTCTCGAAGCTGAATTGCTCCGGCACATCCACCATCCCCCACAAATCCCGGTCGATGACATAGATCCCGGCATTGATCAGCCCCTCCCCCATGGGCTTCTTCTCGTGGAAGGCCTTGATGCGATGATTCTTGTACACCTCCACCGTCCCATAGCGGTCGAAGTCCCTCATCTCCTTCAGTGCCACGCTGACCAGCGCGCCCTTGCCGAGGCGCCGGTGCATCTCCCAGTGCTTCCTCAGGTCGTACCGGAAGAGCGTGTCGCCATTCAGGACCAGGACCTGCGGCATCCGTGTCTGTTCGAATGCCAGCCGGATGGCTCCTCCCGTGCCCAGCGGAACGGGCTCCACCGCGTACGCGATGTCGATCCCGCCATGGCGGTCCCCGAAATGCGCCATGATCGTCTCGGATTTGTAGCCGACCGAGAGGACGACCCTCCGGACGTTCGCCTCCCGCAGCATGGGGAACAGGTGCTCTAAAAAAGGCCTTCCCGCCACCGGCGCCATAGGCTTGGGAACATCGCTGACGACCGACTGCAGGCGTGTGCCCATGCCGCCGGCGAGGATGATCGCTTCTTTGGGGGACGGCGTCACTGGGGGAAGAGTTCGCTTTCCACCAATTCGCAGATGATGTGCCCGAGCAGAATGTGCACTTCCTGGATTCGTGGCGTGTCCGTGCTCGGCACATTGAGCAGGTGGTCGCTCATCTCCCGCATTTTTCCGCCGGTGAGACCCGTCATGGAGACGGTGGCCATCCCGATCTGCCGGGCGGCCTTCAGCGCCTCGAGGATGTTCGCGCTGTTGCCGCTGGTGGAGATCGCAAAGAGGACGTCGCCCTTCCGGCCCTTCGCCCTCACCAGCCGCGAATAGACCTGGTCGTACCCATAGTCGTTCGCGACGGCGGTCAGGTAGCTGGTGTTCACATGCAATGCCTCGGAAAACAAGGGGTCGCGGTCCAGGTAAAAGCGTCCCGACAGCTCCGCCGCGATATGCTGGGCATCGGCAGCACTGCCACCATTGCCGCAGAGGAGGACTTTGCCATCAGACTTCAAGGTCTTGACCACCTGCCGCACGACCTTCTCGACAGTGGAGAGCAGTTCGCCGTCCTGCAGGGTCTGAAGCTTGACCTTGATGGCATCCTGGATCAATTGGGAAATGCGGTCATGCATGGGTATGTCTCCTTAAATCGACCAGGTGGTAAGCCCGGCCTCTGTAAAACTGTATCCTTGAACGTTTCCGCCGAAGGACGAGAGTGCCTTCGCGACGGCAAAGCGGGTATTGACCGGGCAATAGAAGAAGATATAGCCCCCCCCTCCCGCACCGGAGATTTTCCCACCGGTCGCACCGGCTGCCATCGCCGCGTCGTACAGCTGGTCGATGCTACTGTTGCTGATGCCCTCGGCCATGGCCTTCTTGGACTGCCAGCTCCGGTGCAGGATGGGGCCGATGGTGTCGATCTTGCCCGTCAGGACTGCCTCCTTCATGTCAAAGGCAGACTGCTTGACCGAATGCATCGCATCGATGGACGACTGGTCTCCGGCATCGACATTCCTGCTCTGGGTCGCGATGATGCTGCTGCTGTCTCGGCTCGTCCTGGTATAGTACAGCAGGATATTCTGTGAGAGCTCGTTTCTGACAGTGCTGCGAACCCGGAGCGGGTTGACCACGACCTTGTCGCCGGCATAGAACTCCATGAAGTTGAAGCCGCCGAAGGTGGCGGCGTATTGGTCTTGCTTGCCACCTGCCATGCGGAGGTCCTTGCGCTCGATTTCGAAGGCGAGATGGGCGATGTCATACTCGCCGAGCGGCAGCCTCAGCCACTCCACGAAGGCTCCGAGGATGGCCACCACCATCGTCGAGGAGGAGCCCAGGCCCGATCCGGGGGGGGCCTCTGAATGGACGCTGAGCCGGAAGGAGAGCGGCTTCCGGGTAAACCCGGCCACCACGCGGTTGTAAACCCCCTTCAAGAGATCCAGATGGCCATCGATCTCCAGCCGGTCCGCACTGGCGAAGCGGAAGGTTTCCGCCCGGTCCAGCGAGACCAGCTCGATCGTGCCATTGTCCAGCGGCTCAATGGTGGCATAGCTGTACATGGAGATGGTGGCATTCAGGATCGCCCCCCCGAACAGGTCGGAATAGGGGCTCACGTCCGTGCCTCCTCCTGCAAGGCCGATGCGCAAGGGTGCTTTCGAGCGGTATATCATCGGGGACAAATTTAGGGGAAGAATCGAACATCGGGAACTGGCTACCGCTGGTAATTGCGATGTATTCTCGACGGTTCCTCCCGGGCTCCCGGCGGGCATCCATCCGCATCGCCCGAGAAGCCCTCTTCATCCATGCTGGAGGATCCCCTCCCCCACTTCCGTCATTCCACCGTCTCGGCCACCAGGTACTCATTCCTGAAGGGAGAGTTGCGCCCGATCAGCTCCGCCACCAATCCTGTGAACAACAGTGTGACCCCGAAAAAGAAGAGGATGACGGACAGGCTCAATGCAGGCAGGTGGGTACGGATGTAGAACTCCTCCCCGAGGCCGATCATCCCCAGCAGTTTCATGAAATACATCGCAAACAATGATCCTCCCCCGACAAGCGCGAAAAGCACCCCCCAGAACCCGAAGAAGTGCATTGGGCGCTTCATGTACCGGGTGATGAAGTTGATCGTGAGAAGATCCAGGAACCCGTTCAGGAACCGACTCATCCCGAATTTGGAGACACCGTATTTTCGCGGAATGTGCTCCACCTTCAGCTCACCGATCTTGCGAAAACCCGCAGCCTTGGCGATGAACGGAATGTAACGGTGCATCTCCCCATACACCTCGATGCCCTGGACGACCTGGCGCCGGTAGGCCTTGAAGCCGCAGTTCATGTCATGAAGGGGGATGCCGCTGACCCATCGGTTGACCCCATTGTAGAGTTTCGTCGGGATCGTCTTGGTGATCGGATCCTTGCGCTTCTGTTTCCAGCCGGAAATCACGTCATAGCCCTCCTCCTTCACCATCCGGTAAAACTCCGGGATATGCCTGGGGCGGTCTTGCAGGTCGGCATCCATGGTGATCACCACCTCCCCCCTGGCCTTCTGGAACCCTACCTGGAGCGCAGCCGATTTCCCATAGTTCCTCTGGAAGCGGATGCCCTTCAGCCGGGGATTGCTGGCGCGAAGACCGACCAGGACATCCCAGGAGCGGTCTGTACTGCCATCGTCCACCAGAATGACCTCATAATCGTAGCGATGGGCTTCCATCACTGCCCTGATTTCTGTCACGAGCTCTGGAAGGGATTCGGCCTCGTTATAGAGGGGGATGACCACTGAAATTTCCATGCTGCTAAGATCATACAGATTCTCGAGAATCCAAAGCCTGGACCGGCAGATGGATTCTGAACGCCCGATGCACTCCGTGAAACCGGCCCTAGAAGGCCAGCACCCCAAACTCCGTCCTGCGGTTCAGTTGCTTGTTCTCCTTGGTGTCATTCGGGGCGACGGGCTGCTTCTCCCCGTAGCCCTTGGCCACCAGGCGGTTTTCCGCGATCCCCGCATCCAGGAGGTAGTCCACCACGGACTGCGAACGCGCCTGTGAGAGGTGCTCGTTGTACTCATCGGAGCCGTCGCTGTCCGTATGGCCCCCAATTTCCACCACCAGGGTCGGGTTTTGGTCCATGATGCGGACGAGGCGGTCCAGCTCCGCAGTCGATTCCGGGCGGAGCGTCGCCTTGGCGACATCATAGAAGATGTTCTTGAGCACGATCTTCATTCCGACTTCGAATTTCAGCAGTTCCACCTCCCTGTCCACACCCTCCGCAATGTCTGCCTCGGTGACCACGACACCCTCGACGATGTTGTACATGTACCCCTTCTTGTTGCCGGCCAGGCGGTAGGTCCCAAACGGGACGTCGCATGCCTCGTAATAGCCCTGGGCATCGGAGACTACCTTTTTAAGTGTGTTGCCCTCGGCATCCATGATTTTGATCTCGGCATCGGGCAGTTTCGCGCCCGTGCCCTGCTCCACCATGTAGCCCTTGATGCAGGCCGTCGTCTTGGGCTTCACCTTCGCCAGCTCGAAGTTCTGCTCCTTGCCCGCCGGATAGTCATTGGGGTACAGGGATAGGACGGCCGATTTCGGGTTGTAGCCCTCGATGCTGGCCGTGAGCTCATAGTTCGTATTGAAGGGGAGTGTGGCCAGGTATCTCCCATCGCCGTCGCAGGTCAGTTGGGTGACCTTGTTGCCGTTTTTGTCATTGATCTGGATCGTGGCTCCTGCGAGGGGCAGCTGTGTCTCCATGTCGATCACCCGGCCCCGGATGTCTGTGGCCTTGATCTTCTCGAGGATCGCATCCTTCTTCATGCCTTCCCTCCCGACAGCCTCTGGCAGATCAAAGGGATCGTCGTACTTGGGGTACCCTTTTGCCTTGGCGACGAGGCGGTAACCGCTGCCGAAGGGTATTTCACAGAGTTTGTACTTGCCGTCCGCAGTCGTCTTCATGCTCTTCAAGCTGAAACCGTCCGGCCCCACGACGGATACCACCGACAGCAGCGGTTCCCCGCTGTCCTTGTCACGCACCGTTCCATACACGCAAGAATTGGTGGGAAAGCCTTCCGGGTCGATGGAGGCGTTCCGGTGGACGTTCATCTTGTTGTCCTTGATGGAGGAGGTCGCAATGTCCAGGTCGCCGTCTGCGTCCAGGTCGGCAGCGGCGATGGCTGAGTTCCAGTTTCCTGAGGTGATCTTGTTCTTTTCCCCGAAGACACCCTTCCCGTCATTCAGATGGACGTTGATCACCTCGTCCCGGGTGCTCGCGGTCACGATGTCCAGGTCGCCATCCAGGTCGAAATCCCCGACGACCAGGTCGAAATTGTAGTCGCCTGACTGTACCTGCTGCGCTGGGATCCATTCCATCTTGCCTGCCTTGAGCTTGCCGGTATTGAGATGGACGCTGAGATTGTCCTCCATATAGTCAGCGGTGGCTATGTCCAGGGCGCCATTCTTGTCGAAGTCCCCCACTCCCAGCCCCCAGTTGGCGACGCCGGAGATGAGATAGTTGTAGTGGCCGAAGTTCCCCCCGCCCAGGCCCAGCATGTAATTGACGGTGCGGCTGTCCGTCCCGACCACGAGGTCAGGGATGCCGTCCTTGTTGAGGTCGCAGACGATGACAGATCGGGGCTTGGCCTCTGTCGGGTAGCTCTTGGCCCCGGTGAAGTTCCCTGCCCCGTCTCCGTAATGGATGGCCACCTTGTTTGCACTGTTGCATACGGTGACGAGGTCAATGTTGCCATCCTGGTTCGCGTCCGCTGCCGTGATGTCATGCGGAAACCCGCCGCCGGCAGCGGTAGATTTGGTCGCGCCGAAGCCGCCTTTGCCGTCGTTCAGCATCCAGTTCACCTTCATGTCCCGAACGGACACCGTGGCGATATCCACCCAGCTGTCCTCGTTCAGGTCTGCCACTACCACGGCCCTGTTGTAATCCCCGGCGATATAACTCATGCTTTTCGGGAAAATGCCTTTTCCCGAGTTGAAATGAACCGTAACCTTCTTGTCCAGGTTCGAGCAGGTGACCACATCGATGTCTCCGTCATGATCCACGTCGCCGAGGGCCACACCCCAGTTCTCAACGCCGGATTCATAGGGCGCCTTTGGAACGAAAACGGTATGGGACACAAAAATGGTGCTGTCCACGCCCGAACGGTTCGTAACTTGCCCCGCCACCCGGGCGGAGAAGGCGATGACCAGGGCGCCGAGGGCTGCAAGGATTCTCATAGAGGGAACAATTCTTGATTCCAAATTCATATCGGTTGAGATAATCGTCTAAACAGATTGATCTACAAACTTAACAATCTTCGTGCAAAAGAACAGCATCCAATTTCCCCCACTGACCGTATGGAGCCGTATGCGAAGCATCTTATTCTCCAGCCTCTTCCTTGCACTCGCCTGCAATCTTCATGCCCAGTTTTCCACCTCCCGGCTCCATCTGCGGATGGGATACAACCTCCATAACGTCGGTGCAAAGTCCATCAACCGGATGATCGACGAATTCAATTCCAACCGCTACCCGTTGGAGATTTCCCGGAACCTGGGCTCCGTCCATTGGCCGAGAGGCCTGCAATTCGGCGCCAATTATGCCTGGAAGGACGGCATGGTCTTCCATCTTGTCCTTAAGAATAGACGCCAATTCATCCAGGCGCCCTATACCTCGGCGAACATGTACCGCCAATATCTCTTCCGGGCGAGCACCGTGGAACTGGGGATGATGGTGCCGATCCAGGAAGAGCGATTTTTCGACCATTTTGTCGGGGCGGGGCTGCTCTTGGGGGTGATGGGTGCCTATACGGCCTATACGGGCCGGGAGGGCTACCACGGTTCCGGGAAAATGTTCAGCATCGACCATACCGGCATCCTGGGACTCAGCCTCAGTTACGAGGCACAGCTGCGCCTGCATGAACACTTCCAGCTGTTCTTGCGGCCAGTGGCACAGTTTGCGCTCAATTCCCCGACCAGGAGGCTGAGTGAATTCATGGATCCCCTCGTGGATCCGGCGGGCAAGGTCACCGGATACGGCCCCGGATTGGGGGACAAGTACAGTAAGGCCAGCTTCAATGGCCTGGGATTTGAGGGCGGTTTGCTATTTTTGCTGCCTGAATTTTAAGGCTCCCGCATGGAAAACTCGAAATTGATGAAGTGGGTGGGCTCGGTCGTTTTCCTGAGCTTCGCCGTGTTCAATGTCATCACCCTCCTCTTCTTCGACTTCGACGGATTCTCGTTCGGCCCGGAGGTTGCAGGGCCTTACTCGATCTTTGTTTCCAAGCAGTTCTTCATCACCTACCATGTCTGGGGCATCGTCTTGTCCGTTCTCTGCACCTACACCTTGTGGAAGGAGATCAGGGTGCTGTTCATGATCGTGCTCCTGCTGCTGATGCTCGTCATGTTCTACCCCTATTACACGGGCAGCCCGATGGACAAGGAAAGAGGCAGGGAGATGCTGGAAGAGGAGAACCGTCATCCGGATAGCCTCCACCTCCAGCAGGCCTCTCCGGCCGGCGACTCCCTGGAGGGTATGGGGGGACGGTGAAGGCGATCCAGAACGGGATGCCTGCACTCTGGTGTATTGTCTCTCATAAAGATGAACCATTGGTCTGATTCCCCTGGGTATGTCCATTCGAAGGGCTTGGTTCTTGTTTGGTTGTACGTTTCGATGTAGTGCATGAGTGCTTGGACGAGCTGTTGCCTTGATGTCCAGACCACCCCTTTCAGGGCGTCCCTGGCGAGGATGTTGGGCCAGATTTCGATTGGGTTCAGCCACGGGGAGTATGTCGGGGAGAAGTGCAGGGTAACCCACTTTCTTGGTTCACAGCCATTTTTTGACGGTTTGGTGCTTGTGGACGTCAAGGTTGCTGGCGATGAAGTGAAGGCGTTTCACGGGATCATGGCCGGGGCTCTTCCCGCACCAATCTTCGACCTTGTGAGATTTGAGTCGCTGCGTTGTGAGGATCGGCTGGACGGTCGACTTGCTCATCCTCAACTCGTCTGCAATCCGTTGCTGGCTCCAGTTCGAGTAGCCCCCCTGTGGCTTACCCGTCGCAAGCTCGACAACCCTCGCCTCGTCAAAGGCATCATATTCAGGCTTCCTTGCCGCGACCGGCCTTGTCCTTCAGGCCAGCCATGCCCAGGGACAGGAAGCGGTTCTTCCACTTCGCGACCACCGGGCGGCTCACAACGACCCTTTGCATCACCTCGCCATGGCGCTTGCCGCTTGCCAGCAGGAGCACATTCTTTGACCGCTATTCCACCCTCAGCTCGGCCTTGCGCGAGTTGCTCGCAGCCTCAATGGCGTGATTCTCGTCCTCGGTGAGTGTAATAGTTCTTGCCGTTCTGCCAATATGTCAAAGATTCAATTTCGGTTCACTTTTAAAAGAATCCTTACACTGGTTGTAGTTCACACCAGTGCAAAATATGAATCTTGAAATTGCCGAAAGGATCCCGAAAACCATCTATTTTTACACTTGCATTCCGAAATCTTTAGAGATATGTTATTCAATTCGATCGAGTTCATCCTGTTTTTTCCTATCGTAACGATCCTATTTTATCTGATACCCCATCCGTACCGATGG
>JBJOPY010000234.1:0-6922 GCA_046050405.1 Bacteroidota bacterium | reverse complement strand
GACGGGGTTCGTGGTCTGCTGCAAGCGGCTGTAGGAGGACACGTCGGGGCTGCCCGCCGACGCCGGCCATTTCCATTGTAATTTATTGCAAATAACAATGGAACAGGGTCAAAAAATGCATGCCCAAGGCCAACCCCCTCCCCGGGAAGCCGGGGATAATTTGGGAAGAAAAATCCTCACGGGGTTCATGGCATTCAAAGTCATCCAGCAAAATTCCTATTCTGAAGCAAGTCCTCTCGTCGTTGAGGTTGATTGACCATGCCTACACGTAGGCATCCACTGCTGCTTGAAATCAGTGTGGTGTATTCAGGCAATTAAATCCTAACCCTAACCTGGCAAAGCCAGAACCAAAAGCGGGGATTTCCATGACTTGGGCTCATGGAACTGGTCACGGCGCTACATGAGGAGCATTTCGGGCACGTTGACATGCTATGGCCACCTACTGGTCACAGGAACCTTGCCGAAGGTAGGCCTCGCGGGTGGCATGACGGCAATGCTTTATTCCCTGGCGGATGCGTCAAAAGTGCGGATGGAGCATGTCTGGAGCAGGACGGCCCGCAAGGGGGTACTTGGTGGAGGCTTTCTTGGAGAAGCGGGGTCGCCATCCTGGACCGGTGCATGTTCTTACGGCAATGGAGTACTGCCAGACCTACCGGCCTGGGGGGCAGTCCCTCCGGCGGGTCGCAGTTGGCTCCGGAGACTGGCAAATGACTCCATTACCACTTCTCCAGCTGATGGAGGGGACTTGGGGCTTTGCCATGTACGGGTGCCGACATGGGCGCCGTTCCGGCTACGGTTGTGCATCAACGGGCACAACTGGCTGGAACGGCAGATGGACAAGGCTGGAATCGGCTACCGGATGCCCGGCAACGCCTTCCTGCAGGTCGACGACTGGGAGGCTACCAGGCATTGGCCGACAGCCTGCCCGAAGGCCCGCCTGCCAGGTTGCTGGACTCGTATGCTGCGGCGTTCTGCCCCATTGCGCACCACTTCGGCTAGGCCTACCACTGTAGCATACAGCAGGCCGGGGCTCGACCGGCATCGTGTTTAAGCGCCGTGATACGCTTCAGGGAATCTACGGGCAGCTTGTCCCGGCCTCCATCCATGCGTGGAAGCCAGGCAAAATAGTCACCTTCCTGGGGAGTAAACTCAGCAGCAGATACGTGGGCGAGATCGGAAACCGCTACAACATCCGCACCGAGGGCAGTCGCATCCGACACCAGATGGGCTGCAATTCCAATCAATATGTACGACAAATTCGGCCAAATATTACGTATCGAGACGACGAGCAACGACATCCCGTTCTTCCAGCACTCCCGAACGGTGGAATGCAGGTACGGCACCAGCGAGACAAAGATGGCCAGCATGCGCAAGACCATCCACAGTCTGGACGCGTCCAACAGGCGATACCTCGAGTTCATCCCGGCCTATCGAGAGGTCCCGCGGCGTCAAACAGCCTGAGTGCATCACAAAGGCCGTGGAGCACTCCGGGCGAAAATACAAGGGCTTCAACTTTTTCGACAAGGACGACCATGCAAGCCTGATGGCAGCGACCAGGGGGAGGTTCAACATTTACGGCTACAAGGCCAGGGACCTCGCAAAAAATCTCGAAGGAAAGACCCCCGTCCCAGGTGACCAGGATCCCTCAAGCGCCTGAGCTTGCATGGAATGGTCAAGCACATCGGCAGTTCCTACGAGCACTACGTCAAAAAGCTCGGAAGGGAGGCAATGCTCACCACGCCCAAAAATCAAGGAAATGGTGCTCATCCCACCACTCGCTTATGGAGAAATTATGTCCAAGTTTGGATGGGATTCTTCTGAATAGGAACTAAAGTGGCCCCCCATCTGCCGGAATGTCAGGCCGCCACCCAGCCAAGTGGCTCCCTATCGACCGGAAATATTCACCATGACCGCCCATGAGACCATCTACCGGCTTGTCTACCAGGACTAGTGTCAGGGTGGGAACCTCTGCAAAAGCCTTTGCAGGATACGTCGCCGCCGCCGAAAGCGCAGGAACACCCAAAAAAACAGGCGGCACATCACCGGAAGGGTCGGCATCAAGAACCTGCCGCCCACAGTCGACCGCCAAGACAGGTTCGGGGAATGGGAGGGCGACACCATCGTCGGAAAGGGACACAGAGCGCCATGGCGACCTTGGCCGAGCGCAAATCCCTGTACACCATCATCACCCTGCTCGGCCACAGGGGGGGCCGCCCGTGCCGCCGAACGAATGCTGGGCGGCATGAAGGGACTCCTGTGCAGGACCATCCCATTCGACAACGGGGAGGGAGTTTGCAGGACATCAAAAAAATCGCCGAAAGGCTCGGTGCCAAGGTGTACTTCGTCCAGCGGTACAGTGCATGGGAAAGTGGGTGCAATGAGAACGCATATTCGGCTATGTCTAAGTCAAGTACGATCCCTTCCATAGGGCATTGATTCAGGCTGCAAATGTAGTGCCCCCAAACCGCCAGCCGCGACAAGCGGGGAAAAACCAGCCGCAAGCCTTTCAGCGACACGGAACCTGGAACCACCCAACAAAAAAGCGCGTAAACCCCCGATTTACACGCGTTCGCACTGTAGTGCATGGATGTGGGCGGAGAGGGCGGGATTCGAACCCGCGATACCCTTTTGAGGTATACACACTTTCCAGGCGTGCTCCTTAAACCACTCGGACACCTCTCCTTGGATCAGGAGGCGAAGTTACGCACATCCATCCATCTTTTCAAAGCCTGCACGTGAAAAATCCCGCAACGAGGCGGGACTTTTCGATTGGCAAAGAACGAAAAACGATGGTCGTCTAGGCGGACAGCCGCACTTTCTCCTTGTGGGCATCCAAATCATGCCTGTACAGGTAGGCAAACCGCAGCGTATTGTAATCCAACCCCAAGATCGCATGCCCCTCCTGGAGCGTGGCACCTTGGACGCGGTTGAAATACTCTACAGCCTTGAAGAGCGCCTTGCTGTTGATGTTTTTCTCGATCCATGGCACCAAGTCCACCTGGGCGATTTCATGGAGATTGCAGAGGTAGCGTACGACGGTGTCCAGCTTCAGTTGGGTGATGCGGGCGATCTCGGGCAAGGTGAAATTGTCCAGGAACATTTTCTTGACCGTTTGATAGCCCGGCCCCTTGGCCTCATGCACCATCGCCTGAAGCCGGAGTTCCGCATAGTTTTCGATCACGTTCTGGACAGTGTGGAGGATGCCTGCGCCGTACTTCTCGCATTTGGCGGCATCGAATCCAGGAATTTGACCCAGCTGGTCGAGTCCGAGAGGCTTGGCAAGCACCAGGCGGTCCAGTGAGTAGTCCGTGAAGATCAGCCATGGCTCCGTGCCCGTGAGCCGGGAGGCCTCCTTGCGATGCTCCTTCAAGGCCTTTCTCAGGCAGATCTCAAGCCCAGTGAACTGGAGCCTTGCGCTGGCAGCCACCAGATCCTGGGGCGCATCGAGCCAGGCAATCCCCGCTTCGGTGATTTTCAGGACATTGCACTTGGGCTCGTTGGTTTCCAGCAAGCCGACGTCCACCAGGAAATGGATCGTACAGGCGAGCCGGTTTCCCAGATAGGCGGGCACCGCCCCGAAGGTCTCCAGCTTCGTGTGGGCCAAGTCCCGCCAGTTGGTGTCCTTGTTCCCGGTCAGGAGATGGATCAGGTAATTTTGACCGTAGGGTTTTCCCAGCAATTTCATGGTCTTGAGGATTTCCGTGGCCAGGGACTTGAGGTTTTCTTCCCTGCTGTAAGGAGGCATTTGCTCTCCTGTTCCTGCTGCACTTTTCATTTTCGTTGATGTTCTTGAAGTGATCAAATAAATTTTATGATGCAAACATGCAGGGTTTGCCCGGGCGGTCAATGGAAAAAAGGCTGCGAGAGGTAACGTGCAGCGCACACGCAGAATGTATGCACACATGTGCGAGGATAATATGCTGGGGATGAATGCAATGGAACAAGGGACAAGGAGGGAGGATTGGTAACGGGGTTCCATGAAAAAAATTTGCCAGTCGAATCGGGGCTCATTCCAGAATGGTTGGCCGCTGGAACATTCGGCAAGGCTTCCCACAGCCTGCGCTAATTGATTAGATTGCGTCTTCCATCCAAGGAGGGTCAACGAGCATGAGTATCCAAAAGGGAAATGAAAAGATCATCAGCGCGTGGTGCTGGTACGACTGGGCAAATTCGGCCTATCCGCTGGTGATTACGACAGCGGTGTTTCCGCTGTACTTTGCTGCCGTCACCAAGGCGGGGGGGTTGGAAACCATTTCGATTCTGGGCAGTGCCATCAAGAACTCCGAATTCTATTCCTACCTGGTTTCCCTGTCCTTCTTTTGTGTGGCGCTGATTTCGCCGATGCTCTCGGGGATCGCCGACTTTGCGGGTCGGAAGAAGCTGTTCATGCAGATTTTCACCGTGGTGGGTACCGTTTCGTCGATCATGCTGTTCTTCTTCACCAGCCGCGACAACCTCTGGATCGGGGTCGGGTTTTCAATCACGGCGAGCATTGGATTCGCGGGAAGCCTGGTGTTCTACAATGCATTCCTGCCGGAAATCGTGGAAGAGAAGCAGATGGACCACGTCAGCGCACGGGGATTCACGATGGGCTACATCGGGTCTTCGTTGCTGCTGGTCGTATGTTTCCTGCTGATCATGAAGCCTGGCCTTTTTGGCATTCCAAATCTCGCAAGCGGAGCGCCGGACACCGCCCTGGCGACCCGGATCACCTTCTTGCTCGCCGGGCTGTGGTGGCTGGGATTTGCGCTGCGGTCGTTCAGTGGGCTGCCTACGTACACGCGGGGTCGCGAGGGCAGGAGCGGGCACCTGCTCGTTCATGGCTACCGTGAGCTGCGCGGCGTGATCCGGCAACTCAGGCAACCTGCCCAGGCGAAGATCCGAATGTTCCTGCTGGGATTCTTTTTTTGTGCGCTGGGATACATGACCGTGATCTATCTGGCGACTTTCTTCGGCAAGGAGGAGATTCATCTGGAAGATTCGGAGCTGATGGTCACCGTGCTGATCATTCAGCTCGTCGCCATCGGTGGCAGCCACCTGTTCGCTTGGATTTCGGGCAGAATCGGCAACATCCCTGCGCTGATGTGGACGGCGGTCATCTGGGCGCTGGTCTGCGGTGTCACGTATTTCGTTACGACCAAGCCTGCGTTTTACGGCGTCGCACTCGTGGTGGGGTTGGTCATGGGCGGCATCCAGGCACTGGCGAGAAGCACCTATGGGAAGCTGCTGCCGGAGACGGAGGATCACGCCTCGTATTACAGCTTTTATGAGCTGACCGAAAAGATGGCGACCACCGCCGGCACCTTCTCGTACGGGCTGATCATCCATGTCACGGGCACGATGCGCAACGCTTCACTTTTCATCGGTTGCATGTTCCTGCTCGGGATCGGGTTTCTGTATTGGGCGCATGCCACCGCAAGCAACGCCAGGAGAAGATGGGTGGGTGATCCTCCGCCGCATCCTTGAGCGTTCAGAAAACAAGCCCTTAGAAGCGGGGTCTATGGATGGTACGGAGGTCACAGGCGGAAGCGGAGGTCTCACTCAAAGGCATAGAACCGCCTTTTGCCAGAGGCTGTCACCCCTTCGATGAGGACACCTCCTTCGCTGTTGCTCACGAAGCGTTCCACATCTTTCGGACTTTCCACAGGGTGCTTGTTCACTCGGGTGATGACGAACCCTTCCTCCAATCCCGCTTCCAGCAGTTTTCCGTTCTTGAGTTTCACCACCTTGACACCGTTCTCGACTCCGAGGGTCGTCTTCTCCTGGGGGCTGATGGCCTCCAATTGCGCACCGATCCTGGCGATCATTCCGCCCTCTGAACCGGCATCCCCCTCCTTTGCCATGCCATTTGTTTCCTCGCGCATCGTTGTATTGCCCTCCCGGTTGCGCAGGACGACACGGATTTCCAGGGGAGCCCCGTCCCGGACCACGGCAAGGCTCACCTCGTCACCGGGATGGTAGGTTGCGATCTCCTCTTGCAGTTCCGAGGATCCCCTGACCGGGGCTTGATTGACCTGGGTGATGATGTCGCCTTCCTCGATGCCGGCTTCCTGGGCGGCACCACCAGCGATCGTCCCAGTGACCAAAGCGCCTTCCATGGTCTTCAGTCCATACTTCTCGGCGATCTGGGCATTGATGCTGGTGATCTGGACACCGATCATGCCACGCTGGACGCTTCCGTATTTGCGCAGGTCCTCCATCACCTTGCGCACGATGTTGACCGGAATGGCAAACGAGTATCCGGCGTATGAGCCTGTTTCCGAAGCGATGGCGGTGTTGATGCCGACCAGCTCGCCAGCGGTATTGATCAAGGCTCCCCCGCTGTTTCCGGGATTGACCGCTGCATCGGTCTGGATGAAGCTCTCGATGGCAAAGTCATCGTTCAGGAGATTCAGGCTGCGGCTCTTGGCACTCACGATGCCTGCGGTCACGGTGGAGGTCAGGTTGAAGGGATTCCCGACGGCAAGCACCCATTCGCCCACCTGGACTTCGCTGGAATTTCCAAACGAGAGGTAGCTGAGCCCCGCCTCATCGATTTTCAGCAGGGCGAGATCGGTCGCCGGGTCCGTGCCAATGACCTTGGCCGTGTAGCTGCGCTTGTCTTCCATCGTGACCTCGATCTTTTCGGCATTCTTGACCACATGATTGTTCGTGGCGATGTATCCGTCCGCCGAGATGACCACGCCGGAGCCCGATGACTGCGAACGCAGACTGCCCTGGTAGGGGATGCCAAAGAGACCGTGGAACGGATCGGCGGTCTGCTGCGGATAGTAGGACCGGATATGCACCACGGCTGGTTTCGACGGTAGGCTGTGCCTTTCCGGGGACTCAGACGATAAGGTTCGCCTCTGGGATCTGGAAGTCGGCACCTGCCTGCGTACCCTCGAAGGGCATGTTGGCGGGAGGTTGCGTAGCGTAAGCC
>JBJOPY010000233.1:0-5019 GCA_046050405.1 Bacteroidota bacterium | reverse complement strand
TGCTGGAGACTCCGTACAGGGCCGGGCCGGTTCCCTTCTGGGTCAGATTGGCATTGTGGCAGCGGGCACAGTTGGCGTCAAAGGCAATCTTGCCCTTGGCTGCGTCGCCTGCAGCCATCGCACCTGCATTCCAGCCGAGCAGCACCATCATGGCGGCTGCGGCGAGTACGGCATTGCGGAGCTTGGCCACCATGCCGAACCTGTCTCTTTCTCTTTGCGAGGACTTTGCTCGGAAATTCATGTCAATTTACCTGTGCTATCCTTATCTGAAATTTCATTGAATTCAATCTCGCCTTCATTGACCGGCATCATACACCCGTCGTGTGGTGAAGGCTTTCCTCATAATACGGATGGTTCCGGGGTTCCATCTTCAATCCGTTGAATCCGGAATAGACTGCATAGAGGAAAACTGCACCCACCACACAGACAGCTCCGGCAGCCATCAGCATGACGTGGAAGCCGCCTTCCCCGCCGAGGGCACCCGGAACCAATAGGAGGAACACGTCCAGGAACCGCCCGAAGAGCATCACCCTGCCAGTTGCCCTCAGCGAGTCAGCCTTGCGCTTGGCATCCCGTGTCATCAAGGCGATGAAGGGGAAGAAGAAGTTGATCAGCAGGTTCAACGCAAACAGCAACTTGTAGTCCTGGAAGCGGTTGTAGTAGTAGATCGTCTCCTCGGGAATGTTCGCATACCAGATCAGCAGGTACTGCGACAACCAGATATAGGCCCAGAATATGCTGAAGGCAAACATGAACTTGCCGATGTCATGCAAGTGGTCGGCACTGAGATCCGGGAGGTATCCCTCCTTCTTGAGACCGGTGGTGATGAACATCGTCACCGTCATGCCTGCGACGAACATCCCGGCAAAACAATAGACCGCGAAGATGGTGCTGAACCAATGCGGATCCACGGACATGATCCAGAGGAAGGCGAATGCGGAGAAGCCGAATGCGAAGACCGGAAGGAAACCCAGGGATGCCACCATGGATTTCTGGTGGTGACCCAATCCACCTTCAGCCTCTTCTGCGAGGCTGTTCTTCCGAAGGAGATGCCCGAAGAAGGCCCAGATCCCCACCAGCAATCCCCCCGTCCCCAGAATGAAGGCGACATTGAGGAAGCCCCGCTTGCCATCGATCAATTCATCCGCACCGACCGGCAGGGCGTACCATTGGTAAATGTGCTTGCCCCATGCGAAGAAGATGACCAGCAGCAGGATGGCACCGATGGGCAGGTAGCGGTAGTAGTTCTCCAGCACACGCTTGAACATGATGTACCAGCCGGCATTTGCGGCATAGCCGATGGAGATGAAGAAGATGCCGAAGAGTGCGACCAGCAACCACCACCAGACACCGATCAGCAGTGAAACGCCGACCTTGGAGGACATCGTCACTTCCTTCTCCAGATGGGGTGCGTCCTCCTGCTCCTCGTGCCATTCAGCGCGACGCCAGGTGCCTCCCTCGGACTTGGTATCGTGGATCACATGGCCAGTGGCTGCATGCCCCGTGGCGTGCGCTTCACCCTTGGCGGCATGTGGATTGCCCTCCTGTCCGGCATCCGCTCCAGTGCCCTGGTGATGCTCCTGTGCGGGAGCTGCCGAAGCGTGGCTTTCTGCCTCCTCGGTGGGGAGCTTGATGGTCGAGAGGACGATGCCCAATAGGAAGAGCACGATCCCCGCCACGGCCAGAATCCCGAATTTTCGCGTGTGGTTGCCCCCCAGGCGAAAGGGTTTCAATTCTTCAGATGCTTGTGCTTGATGCGCCATTTTCGTTCTATTATCTTTGTGGCGATTGTTTTCCCTTGTTCATACCCTTGACCCCTTGACCCCCTGCGGGTGAATTGGAGTCCGCAGGTGCCACACCCAGGGTCGCGGCACTGTCCGCAGCCGCAGAGTCCCTCGGGGCACCCGTCCCCTGCAAGGTGCGGACAAAGTGGACGATCTTCCAGCGGTCTTCATACTGGATCTGGGAAGTGTAGCTACCCATCACTCCCCTGCCATACATGATCGTGTGGTAGATCTGTCCATCGGTGAAGACTTTCAGCTTGTCAGAGTCGTAGGGCAGCGGCTTGATGGCGGGATTCTTGGTCACAGGGCCGTTTCCGGCACCTCCCTTGCCATGGCAAGGGGAGCAGAAGCGGAGGTATAGGACTTCCCCTTCCTTGAGCACCTCCGGCGAGGCAGGGATTGGATTCGGATAGTTCACGACTTCCGGGGTCATCCTCGCCGAGTCACCGCCAGGATATTCAAATCCTTCCAAGTATCCTCCACGCGGCACCGTGCCCTCAGGCGGAGCCTGCATGGTCTGATGATTCGCAAACGGGGTGATGCTGTCCCTGACCTGCTTGTAAGGCTCATAAGGAATGGCCTCGTACATTTCCGGGGCATACTGAACTCCCGTATCATTCGGATCACGTCCGCAGGAGGCCATCAGTGCGGCCAATCCCAGGAATGCTCCAATCTTTATTGTTCGGATAGGATGATTCATGCGTCTTAGAACACGTCAAAGTAAGGGTCATCAACTACTTGCTCGGTGACTTCAAAGGCACCGTTGCCTTGCAGGATCTGCTTGGCTGGATCAGGATTGCTGAACTGCGCTTGATCGACAGCCACGACGATCACGTCATCCGTGATGCGGTTGTCAAACAACACGGGCTTCTTCCAGGGGAAGAGCTTGTTCACGAAGAGGAAGACCCCGACCATCCCGAATGCGGCGAAGAGCACGGTCAGCTCGAAGGTCACGGGAATCAAGGCCGGCCCTTGGAAGAAGGGCTTTCCGCCGATGTCCATTGGCCAGTCCCAGACCAGCATGAACACCTGCATCAGCACCGCGCAGATGGTGCCTGTCATTCCGAAGAAGAAGGCTGCCACGGTCAGGCGGGAGCGCTTGAAGCCCAGCAGCTTCTCCATGCCGTGTATCGGGAAGGGGGAGTACACGTCATAGACCTTCATGCCTTCCGTCTGCAAGCCCACTATGGCTGCGGATGCTGCATCAGGCGTCCTGAACTTGCCCAGCAGAAATTTCATTGATGGATTCTCAGTGCTCATTTTCTTTCTGGTGAGGGGTATGGATCAATGTCTTAACTTCAAACATGTTCACCACGGGGAAGAACTTGGCAAAGGCGAAGAAGAAGGTGAAGAAGATTCCAAACGTTCCCACGAAGGTGCCAATCTCAATCCAGGTGGGGGTGTACATCGCCCAGCTCGACGGCAGGTAGTCGCGGTGAAGCGAGGTCATGATGATCACGAACCGCTCAAACCACATCCCAATGTTCACGAAGATCGACAGGATGAAGGTGGCCAGCATGCTGGTGCGGATCTTCTTGAACCAAAACAGCTGTGGCGAGATGACGTTGCAGGAGAACATGATCCAGTAGGACCACCAGTAGGGCCCAAAGGCGCGGTTCACGAAGGCAAAGCTCTCGAAATGGTTGCCGGAGTACCAGGAAATGAAGAACTCGGTGCCATAGGCGATCCCCACCAAGGAACCCGTCAGGATGACGATCTTGGCCATCGCCTCCATGTGGCCCAAGGTGATCATGTTTTCGAGCTTGTAAACCTTCCTGGTGACCACGAGCAGGGTTTGCACCATCCCAAAGCCTGAGAAAATGGCTCCCGCCACGAAGTACGGGGGGAAGATGGTGGTATGCCAGCCGGGAATCACGGAGGTGGCGAAGTCAAAGGATACGATCGTATGCACCGATAGCACCAGCGGAGTGGACAGGCCTGCCAAGATCAGCGAAACCAGCTCGAACCGGTACCAGGTTTTGGCGGAGCCGTTCCATCCTAGGGACAGGCTGCCGTAGGCGAGCTTGGCGATCTTGTGGGTGGCACGGTCGCGCACGGAGGCGAAGTCCGGAACCAAGCCCAGGTACCAGAAGACGAGGGATACCGAGAAGTAGGTCGAGATGGCAAACACGTCCCAGAGCAGGGGCGAGTTGAAGTTTACCCAGAGTGAGCCGCGTGTGTTGGGGAGGGGAAAGACCCAGAAGGCACCCAGCCAGGGACGACCCATGTGGATCAAGGGGAAGAGGGCGGCGCAGATGACCGCGAAGATGGTCATGGCCTCTGCGGCCCGGTTGATGGAGTTCCGCCAAGTCTGGCGGAAAAGCAGCAGGATCGCGGAGATCAAGGTGCCGGCGTGGCCGATGCCGACCCAAAACACGAAGTCGGTGATGTCAAAGGCCCAGCCGACGGTCTTGTTCAAGCCCCAGGAGCCGATACCGTACCACAATGCGTAGCCGATGCAAAACAAACCGATCCCCAAAGCCGTCATGGAAATCAGCATTGCCAGCATCCACAGCTTGGCAGGCTTGCTTTCCAGTGGTTTCAGGACGCTTTCAGTGACATCGTGGTAGTTCATACCCCCTAGCACTTCCTGGCCTCTCAATGGTGAAACGTTGTGTGACATTTCGTTTCGAATTATTCCTTGTGTTCCTTGTAACAGATTATGCGGGTTCGCCGTGTCCATCCGCATGCGAAGCGGTTCCGGCGGTCTTTTCCACGTTGCGCACCTTCGTCAGGTACAGCACCTTGGGCAGCGTCTTCACATCCTCCAGGGCGTGGTATCCACGCTTGTTGTAGAAGAGCTTGTTGATCTCAGAGTCCTTGTCGTTCAGGTCGCCGAACACGATCGCGTCTGCGGGGCAGGACTGCTGGCAGGCCATCTTGATCTCGCCGTCCCGTGGATTGCGCATTTCGGTCTTGGCGAGGAGCTTCTTCTCCTGTATCCGCTGGACGCACATGGAGCACTTCTCCATCACCCCCCTGGCACGCACCGTCACGTCGGGGTTCAGCACCAGCCTTCCGACCTTGTCGTGCTGGGTCGGGTTCACGTCCTTGAACTTGTCGTTCCAGTAGTAGCTGAACCAGTTGAAGCGGCGCACCTTGTAGGGACAGTTGTTCGCACAGTACCGGGTGCCCACGCAGCGGTTGTAAATCTGCTGGTTCAGGCCCTCGTCGCTGTGGGTCGTCGCCAGGACCGGACAGACGGACTCGCAGGGTGCATTGTCGCAGTGCTGGC
>JBJOPY010000232.1:0-4822 GCA_046050405.1 Bacteroidota bacterium | reverse complement strand
AGACTGGAACGATGGAAACGATGATGCAGATGCCGGATCTTCCAAGAAGGGAAACCATCCCATCGGGTGTGCCACGCGAACGCAAGGCTTCCTGGCCGTTCCGGTAGCAACCCGGGGTGTCCTTCCCCTGCGGGCACCTTTTGAAACATTCCAGATGGTTCGGAGGTTATGATCCGCGAGTCGTTCATTTTAAGGAAATAATACAATGATGAGAGCAGCAGTATTCGGAACAGGAATGGTGGGAGATGCCATCGGTTCCAAATTAGTGGAATTGGGCCACATCGTTATGATGGGCTCCCGAACCGCAGAGAATGAGAAGGCCATTGCCTTCGTGGCAAAGCAGGAGGGGAAGGCTGGCGCAGGAACATTTGCAGATGCGGCAGCATTTGGCGACATCATTTTCAATTGCACGGCGGGCGTTGGTTCCATGGAAGCCCTGAAGCAGGCCGGCGAGGCCAACATCCGGGGCAAGATCATCGTTGACATTGCCAATCCGCTTGACTTTTCGAATGGCATGCCTCCTTCCCTGTCCATTTGCAACACCACCTCACTGGGGGAAGAAATTCAGAAAGCATTCCCCCAGGCCAAGGTTGTAAAGGCCCTGAACACCATGTGGTGCGGCATCATGGTGAATCCTGCCATGGTCCATGGCGGAGATCACCACACCTTCGTTTGTGGCAATGATGCTGCAGCCAAAGCGGAGGTAAAGGAAATCTTGAAAGCCTTCGGATGGGCTGAACAGAACATTCTGGACCTGGGGGACATCACAAAGGCAAGAGGAACGGAAATGTTCCTGCCCCTGTGGCTGAGCATTTACGGCGCTACCAACAATGGCGCGTTCAACATTAAAATCATCTCCTGAGGAAGGGGTGATTCCCTGCCCAGGGGGCAATCATGGCTGCCGTGCGGTATTTCGGAAATGAAATGCTGCACAGCAGCCTACCGGGGGGCAACCGTGCAACCGTCTCCAATTGCGGGCATGAAACGGCAACCGGCTCCGGGCTCCACCCGGAAGCTCAGAGGCCTTCAGAGCTCCACCACCAATTTCCCGAATTGCGCCCCGTGATCCATCTTCGCAAAAGCCTGGGCGGCCTCCGCAAACGGGAACACCTCGTCGATGACCGGCACGATGGCGTGTTCATTCACTGTCCGCAGCATATTGTGAAAATCCGAGGGCGATCCCGCCGTGGTCCCCATGATGCTCAGCTGCTTCCAGAAGACTCGCTGGGGTGAGACCCTCTCGATGGCTCCGCGTGTGCCACCATACACGACGATCCGTCCGCCAGGTGCAGCCAACTCCACCAAGTCGGAGAATCCGGCCCCCCCTGCCCCGTCGATGATGACATCAAAGTTCCCGGCTGCCTCACGCAGCTTCCTGGCCCAGCCTTCGACCCTGTAGTTCCCCCCTCCTGCAGCCCCCATGGCGGAGGCAGACTTGATCTTGGCCTCCGATCCGCTCGTCACCCAGACCTCACAGCCTGTCTTCAGCGCAAATTGCAGTGCAAACTGTGCGACACCTCCGCCAATCCCCGTCACCAGCACGCGATCTCCCGCCTGGGTACGCGCCCGTTTGAAAAGCCCTCGGAAAGCGGTGAGGCCCGCCAGGGGAAGCGCCGCCGCCTGGGCGAAGGTCAGATGCTCCGGCATCGCATGCACGTACTCCTGTGGCACGGTGACCCGCTCTGCCAGCGTACCGTTGTCCGGCAGGCCCAGAATCTTGAACTCCCTGCCCATGACATTCTCGTCCTCGCCCCAGTTGAAGCACGGATTGATGACGACCCTGGCTCCCAGGAGCCCTTCATGGGCAGCCTTCGAGACCCGTTCCACCACCCCCGCCCCGTCGGATCCCAAGACGACCGGGTATTGGATTCCTGCATATTGGCCCTGGGTGATCCAGAGGTCGCGATGGTTCAGGGCGGCAGCCTGGATGCGGATCTGAACCTCACCGGGCCTCAGCAAGGGATCCGGGATGTCCTTGATTTGCAGCGGTTGGTCTTTCCCTTCGAGGACGAGTGCTTTCATGATGGTGCCTGGATCCTAATAGATAAATGCCTCTGCGCGTCCCGTCTCCTCATCGACCTCGAAGCGGATGTATTGCTTGAGGCTGGTGGCGATCTCCATTCCCACGTAATCGTGGGTGATAGGATAATGATGGTGCCCCCTGTCGATGAGGAAGGCGGTTTGAATGGTGCGCGGGTTCAAGGGCACGGCCAGGAAGAGGGCCTGCAGGAGGGTGCTCCCCGAGTACAGGACATCATCCACGAGGATGAGTGGACGCCCTCCGACCGCAGGCGCAAGGCGCTCATCCGCCCAGGCCAGCCCGGATTCACCCTGGACCTTGAGGAGGTCCGATCGCACCACGTCCATGCGCGAGATCTCCTTCAGGTGGGTTTCCAGGCGGTCCGCGATATACCTCCCGCGAGCACCGATGCCGGAGAGCACGAGGGCTTCCTCCGCGAAATTGCGTTCCAGCATCTCGTAGGCCATTCGCACCAGGGTCGCCGAGATGGCGCCTGTGCTGAGTATTTTGACTTTTTCAATCGGGGATTCCATTCTGCTCAATGTAAGACAATAGCCGGATAGAACGCTGTGTGAACATACAAAAACGGGAACACGCGGTTCCCGTTTCTGCATTTCCAGACGATGGCATACCTTATTCGTGCACCATGTCGCGGTGATGGACGGGCTCCGCCTTGCTTTCCTTGCCGTAATTGGCCTTGAACTCCGCGAGCTCGCCGACGATCAAGTCCTCGTAATCACGCAGACCAGTACCGGCAGGAATCAAGTGACCGACGATCACATTTTCCTTCAGGCCCAGCAATTCATCCGTCTTGGCAGTGATTGCCGCCTCGCTCAGCACCTTCGTGGTTTCCTGGAAGGAAGCAGCCGAAAGCCAGCTCTTCGTTCCCAGGGATGCCCGTGTGATCCCTTGAAGGATCGGGCGGCCAACTGCGGGACGGGCGGGGCGGGCCACCACGAGTTTCATCTCCTTGCGGGCCAGGATCTGGTTTTCCTCGCGCAGCTTCCGGCTGCTGACGATCTGGCCAGCCTTCAACCGTTCGCTGTCCCCGGGCTCCTCGATGAAGACCTTGTCCCAGATCCAATCGTTCTCCTCCTGGAAATCGCGGCGGGAAACCTGCTCCTTCTCCAGGAAGATGGTATCCCCGGCATCCACGATCAGGAGTTTCTGCATCATCTGGCGCACCACGACCTCGATGTGCTTATCGTTGATCTTCACACCCTGGAGGCGATAGACCTCCTGGATCTCGTTCACGATGTAGGCCTGTACAGCACTGGGGCCCTTGATGGCCAGGATTTCTGCCGGCACTACCGCACCATCGGAGAGGAGGTCCCCGGCATACACCAGGTCATTGTCCTGAACGAGGATGTGCTTGGTCAAGGGAATCATGTACTTGTGGGTGTCAGAGCCATCGCGGCTCGTCACGAACACCTCGCGGTTGCCCCGCTTGATGTTTCCCAGGGCGACGATGCCGTCGATCTCGGAGACGGCCGCCGGATTGCTCGGGTTCCGCGCCTCGAAAAGCTCCGTGACCCTCGGAAGACCACCGGTGATATCGGACGTCTTGCCGCTGACACGGGGGATTTTCACCAGGATCTGGCCTGCCTTGATCTCCTCCTTGTTCTCCACCATGATGTGCGAACCAATCGGGAGGTTGTAGGAGCGCAGGAACTTTCCGTTCTCGTCATGCACCTTGATCGCAGGGTTGATGCTGCGGTCCTTGGAGTCGATGACGACCTTCTCCGTGTGGCCGGTGGTCTCTTCCTTCTCTTCCAGATAGGTGGATCCCTCCGTCAGGCTGTCATAGAAGACTGTCCCGTCGTGCTCGGAGAGGATCACCGCGTTGTACGGATCCCAGCGGCAGACTTCCGTGCCCTTCTCGACGTCCGTACCGTCCTCAAACATCAGCTCAGAGCCGTAGGGGATGTTGTGCGTCGTCAGTATCCTGCCCTCAGGGCTCATGACGCGCATCTCACCGCTCCGGGTGATCACGATGGATTTCATCACATCGCCCTCTTGACGCTTGACGGTGCGGATGTTGTCAAACTCGATTCTTCCCTTGTACTTCAGGGTGATCTTGGAGTCCGCAGCCAAGCGCTGCGCCACACCACCGACGTGGAAGGTGCGCAGGGTCAGCTGGGTTCCAGGCTCACCGATGGATTGGGCGGCTATGACACCGACTGCCTCCCCCACCTCCACGAAGCGGCCTGTGGCCAGGTTCCGACCGTAGCATTTCACGCAGACCCCGTTTTTGCTTTCACAGGTCAGCACCGAGCGGATTTCGATCGCCTCCAGCCCAGATGCATCCAATGCGGAAGCGTGCGTCTCGGTGATCATCTCATTGGCGGCCACGATGACCTGGTCTGTCTCTGGATGACGGATGTCCTCCACGGCCACCCGGCCGAGGGCGCGCTCCCCGATCCCCTCCATGACCTCGTCATTCTGGATCAGTGCCTCGATCTTCAGGCCGCGCAGGGTCCCGCAGTCATCCTCCGTGATGATCACATCCTGGGAGACGTCCACGAGACGGCGTGTGAGGTAGCCGGCATCCGCTGTCTTCAAGGCCGTATCCGCCAGGCCTTTACGGGCACCGTGGGTGGAGATGAAGTATTCAAGCACTGACAGGCCTTCCTTGAAGTTCGAGAGGATCGGGTTCTCGATGATCTCGCCGGCAGAGCCTTTGAGGGACTTCTGGGGCTTTGCCATCAGTCCCCGCATTCCCCCCAGCTGGCGGATTTGCTCCCGCGAGCCCCGGGCCCCGGAATCCAGCATCATGAAGACCGAGTTGAATCCGTCGTTGTC
>JBJOPY010000231.1:0-4809 GCA_046050405.1 Bacteroidota bacterium | reverse complement strand
AGGCCTTCAACTGCCGCAACTGCGGTGGTCAGGTGAACCTCTTGGCTCCTGGCCAATCCCTTTCCGCTGCCTGCAACCATTGCGGAGCTGTTGCCGACCTCACTGACGACAATTTCCGCATCCTCAGCGACGTGAAAGCCAAGATCACGCGAACCCCTCTCTTTGAAATCGGCTCCAAGGCACAATTTGAAGGGAAGACCTGGGTGTTCATCGGCTTCATGGTGCGAGAAGTGGAGAAGTACCAGTTCGTCTGGGAGGAGTATCTGCTTTTCAATCCTTACTACGGCTTCCGATTCCTTGCCAATGCCTACGGACATTGGTCCTGGATCAAGATGATTCAGGACTTGCAACGTGCCCAATACCATAGGCCTGAGCCGATGTACCAGGGTGAATCCTTTCGGCAGTTTTCCACAGGCAGTGCATGTGTGCGCTATGTCCTCGGCGAGTTTTACTGGAAGGCGAAGGTGGATGACCTTGCAGCGACCGTCGACTACATTTCGCCGCCGTACATGCTGTCCCGCGAGATTGAGGACGGGGGGATGATCTGGTCGCTGGGCGAATACTTGGAGCCGCAGGTGGTGGCCGATGCATTTGGGGTGGATCGCTCCATATTGCCCCGGAAGGTCGGTGTCGGGGCGAACCAGCCGAACCAGCCCATACAGGATTACCGGAGAATCCTGCCTTTCTGGCTGGGAAGCATCCTCGCCGTATTCATCATCGGGTTCATCTCCAGCACTTCCGCCCCGAAGGTTCTGGCATGGTCGCAGACCTATCGCTTTCCCATCGTCAATGACACCGTTTCCGGCATCTTCACCCTCCCGGAAGGGATGAACCGCAATCTGGAGGTGCAGGTAAAGGCATTGTCGGGTCTTGAGAACCATTGGGTCGAATATGCGGGTGTATTGCACGATACCCTGACCAATCTCAACTATGATTTCATCATCCCGGTGGAGTATTACCAAGGGGTTACAAACGGTGAAAGCTGGTCCGAGGGTTCCATAGGCGGGAACATCGTCCTGAACGAAATCCCCGGGGGAACTTATGAAATGGTCTCCTCGATCGCATCAGATTCCACTGGCGATGTTGAGATCAAGATTTTCAGAGGTGTTCCGATCTATTCCAATTGGATTTGGCCCCTCCTGATCCTCAGCATTGTGCCGATCTTCCTGTTTTTTCGGGGGAAGTCGATGGAAAGGCGAAGGAATGCTGAATAACCTGGCATCGAAGTACCAAGATGAAAAAACGGTTCTCCACCATTCAGATTGTCTATCTCATCGTGGCGACGATGATGGTCGGCGGTTTTCTCTTCACGCAGGCGCGCGGCATCCGGCTGATGAACGCATTCTCCAGCGGATTGAAGGCACATTCGGGCCCCGGAAGCCCCCAACATAAATAATACCATCGGGAAAATATGGAATTCATTGATTTCAAAGTCTTAGCCAATGCCACCGTCTTCTCAGTGGTGGGCATCGTCATTTTCATTGTGGCAGCCTTCGTCTTCGAGTGGGTCACGCCCTTCAAGCTCTGGAAGGAAATCGTGGACAACAAGAACATCGCTGTCGCCGTGGTCGCAGGCTGTGTCTTCTTGGGATTGGCGATCATTGTCGCATCGGCGCACGGGTAACTGCAAGGATCGGTTTCGTGGGGATTCGGGGGTCGGCTCGGTCGGGCTACCGGGAGCAAGGTGTCTCCATGCCCCGGCAAGCCAGAACAGACCCTCCCCGCCAAACCGATCTGATGTCCGAAAGACCCATCCATGTCCAGGCTACTGCTGCTGTCCGTTTTTGTGATCGCAACCTGCGGGCTCGTCTATGAGCTGGTCGCCGGTGCCTTGGCGAGCTATTTGCTGGGCGATTCTGTCATGCAATTTTCCACGGTCATCGGCGCCTACCTGTTCTCGATGGGCATCGGCTCCTTTCTCTCGAAATACATTCACCGAAACCTCGTCCCCACCTTCATCCGTGTCGAGATTCTGATCGGCCTCGTGGGCGGATTCAGCGCGGCGTTCTTGTTCACCGTCTTCGAACTGGTCACGGCATTCAAACTGCTGCTGTATGGGCAGGTGGCGATTACGGGGATTCTGGTGGGTCTGGAAATCCCGCTGCTGATGCGCATTCTCAAGGATGAGTTCGAGTTCAAGGACCTTGTCAGCAATATCTTCACCTTCGACTACATCGGCGCCCTGCTCGCCTCGATCCTGTTTCCGATGGTTCTGGTGCCGCACCTGGGGTTGATCCGCACCGCCCTGCTCTTTGGCATCTTCAATGTCATCGTGGCCTTGTGGTCGGTGAATGTCTTCCGGGAGAAGATCAAATCGTACACTTCCCTCCGGGCATCGGGCCTGATCGTACTCCTGGCACTCGGCATTGGATTTGCTTACGGGGAGCGGATGCTGAGCATCGCGGAGAGCCAGACCTATCCCGGCAATGTCGTCTTTGCAGAGTCGTCTCCTTATCAGCGCATCGTCCTGAGCCGTGGCCGCGACCACTTCCGCTTTTACCTGAACGGCAACCTCCAATTCGACTCCCGCGACGAATACCGCTACCATGAGGCACTCATCCATCCCGGACTTGCCGCCATCCAGGATCCCCGTCACGTCCTCGTGCTCGGTGGCGGAGACGGACTGGCAGTGCGTGAGATCCTGAAATATCCCACCGTGGAACATATTACACTGGTCGATCTGGATGCAGAGGTGACGAAACTCTTCGGAAGCCGCCCCGAACTCATGGAAATGAACGGCGGCGCCTTCTCCAATCCCAAGGTGGAGGTGGTTCACGCCGATGCCTTCACCTGGCTCCGCGACTGCAAGACCAAGTATGACTTCATCACTGTCGATTTCCCTGATCCGGTGAACTATTCCGTCGGGAAGCTCTACTCCCTCAGCCTGTACGAGGAGCTGAACAAAGTGATGGGGGAGGGGGCGATAGCTGTGGTGCAAAGCACCTCGCCGTATGTGGCGCCCCTGAGCTTCTGGTGCGTGGACCGGACGATCCGGGAGGCAGGGTTTTACACCGTTCCCTACCATGCCTATGTGCCTTCCTTCGGCGAATGGGGCTACATCATGGCCATGCACCGGCCATGGCGAATCCCGGAAAAGTATCCCTCGGGCTTGCGCTTCATCCATGCGGAGACGGTCGCGCAGATGCTGCACTTCCCGGCGGACATGTTGCGCAGCCATGTCGAGGTCAATCGCCTGAACAACCAAGCCCTGGTCGGTTATTTCGAGGCCGAATGGGCAAAATATGAAGAATAAAGACCTTTCCCGTCGTGAATTCCTGAACCGGGCGGGGCTCGCCGGATTGGGAATTCTGACCTTGGGAGGAGGGGCCTGGTCATGCAACCGGGCATCCCGGGACGGTGCCATGACAGGCCAACTGCTGGGACCCGACGTCCAAAATGGGCACCGCTTGCGCAAGGCCATGGCCGAGGCCAAGGTGACCCGGAGGGTCGGCACCCAGATCGTCATCGTGGGGGGGGGAGTCGCCGGCCTTGCCTGTGCATGGCAGTTGCAGCAGCTGGGCTTCCATGACTTCATCCTGCTGGAGATGGAGCATGAGCTCGGTGGGAATTCACGCGGTGGCCAGCAGAATGGCCTCCGACACCCCTGGGGGGCGCATTATCTGCCTGTGCCCGATGTGAGCAATGTGCGGCTGATGGACTTCCTGGTGCAGAAAGGGGTCGTCAAGGGATTCGACCTTGCCCACCGGCCCATTTTCAATGAGAACCACCTTTGCCAGGCTCCTCAGGAGCGGTTGCTCATCCATGGGACATGGCAGAAGGGGCTGGTGCCGCAGCTCGGTGTTCCAGCAAACGAGTTGACCCAGATTCATGACTTCTTCACGCTGGTGGAGACCCTGAAGACCAGAAGGGGCAGGGATGGACGCCCGATGTTCACCATTCCGGCCGACCAGAGTTCCCAGGATTCCGAGTTCCAGGCCATGGATGGGATGACGATGGCGCAGTACTTGCAGCAAACGGGCCTGACCTCCAAGCATCTGCATTGGTACGTGGATTATTGCTGCCGAGACGATTTTGGATTGGGGATCGCGGAATGCTCGGCCTGGGCAGGGATGCATTACTTTGCCGCCCGGACGGGCGGCGGTGCCAATGCAGAGAGCGGGGCTGTGCTGACTTGGCCTGAAGGCAATGGTTGGCTTACCGACCGCCTGCGGGAGCACTTGGAACCGGGGAGGCAGGTGATGCAGCGCAAGATGGTCTTTTCCCTGGAGAATACGCCCGGAGGGGTGCAGGCGCTTGCCCTCGACCTCGCCCGCGAGGGGGAGGCCTTGCTGGTGCAGGGACGCGCGGCCGTGTTCGCAGGCCCGCAATATGTGGCGGCACATGTGGTGCAGGGGCACTCGGGCGTCTTTCCGGCCTTCACCTATGCACCCTGGATGGTGGCCAATGTGCGCGTAAGGCTGAGAGGCAATGACCTTTTGCAAGACCTTCACTGGGACAATGTCGCGTATGGCCGCAAATCCCTCGGCTACGTCTATGCCGGTCAGCAATCCCTCTCGGGGACTCCCCCGGAGGAGGGCATCCTCACCTGGTACGAGGCGCAGACATGGATGCCGCCCCCCGATGCCCGCAAGATGGCCTTGGAGAAGGGGTATGCCTATTGGCAGGCATACCTGATGAATGATTTGGAATACATGCATCCGGGGCTGGCGGCCGATGTACGGCAGATGGACGTGTGGCGATGGGGGCATGGAATGGTGCGGCCCACGCCGGGATTGTTCTCCGGGCAGGCACTTGTGCAGGCCAGGGAGCCGATCGGCAGGATTCACTTTGCCCATAGCGACCTGAGCG
>JBJOPY010000230.1:0-32269 GCA_046050405.1 Bacteroidota bacterium | reverse complement strand
TGAGCAAGCGCATGAAATGCTGGCGGATGCTCGTCTCGTTCCGGGTCTTGCCAAATTGGAAAGTGCGCTCCAGGGCGGCGTAGTATTGATGGATCAGATACGTGGACATGGCTGCAATTTAAAGGGAAAAACGGCACCGGTGGATCGCAAGCGGGATGATTCTGGCAGGTACGGCATCACACACACCCCAGGAACAATCCCCTTCCCACAGCCCTCGCACCCATCCGGCCATCCGGTCTGCTGCGGGGGGATGGGGCTGCGATCCCTGACCAGAAACGGCCTCGGTGGGAGGATTCATCGCTATTGAGCTTGATTGAACTCGTTGAGGGCGAGCCCTGCATGGCACCTGTGTTCCTCCTCCAGCCGTGTCCGGGACATGGGCCCCTAGCCCTTGTTTCAGATCCACCCTTGGCAATGGCTGGAAGCATATCATGGTCTCAAAGTGCCGCACGCACCATCCCCGGTTCCAATGCCGGAGGGAGAACCCAGCAACGCCGAAACCCAGGGGCAGGCCATGAGACCGTCCATCCCGGTCCCAGGGGCGCATCCGCCCGCACAGTCCCCCATGCAGCAATGTCGCATGCGATTGCCGCCTCGCATGGAAGGATTTCGAAAAGAATCCACTATTTTCGGCCCCATGCAATGCTGGTTTGTAAATCAGCATCACTGAAAAACGACTTGATCGACCGATGAAAATGAAAGCGAAGATCTATTACCTGTCCACCTGCAGCACCTGCACCCAGATCCTGAAGCGGCTCAATCCAGGCCCTGATGTCGAACTGCAAGACATCAAGATACAGGCGATCACCCCGGAGCAACTCGACGGGATGAAAGCGATGGCGGGGAAATATGAAGATTTGTTCAGCCGCAGGGCATTGAAATACAAGGAAATGGGACTTGCATCCAAGGATTTGACAGAGCAGGACTACCGCAGCCTGATCCTGGAGGAATACACCTTCCTGAAGCGCCCCGTGATGATCCTCGGGGATCAAATCTTCGTGGGCAATGCGAAGAGGACTGTGGAGGAAGCCATTGCCGCCTTCGGCAAATAGGATGCGCCTCCGACCCTGAGCCTGAAAGCGGCGATGCTCCGCAATGGGTTTCATACAGAATGGGGCATCTGCTAGGAAGAATGGTGGGAGAATCCATGGCACTCTCTCGCCTTGTCAGGGTCAACGGCAAGGCTGCTCCTGCTGGACGGATTGCGCAGACGGGCTCAGATTTTCCATGAAGAACCACGAACAGATTGGAATCCTGCCAAAAAAACTTTACTTTCGGTCGAAAAATAGAGCCCCTAGGATCATCCAGCAAGAGGTCACGACAGCGTGACGACTGGTGTAAGAAGATGGCCGGAATCAAGACACAGAATCAAGGTGAGGCGGTCGTCCCCGGTCGGCAACGGACGAGGGTGTTCCTCATGGGCCTGATGATTCTGACTTTGGGTGCTTTTACGGGAATGGCCTGCACGCTGGAGCCCCCCCTGCCGGGAGGCGACTCCTCCTCTCCGTCCGACTGGTTCCACGTGATCACCCATCAATGGAATGGTGAATTTCTGGTGATCACGTACACGATCGACTACCCCGGCATGACAAAGGTGAAGCTCTACAACGAAAGCAAAGACCTTCTATGGTTCAGCCAATACGTGAACGCTGAGGAGGGGAAGCATGAACTGCGCGTCAAGGCAGACATTCTAATCCCCGGTAGATATGTCTTTGAATTTGATTATAAGAACGAAAGGGAGGAATATCCGATTTTCCGGTAAAAAGGAAAAGGAATGGAAGAGGGTGTGTGCAGCCGCCTTGTCCACCGTGGCCCAGGCATGGGATGAGACCATCCGCAGGGGAGGTCATCACCTCCTCCTGATGCTTGTTCAATACCGCCAACTGCAAAATGGAATCAACCCCTGTATCAGCAGGTAGCTGGACATCCCAAGATTACCCAACACCAAGGGGAGCGACAGCCACGCCACCCATCGCCCTCCCCCTGCCCGCATTCCGCTGGTGAGAAACCCGATGGACGACAAGCTCGTCAGGGGAATCAAGACACTGACGAGCGATAAAGTCAGTGAAAACAGGCTTGGCTGCCCCAGTTCCCAGTACCGTTCCGAGGTCAGCATCTGGTAGCCAAGCCATGCCCACCAAAACGGCAGGACAGCGGACAAGACCAGCCAACGCTTCGCGGATGCCCAGTCCCGCTGCCGCAAGTCAATCCACAGAATGATCACTGTCAGAATCGTGTACACATAAACCCACCGTTGGTAAATCCACCAGGACCATTTCAGGATGCCGTGCCCGGTGGCCTCCCTTTTCTCGAAATACTTCCCCTCGATCATGATGAACGGATGCCCCTCCGATGATCGTCCGGCAAATCCGGGTCGGTGAATGGCCCCGGTGCCACTGCTCCCGCCGTCGGCGCCAACGTCCAACCGGAACGGAGCCTGCCCATGCAACTTCGCCTCGAAGGATGAGCCACCTGCCTGCTCCGCCAGACGAATGTCCAGATCCCCCAGGAGAGCTGTCTCGAAGGTGAAAAGCTCGTTTCTAGGCGATCCGAACCGGTAGGTCCCCACCTCGGGCAAATCCCCCCGGGCTGAGGGGCGAACAGAAAATTCCGGGAAGTCCATCGCCCCATCCAAGAGGCCAGTTGCCTTTCGAACGAATGAATCCAGATTCTTTCCCCCGGATGCAAGGAAGACGCGCCCTTTTCGATGCCCGGGATACAGGATCATGCTGGCCTGGAATCCATCCACAAGCCCGGTGGCGACCGCCATCGTCCTCCGCCCGTCCCCCCAACACCTGAAGCCAAGCCCGTAGTCTCCATCGTACCAACCCCGCCCGGAACCGACCGTGGTTTCAGACCTCCAGATCCGACGTACAGAAGGAGCCTGAAGCAGGGTGTCGCCAGCGAAATGGCCCTCTCCGAGGAGGAATTTCATCAATCGTGACAGGTCGTGGGCATTCGAGACGAGTCCCACCGAGGGATAATAGAGGTAGGGATGGTAGTCCCCCGCGCCCATCAAGGAGTCCCTCTGCGGCGTGGAGGATGGGAACCCCCGGTCGAATCGGGATGCGGTCATCCCCATTTTCATCAGGATGTTTCCACGCAGCCATGCGTCGGCCTGCTCACCGGTGGCGGCTTCGATCATGCGTGCAGCGATGGCGTAGCCCACATTCGTATAGGCGCTCCGCGTTCCGGGAGGCCATCGCACCCGCTTGCTTGCAGCATTGCGCAGGAGGGCCCCTGCCAGCGGAATGCCGGTCTCCTTCCCGGCAAAGTACTCGTTGAAGTGCATTTCGTCCAGCCCTGCCGTGTGCTCCAGAAGGTGAACGACCCTGACCGGGGACGTCGATTCCCATGGGTTTGACATGGCCAGTCCCGGCAGGCGCCGCCGAACCTCGTCGTTCAGGCTGACCCTGCCTTGCTCGGCGAGTTTCAGCAATCCCATCGCCACAATGACCTTTCCCAGCGAGCCCACGCGGTACGATCTGTTTCTGGGTGATTCATACACCAGATCCATCGGCCTGCTCGAATCCATGTCGATCAGGGCGAACGCAAACCCGGAGATTCCATGGGACTGGGCCCATCGCCGGAGCGAGTCGATCCGGGAATCCATCCCATCGCCAGTCTTGCCCGGCAGCGTCTGGCCGATGCCGTCCCTGCATCGCACGGAAAAGAACAGCAGCAGGATCCCCCCCATCAGAAAAGCACGCATGGGGCAAAATTATCATTTGGGTTCCATTCCGGGCAGGTTCCCATCCCGCAGCAAAAAATCCTTATTTTGGCGGCAAATGCGGCCATCCCCCCAAAAAATCCTGGTGATCAGGCTGAGTTCGATCGGCGACATCGTGCTGACAAGCCCGGTCATTCGATGCCTCAGGCACTGCTTCCCCGAGGCGGCGATCCACTTTCTCACCAAGAAGGCATTCGGCTCCCTCCTTCAGTACAATCCTCACCTGGACCAGGTCCACCTGTTCGAAGGAGACCTGGGTGCCACGGTCGCAGAGCTGAAGGCCGAGAAATTCGATCATATCATCGACCTGCACAACAGCCTGCGAAGCCGCTGGGTCAGGCTGCGGCTACAGGTCTCCTCTACGGTTTACACCAAGGACCGCTGGGCCGTGCTGCTCCATACCAAACTCGGCGTGGGCAGGCTGCCAGCAGTCCATACTGTCCAGCGCTATGAAAGGGCCATCAAGGCATTGGGATGCAAGCTGGACGGGGCGGGATTGGAATTCCATCTCCCGGAGGAATCGAGGTCGCGCGCACGGGAACTCATCGGCCGCTCCCTCCCGGCGGCGCCGGTCGCCATGGTGATCGCTGGCACCCACTTTACGAAGCGCTGGCCGAAGGAGTACTTCGTGGAGCTCATCAACGCCTTGGGCCAGCCCGTGGCATTGCTCGGGGGACCAGCAGAGGCAGCGGATGCTGGATGGATCGCGAAGCGGCTGAAGGTGGATTGTTTGAATGCCGTCGCACAGTGCGACCTCCTGCTGAGTGCAGCCATTTTAGAGCAAAGCCGCTTCGTGGTGACCCATGACACAGGCCTCATGCACATCGCCACGGCACTGGGGAAGACCATTTACTCGCTTTGGGGAAACACCGTGCCCGAACTCGGATTCGCCCCATATCGTCCACAGGAGTCGGTCTGCATTCAGATCGAAGGCTTGCACTGCCGTCCATGCACCAAGCTGGGATATGAAAAATGCCCCAGGGGGCATTTCAAATGCATGCGGGATCTCACGCCGTCCATGGTGCAGGCCAAGATTCAGGCGGCAAGGCCATGAATGGACACTGGCAGCTCCCGGGACATCCTGGATAACCCCAAAACGCCGCACCGCCGGCGACCGATGCTCCCTCCGTCCTAGTTCACCAGGTGCATCCAGTCCCAGGCACTCACATAGGCATCGTTTGCATCCACATAATCGAGGAAACCGCGGAAAAAGGGATGCCGTGCCAGCGTGCCACTGTCCCCGGCGAGCACGAGCTTTTTGCGGGCACGCGTCATCGCCACGTTCATCCGTCGCGTATCCCCCAAGAAGCCAATGCCCCCCTCCGCATTGCTCCGCACCATGCTGATGTAAATGATGTCGCGCTCCTGTCCCTGGAAACCATCCACGGTGTCCACAGAGACATGGGGGCGCCACCCGTGATGAATGGGCAGCTGCTCCAGCCGCTCCCTCAGCAGCAATACCTGGTCTTTGTAGGGTGAAATGATCCCCAGCGTCGGCCATCCCTTCAGTGCACGCAATTCTTCGCACATTGCGAGCAGGTGGGCGAAGAGGATGTCCACCTCCCCGGGGTTGCTGAGGCTCAGGGTGTCCGGATTAAGCTTCTCCTCATAGCCGCATCCGGCGGTGTCTATGAATTCCAACGGCTTGTATAGCATGGGCTTGGCGGGGTTGTCGCTCAGCCGATGGTCTGCCACGGAGGCATCCGCCTCCAGGGCATTGCGATAGAAGACCTGGTTGCTGTAGCCCATGATCTGCGCGTGCATGCGGTACTGCGTGCGTAGCATGACGGCAGCCTCCGGGTGGCGGGCGATGCACTTCTCAAACAATGAAACCGCAAATCCAGCACGGGCTGCATCCTGGCTCTTGACAGTCGGCGGCAATTGGCAATGGTCGCCCGCAAAGACAACCCGGTCGGCCAGACGGATCGGAATCCAGCATGCAGGCTCGGTGGCTTGGGCGGATTCGTCCATGAAGAGCGTCGAAAAACGACGGCCCTTGAGCATGGAGCTTGCCGCCCCAGTCAGGGTGCAGGTCACGGCTTGCGCCTTGGCCAGGAGGTCCTGGAGGATGAAATCTTCCAGGTCTCGGGCCTGCCTCTGGCAATCCTTGGCTTCCTGCAGCAGTTGCTTCCGCTTCTCCCGCTCCTCCTGGCCGAAGTTGCGCTTGAACTTGGTGGCTTGCATGCGGATGGATTCCGCGTCGCGGCGGAACTTTTTCATGTCCTTGAAGCTGGGATGCAGCGTGATTTGGAGATCCAGGGAATGCTGCAGCACTTCTTCGGACACACGGGCAGGGTGGCCGAGCCGCAACACGCGCATGCCTTGTGCCGCCAGCCTCTCCGTGAGCAGGTCAGTCGCGAGGTTGCTGGCGGCGCATACGAGGACTTGTTTTTCCTGGGCGAGCGTGTCAGCGATCGCCCGCACCAGTGTGGTGGTCTTCCCGGTACCGGGAGGGCCGTGGACGATCGCGAGATCCTGTGCCCGGCGCACGAGCTGCACGGCCGCATTTTGGGAAGCGTTCAATGGTGGAAGATCGGGGCCACCGAGGCGGTGGTCGATGGAAGCTGCTCTCTGGCCCAGCAAGATGTCGCGGAGCTGTGCCAGGCGGTCGCGCTCTGCCTTGATCACCTCCCGTACCGCCTTGGCCATCTCCGTGTAGCCCCGCTCGTCATAGCTGATGTCGAGCCCGAGCTTGCCCTCGTCGATCCACTCCGGGGTGTCGTCGCTGTCCAGGGCCAGGATGACCTTGTCCCGGGTGGCCTTGAGGATGACCCCGGACACGGAAGGCGGATCCTTCCGGTAGGCCTCTGCATTGCACCATAGCGCAGCAATGCTGCCATTCTGGAACAGCCCCCTTTCTTCGGCGGCCGCACGGCTGATTCCCAGCACCATCCGGTCTCCCAGCCCGATTTCCTCGGAATCGACGACCACGGGATACCAACTCGTGCCCTCCTGGACACGCTGCGACAGCGACGTGTTCAGAAAGCGCTCCCGCCATTGGCGGCGTTCCTCGTCGCGCTCCATGTCCAGGAGCTTCAGCAGCGTCAGCAGTTCTTCTTTTGATTTTTCCATCAACTTATCCCATCAAACAGCAGCCGGTGGAAATGATGGACTCCCCGCTCGTGTGTCGGAGAATATCTCCCCCGGTGATACAATCTTCCACGGACGCCACGCTGCACGGCCAGTACCACGGCCTCATCCTCCATCTCCACACTTTCCAGGTCTGCGCCCGCCCCCTGCCCGAGCAGCTGGAGCTGGTGGACGTAGGTGAGGAGATGCACCTTCGTGCGGTTCAATCCCTGGGGCTTGACGACATAGAGGGACAATCCCCAAGGGTAGAAGTTCAGCATGAGATTCGGAAAAAGCCAGAAAAAGTAGGCCGCGATTTGCTTCCCATGGTCTGGCGACTCCGTGGGCAATTCGAAGGCCATCTGGTCTTCCCTGGCGATGGCCTTTTGCAGGACCCCCCATTCGAGGAGCTCCGTCTGGCATCGCTCGGCGTCAACCGTCGCATTCAGCCCCTGATGAACGAAGGGGAGATGGAAACCCTCGAGATAATTCTCGACGTAGAGCGCCCAGTGTGCATCGAAGGTGAATTCCCTCGTGCGCGTGGAGTCAAGCCGAAACTGATGGATCGGAAGCCAGTGCAGGTGGTTCTTCACGTCTGTCATCCAGAGTCCGAAGGAATGCCGGGGATCGAGGCTGGCGAACAGAAACGGGCCCCATTCCGCCATGGGGACTCCGGGGAGATGGTCGCGGGCATCCGGGAAATCCTCGCATGCTTCGAATCCAGGCGCCGCCTGCAGCTTGCCCCCCAGGTCAAACCGCCGCCCGTGGTAGCGGCATGCCAAGGCTTTGCAGGGGCCGGGCTTGTGCACCAGAATGTTGCCCCGGTGGGTGCAGACATTGCTCATGAGGCGGATCAGTCCATCGTCCGCTTTGGTCAGCAGCAATGGCTCGTCCAGCAACCCCTCCAGCATGGAGAAGGGAAAGGCGCTGCCCGCTTCCCTGACCGCGCTATGGACACCGATCCATTGCCATGAGCGTGCGAATACTTGCTCCCGGATCGCGGTGTATGCGGCAGCATCCGTGTAGAAGCTGCCGGGAGGTGTGCGTGCGTGCAGGATGTCAGGGTCAATGTCGATGCTGGGCATGGATTCCGTGGACTCAGCCGAAAACTAGGAAAATATCGAATGCAGTCGGCAGCATGCGGGAAACTTCTCTTTTGGGAGGACTGATCGTGCCCCGGCCACATGGGAGCCTCCCATGTGCGGGCTGGTATTCCAGCACTGGATGCTGAGTGTCGGAGCCTGGGCGGAAGGGCCACGACCCCTCGATGGCCCGAAACTTCGGTAAGGGACAGGTTCGAAAAACAATTTCCCCGACAATGCAGTTGACACTCCTGTTCTCTGGCTTCATTCGGGAGCATGCGATCCCCAGAAAGGTACTCTGCACATGAGCGCACATACGATGAGAGTAGCATTTTCGATGGTCTTGATCTTGGTGGCCGCTGCGGCAGTCATTTTCTCCCAAGCATTGCGAAACTGTGAAAGGACCGGAAAGGATCAACCGAAGGATGCCGTTAAAAGTGAAAAGATCATGAAAACGGAAGAAGAATGGCGGAAGCAGCTCAGCCCGGAGGAATACAACGTGGCGCGTGAAAAGGGCACCGAACGTGCATTCACGGGCAAGTATTGGAACCACCATGAGGCAGGCACCTACCGCTGTGTCTGCTGTGGGGAGCCCCTGTTTGCCTCCGATACGAAGTACGACAGCGGCTCAGGGTGGCCGAGCTTCTTCGAGCCCTATACCAGTAAGAATATCCATGAGGTCGTGGACCATTCCCATGGGATGGTTCGCACAGAGGTCACGTGTGCCCGCTGCGATGCCCACCTCGGTCACGTCTTCAACGACGGGCCACCTCCCACGGGAAGGCGGTATTGCATCAACTCTGCATCCCTGAACTTCACTGCCAAGGGCGAGGAACTGCCCGGCACGGAAGCCTCCGCCCCGAAAACCGCCAGTGCCGGCACGGATACAGCGACCTTTGGCGGAGGATGCTTCTGGTGTACGGAGGCCTTTTTCCAAGAGCTGAGAGGAGTGGTCTCTGTCACCAGCGGCTATGCGGGCGGGCACGTGAAGAACCCGAGTTACAATGAGGTTTGCAGTGGCAGGACCGGCCACGCGGAGGTGACACAGATCGTTTATGACCCCGGCAAGGTCTCTTATGATGACTTGCTGGAGATTTTCTGGCAGACCCACGACCCCACCACGCTCAATCGCCAGGGGGCCGACGTGGGAACCCAGTATCGCTCGGTGGTCTTCTACCACAATGAAGCCCAGCGCCAGCGCGCCGAAGATATCAAGAGGCGTCTGGATGCTTCAGGTGCGTGGGACAATCCCATCGTCACTGAGATCAGCCCGATCATGAACTACTTCCCCGCCGAGGACTACCACCAGAACTACTTCCGCATGAACCCCGATCAGGCATACTGCCGCGCGGTCATTCGCCCGAAGGTGGAGAAATTCAGAAAAGTGTTCGCAGACAGGCTGAGATGAGCGCAGAGTGAGCAATCGATGGGCGAATCTGCCCTCATTGCCGTTGGCTGAACTGCCAACCCGCAGTCAGGAACCATTGTTTTCGTTATTTTGTGTCGTGGAATTAGCAGTCTCTCCCGTGGCCGGGGTATCTGTGCTTCATGCGTCAATGGAGGAATCCAATTGTTTTCCCCGTGCCGGGAGACAGGGGTTTGCCATGGGTTCCAATTTCCATACGCGACCAGCAGCATGTTTGGAACGTCCGATGGATGGTTGCGTTTCCCAGGAAATTCCCGTTGAAGGTCTTTCCGCCCCCACTGCATGAAGCACCTCATCCTTTTCGTGTGTTTTCTGCTGGTATTTGCCTCGTCCTGGGCATTTCAGGTGAAAGGAATCGTGTCCGATGCGGGCGGTGAACCCATCCCATACGCCAATGTCTATGTGGAAATGACGACCAATGGCGTCGTGACCAACCTCAAGGGAGAATACTACCTGGATCTGCCGAATGGCAACCATCGACTGGTGTTTTCATCGCTCGGCTACAAGAGCAAGACCGTGGAGCTGGAGGTCAAAGGCCACAACCTGACCGTGGATGTGACACTTGAAAATGAAGGAGTCGAACTGCCAACTGTCACGCTGACGGGAAGGCGAAAGGATCCCGCGTATGCGATTATGGAGAAGGTGATCGCCCAAAAAAAGGATTACATCCAGCAATTCGAGAGTTTCCAGTGTGAGACCTACCTGAAGGCCTCCCTGGAGGTCGACAGCTTGAACCGCAAACAGGCCAATGGGGTCGATTCGGTTGCCTTGGACTCCGCAAGTGCAGATTCCGGAACTGCCGGAGGGCTCCAGGACAACGGCTCCATCGACATCGGCGCCAAGTTCTTCGAACGAATGGAAGCCAAGAAGCAGGCCCGCCTGGAGGCAAGGGCACGTGAAAAAGCCATCCGCGACAGCCTGAGCGCAAGGGTGCACAGGAGCAGTCTCAAGGATGGATCCCAGGATTCGGTGGTGGCCAAGAACAAGCGAATGCAACTGAAGAAACGTGAGCTCGGCCGCCCGAAACTCAATTTCATCGAAAGCCTGTCAACCACACACTACCAGTATGCCGGCCGCTACAAGTCGGTCATCCATGGCTACCGCAACCTCTCCGAGGAGACCAGCCGATATGTGAGCTTCAGTGCGAGCGACGCTGGCGAAGACCGATACAGGATGGAGACCAAAAATCCTTTCCTCTTCTTCCCGGACGCTTCCGAGGCCGATTTTAATTTTTACCGGAACCTGATCTCCGTACCGAAGCTCGCAGACCAGCCTTTCATTTCACCCCTCAGTTCCACATCGTGGAACCTCACCTACAGATACCACCTACTGGAGAGCTTCTACGAGGATGGTTATGTGATTCACAAGATCCGGGTTTCTCCCAGAAACTCAGAAGGGCCTTATTTCGAAGGCGAGTTGTACATCGAGGATGGATCCTGGGCGATCAAGTCCGTCAATTTTCAGGTTTTGCCCACGAACCTTAGCTACTTCGACTATTTCCAGGTCATCCACAACTACGCACGCACGGGCGATGGAAGGTGGGTGAAGACCAAGGAGGATTATTATTACAATGTAAAGAGCGGGAAAGACCGCTACTATGGAAACACCACCGCCCTGCATGGCAACTATCAGCTTGACGTGGCCTACCCCAGTGGTTACTTCAGCAATGAGTTGCGTCGAGTCGAAAAGGAAGCGTTCGATCGTGACAGCCTCTACTGGGCAAGCAAGCGCCCCATCGCACTGAAGGAAGCCGAAATCGCTTTCATCCACGAGCAGGACAGTCTCTATGAGTTCTACCATAGCGAGAAGTACCTGCATGAGCAAGATTCAGCCTACAACAAGCTAACCATCTGGGACGTCCTGTTCAGCGGAATTGGATTCAGGATTCGAGAACATGGCTTGACCTTCAGATTCTATCCGCTTTCAGAGCAATTCAGGCCGCTGGGTGTGGGAGGATATCGCCACGTGATCGGAGGGACGATTTCAAAACGGTGGACGAGGTACCATCGACTGTCCATCAACGGCGATCTGGACATCGGTTTTCAAAACCAGGACATCCGAGGCCAAGGAACACTCTCTTACCTCTACAACCCCAAGCACTTCGCCAGTGGCTATATATCCTGTGGGGACAAATACGATCAGATCAACGCCTACACCACTCTCGTGACGGTGTTCAGCCGGAGCAACTACGTCCGCAAACAGCACTTCGGCCTCGGTCACAACATGGAGGTGATCAATGGCTTGTATCTGGACGTCGGCTTGGAATGGGCGAATTATACGACGATCTCCGACATGCAGCTGGAGAAGTGGTCACTGGCGATATTTGATAGCTCCAACTCTCCGATGGTTTTCAACCCTTTTGCACAGGCCATGCTCATTGCCAAGCTGAAATGGATACCCGGGCAGAAATTCTATTCTGAACCTTATCGGAAAGTGATCCTCGGCAGCATCTGGCCGACGTTTGAATTGGAGTATCGCAAGGCAAGCCCGGGAATCTGGGGTAGCAAGATCAATTTTGACTATCTCGAGCTACACGTGACCGATGAAATGCGCATCGGTACGATGGGTATCTCAAGGTGGTCTGCTTATGCAGGAACCTTCCTTCAGAAGAGCAATATCCGATTCATGAATCATCGGTTCTTCCGCGGATCCGACAATTTCCTCTTTGCCAATCCGCTCCGCTCCCTCCAGAATCTGGACACCACCCTCAGCACGACCGAACCCTATGTGCAGGTGAATTATCTCCACGATTTCGGGAGTGCACTCAGCAACAAGATCCCCCTGATCAAGCGCACCCCCATTCAGTTTACGGTTGGGGCAGGAATCCTCTATATCCATGACATCGGCTTTCTTCACAGCGAGCTGTTCGGAGGAATCCAGCTTGTATTCCGCATCAATCGGCAGCGAATCAAGCTTGGGGGGTACTATACAGCGAGCTATGGCAACTATGTGAAAGCCATCGGGAATCAGCTGAAGGTGGGAATCTCGCTCTTTGATTCGTTCAGGAACCGATGGAGGTACTAGCCCCGAGATTGTGCGCTGGGCTGGCTTGGGGCGCAGTGCATGCCTTATCGAAGGCGGGCAGGCATCTCCTACAAACCCATCCCCACCATCAACAGCAAGTCCAAACCTGCATGTCCCAGCTTCGCACACGAAGATTTTTCATCCAGATTTGGAAGACGCTGCTGAATGAAAAACCGCCTTCCTGTGCGAATTGGGCACAAATTCCCGGCAGAAAAGAAGATGCGCATGCAGGTGGGCAGGGCGGCCCGGAAAAAAAACTTTGGTAGTGTGGGCTAATTTCCCTAGAATTGTGACTTTTAAAAGGTTCTTTAAAGATTCGGAGAGGAAGAAACAAGGCTGATCCCGGCAAGCGTGTCTGGGCTGTTGCCATTGTCTCCTCGGAGAGTTGATCCATTGTTGAGTTGAGACGATCATTGTTTTTAAGTTTATTGAAGTTATTCAAGTACTATTTTCATGAATATTTTTGTAGCTAAGCTGAATTCCAGTACCACCAGTGAAGTTTTGCAGCCCCATTTTGAGAAATATGGAGAGGTCTCATCTGTACAAGTGGTCTATGACAAGATGACCGGCGAAAGCCGTTGCTTCGCATTTGTCGAGATGCCAAATGATGATCAGGCACAGGAAGCCATCGCTTCCTTGAACGAGACCATTGTGGACAACAAACAAATCGTAGTCAAGAAATCCGAACCCCGTGAAGGCGGAGGCGACCGCCGTAGCAGTGGCCCCAACCGGGGTGGCAGGGATCGTCGTGGCAGTGGCGGAGGTTATGGCCGTAATGACCGCTATTGAATTGGCCTGTTCGACAGGTCGCCAGAATGGCCCTAGGCTTTGAAATCAACTCTTCCGAGCCTTGGCTGGATTGTGACGAAAGCGAAGAATTGGGATTGTGTCCCAAGAGTGATGTATCCGAGAGTCTCATTTGCACACGAAAAATTGTCTTCGAACAGCTTTGGAACAATATGTCTCTTGACTGCGTAAGACCCTTTCATGGTGTTCGCTTTTGGATCTTGGTGTCTGCTTCATGGTCTTTTGCCATGGGATTGTGCTTCATCCCATGTGACAATTGTTCCCAATCCTCCATACATCGAATGAAACAATGGATTTTCGGTGAGTGATGGAAATTTTAGATGTAGTTTAATCATTTTTCAATATTTTAATTTTGTATTCGAGATGAATATTTTTGTGGCAAAGCTGAATTTTTCGACGACCAGCGAAGAAGTGCTGGAGCTTTTCGAGCAATTCGGCACAGTTGATTCAGCCAAGGTGATTTTTGACAAGGAAACCGGGCGTAGCCGTGGTTTTGCATTTGTCGAGATGCCAGATGAAGAAGAGGCCGAGAGGGCGATCAAAGAACTGAACGAGACGACACTTGATGGCCGTACGATCGTGGTGAAAAAAGCCGAATCCCGCGAAGGCGGTGCCGGCAGTGGTGGTTCCGGCCGTGGCAGCGGTTTCAGCCGTGGCGGCGGTGGCGGCGGTTTCAATCGTGGCACCAGCCGCGGCGGTGGCAGTGGCTACGGTGACAACCGTCGCAGTGGCGGCGGTGACCGTCGCGGCAATGATCGTCGCGGTAGTGGCTACGAGAGATATTGAGTAGCCACTCGTTCCGTAAACCATCTATTCAACTGCAATCTGCTTAAAATCAGAAAGTTGATGAAGGGGGCTGGATATTCGTATTCAGCCTCTTTTTTTATGGTTATCCTGACCTCTGCCAGTAAGCGCTGACCTTGATTCCTGTGGTATGTTACAGCGACTATGCGCCTGTCCAGCCACCTGAAACCCATGGCAAGGACGATGATGCCCGTAGCGGAGTATCTGCCCTGGATGCATACCTACCACTGGTATGCCATGATAGGTGGCTGGCAGCACAGGCCTCGCGTTGCTGTTTAATTGGGGGAGCTTTGAATCGCCAAAACGACCCGATGCCTGACAAAAAAATATCCGTGGGACAGGAAAGGTGGATTGTCCGATCCAGAATCCTTATCTCTCTCCATCTTTGCCGGAATGGGTGACAGTCTTCCCAGTCGGATTCGTAACTGCTTGGAGGGAATTGCGTTGGCAGCTTCCTTGCTGGTGACTCTGTCGCTACCCGTGCAAGCACGGGAAATTGCAAGGGGGAACCCCGGGGAGTCCGTGGATTCGGCCTCTGAGGGCAGGATCGGTGGCCATGTCTTCCTTGCCGGCGGCCATTGGTATGGGGCCCCTGAAAACATACACTCCGTATTCCCCGCCTCCAGCTTCCTGTCCGCGATTCCCCGTATCGAGGACCTGTCCCCTGACTGGATCTTTGCCTTGGGGGACCTCGTGCGCAATGCGGGGGATACGGTACAGGTTCGCAACCTCCGGAGAACCTTGCTGTGCATCCCTCAACCGACGATTTTGGTTGCGGGCAACCATGATTTGCTTCCAGACGGATCCCTGCCTCCGGCATTGTCAGGTCATCTTCCTCGCGTCTATGGTCAGAGTCAATCCGGGGCTGTCCGTGCAGTGGGGGAGTTCACCGCCGATTCCAGCCTCTTCCTGTTGTTGCCGACTGAGAGGTTGAGACAGCCCGGAGGCTCCCGGGATCTGATGCGGCAGTTGGATTCCATTCGCGAGACCCGTCCTGCACACAAGAGCGTCCTCGTGTTTTCCCATCGTCTCCTCTGGGCCTTGGCGGAGCCAGGATTCGGGGAAATGGACGACTTCGCCAATGAACCATTTGGGCCGCTGGTGGACATCGACTCAGCAAAAATGGTGTACCAGTCCATCTTGAACATTGTCGGGGATCAAAAAATGTATTGGTTCAGCGGAGACATCGGGGCAAGTTGGTCGTTCACCGTCTTCGAAGGGCATTCTGACGATGGCCGGCGGCATTTTTATGCGGCTGGCCTTGGCGATAGGCCCGAAGATGCCCTCTGGCAAGTGGAAGTGGATCGCTCTGGATGGGTCTATCCGCAGGTCTTCTGGTTGGCTGACCCGCCACCCATGCTTGGCGGGGTATTTGACCTTGATTTCTGGCGGGCTGAAATGCGGCGAAGGCAGGAGGTCGCGACACGTTCATTTTCAGCACGGATGAAGGATTTCGTCCAAGCGAACGGGACAGGATTCCTCATGGGCTTTTTCGTGGGGATGGCGATCCTGGTCGCATGGCGGAGGTTCTTTCCACGCAGGGCCAGAAGATTCCCTGCCTGACAGAGCCCGCCTTTACTCGCTCCGCTGGGGAATAATTCCATGACAGAAAACACATGTGGGGCGTGGCCTAAAAAATCGTAGATTGCAGCCCTTTTCATGGAAAACGTTCAATTTTTCAAGTCTCTGTTCGCCCTGCGGTGGTTGGGGCTCCTTTTGGTGATGTCCTTTCCGCCAGGGACACTTCTCGGGCAGCGACTGGATGATGATGTCAGGCGCTTGACCGTTTTGCCCAATGACAGCAACCGAGTCGTGACGTTGCTGCGCATTAGCGGTGCCATGGTGCGGGACTATCCTGATTCCGCCATGCGCTATGCCTCGCAGGCGATGGCCCTCAGCCGCAACCTCGGTTACCTTTCCGGGGAAGCCCATGCCCGTTTGTTGCAAGCGCGGGCTTTCGCAACCAAAGGCGACTTGAACAATGCGGAGGCATCGCTTGAGATCTGCAAATCTCAATTTGGACAGGCTGGCGATATGCGGAGCCTTGCCAGATGCGCCCTCGTGGAAGGTGAAATCTTATTGGCGAAGAAATCCTACCACCTGGCATTGGCAGCAAGCCACCAGGCAGATTCGTTGGTGATCTTGGACTCCACGAAGTGGTCAGGTCCCGATCATTTCCGAGGAAGGCTTTTCTTGGAAATTGGAGGGCTGGCCCAGGCAAGCGGATATTTCAGGGCTGCCATGCGCCTGGCCTCGGAAAGTGGAGATGTGACCGGGAGGGCTGAGGCGGGCGAATCCCTGGGTGATTTGCTGTTGTTGCAAGGGCGCTACGACTCGGCAGCGATACAATACCATGCAGCTGCGGAAGCCTGGAAAGCATATGGAAACAGGGGTGGTCAGGCACGGGCCTTGGTTGGCCAAGGCACCGCCAAGGTGCGATCTGGAAAGAAGGACATTGGCTTTCAGTTGCTCAGGAGAGCCTATCTCATTTCCTTGGAAGACCGATCGTCCCACCGAGCGGGATTGGCATTGATCGGCATCGCCGAGGCGGAAATGAGGCTCGGGATTCCTGATTCAGCGATGAAGCGCTGCTATGCTGCACTGAATTTGCTGCGGCTTCAGCGTGATCCTGTACCTGCCTTGGATGCGAGAATCGGGATCATCGAGGCTTCAGTGGCAAAATCGGATTTCAGTCGGGCTTATCGGCACGGTGACACTGCGATCACAGTGGCAAATCGCATTCACGCGTTCAATCGGCTGGTGAAGATCAATGGCCTTCTGGCAAAGGCAAGCGAAGGCCTCGGCGACTATGCCAAGGCGCTGCAGTATTTCAGGCGTGAGGCCATTGCGAGAGACAGCCTCGCCCGCCAAGTGCAACTCAGCCAAGCCTTGGCCACCGAAGTGCAGATGGCCTACGATTCCAGGTTCGTCAGGGGACAGTTGGCGCTCAGGGCTGAGGAGGAAATGAAACTGGCCGCCGGCAAACTGAGAAGAACGCGGATTTGGCTGTGGGTGAGTCTAGTGGCACTGTTTCTCTGTACAGGGGGAGGCTTGTTCTTCCTGCTGAAATCCCGTGCCCAGGACATGCGGGAGAGACAGCGCTTGCTGGAGGAACTGGAGCAAGCTGATGAACTGGAACAGGGGAAGGAAGAACTGTCCAGAGTCAGCGCGCACCTGGAGGAAAGCAGTATCGATTATGATGCGGCAGTCGCCGAGCGCACAGAGACCCTCCAGTATGCCGTGGAGAGCTTGATCGCAGAAAACGAAGCGCTCGAGACCTTTATCGGCAGGAGTTCGAACGATCTTCTGGGGCCAATTGCTCGTCTGAAAGGACTTGTGATGGTCGCGAGGGATTCTGGCCAAGTCAAGGAACTCGTGCAAGCCATGGACATGGTGGAAGTTGTCGCCATCTACAGCGACAAGATTCTACGGAAGATCATCCAAATCAACGAACTAAAAAATGGATTCCGGGAGATTGGCGCGGTGAATCTGGAGGAGTTGATCCTGGACATTCGTCCACAGTTGAAGGAGATCCCGGGCGTGAAATACCCGGACATACGGCTCGAAGATCGCCTGCAGCGCCCGGTCATCGTGGACCGGATCCTGATCCGTGTGATTCTAGAGAACCTTCTGGAGAATGCCTGCCTCTTTCGCAAGGATCCCGCCAACGATTCGCCTAAAGTCGATGTGCTGATTCAAATGGAGGACGATAGTGTGATGATCCGGATCACCGACGAAGGGATAGGCATTCCCCATCCGATTCGTGACAAGATCTTCGACCTGTTCTTCCGTGGGACTGAGCGCTCCAAGGGCCAAGGGCTGGGCCTCTACCTCGTCCATCGTGCCGTCCGAGAGATCGGTGGCCGGATAGCGGTGGAGAGCAAGGAAGGTTTCTTTACAGAGTTCGTGGTGCGGTTTCGGGAGCAGGAGGCGGGAGGTTAGGGGCTTGGCCCCAGGAAGACGCGACATGCAGGGTCAAGAGGAGGCCATCGGGCTTGAACTTCTGCCAATCCAGAGGTTGTGACGGATACTGGGTGGGAAGATTCTCCGGCTCCAGGTATGAGGATTCATGCCAATGGACTTGGTCAAGGAAATGGTGCGCCGACAGGGCGGGCATCCGATGATCCCTGACCATTGACCACCATGCGAGATTCGGAACTGCCGCCTTCCGCAAAGCCATCGGCGGAACGAAGCCTTTTCCTCCCCTGGGATCCCAAGGGCCTGGACTTTGACGACTGCACACGTGCTGAATAGCTGAGCCGATTCAGATCAAGGATTCTTCGGCGAGAATCTCAGTGATGAGCCGCACCAGGCGGGCTTTCCCAGCTTTCCCAGCGATTTCGCATTCCCAGACGACGATGACGTTCCAGCCCATTTCGCGGAGCTTGGCTTGTGAATGGGCATCCCGTTCCTGGTTGCGGCCGATCTTGGCTTCCCAAAACTCCCTCCGGGTGCTCGGCATCTTGAACTGCGGGCAGTTTCCATGTCCATGCCAGAAGCAGCCATGCACGAAGATCACGGTCTTGTACCGTGTCAGGACGATGTCGGGCTTGCCCGGGAGTTGCTTGCGGTGCAATCGGTAGCGGAAGCCGCTGACCCAGAGGAAGTGCCTCACCAGCAGCTCAGGCCGCGTATTCTTGCTGCGAATGCGGGACATGATCTCGCTGCGCGTAAGTGCTTTGTGAATGTCGGCCACGCGGTGAAATTGGGGATTCTGGGGGAAATGGGCAAGGGGCGCCGCAGGCTGTATGTCCTGGGCGCATGGATTCAATTTCGGAATGGCTTCCACCGATGCGGACCACTGCATCGCCTAGACCGCTGGCAGAGGTTTCCCCGACCTCATTTCCAGCCCCTGATGACCAGAGAATCCCCCATGCATCCATGCAGTTTGGGAGGGGGTAGGCCGCTCGCAGTGCAGGCACAGCCGGGATTCCCTCGGGTGTCAAGGGAGACCATGCAGATCATGCCTGGTGAAAATCTTGTGCGAATGCCCGCTGGGCTCGAAAAGGCAGGGATCCAAGGCAGAGAATCCGCATGCCGCCGCCTCGTGCGATGATCTCAAATCACCAACAATCCACCCAGGCGCAGTTGCCCCCCTATTTCCGAGGTCCAGAATTCCTCCCAGTCCGTGAAATCCGCCAGCCCGGCAGCTGCAAAGCGGACAGTCACCTCCGTCCACAGGACTTGCTGTTCCCAGGGGCGAAGCCTTGGGAGCATTTCCAGCAACCATTCCGCCATCGGCGTGCTGAATTCAAGGATGTAGTCCTCCTTGCGATCCATAAATTCCAGCTCAGCGATCCCAGGGTCTTCCGTGGAAATGCTAAGCCTCGGAATCCGGCCCAGCCAGACGACAAAGGCATTGGGGCGCAAGGATTCTGTTCCGGCTTCCAGGCAGTGTTGGATATAATCGCGTGCGACGCTTGTCCGGGGGACGCGTCCCTTGAACCATTTTCCAAGCGGCACCTCGAAGCCCACGCCACGCATATAGTTCAGCAGGCTATTGCGCAGCCCATCCGAGAACCGGTCATGGGCGGCACCCTTGGGGTCGTGGTGAAAGCGGTCGTTGTCGGCAAATCCTCCGAAGACTGGCCCTGTCTCGGTCACGCCGAAGGCGGCAGGTTGCAGGCCGACAGGGCTATGGGCGGTCATCGCAAACCGGTGCCAGAATCCGCTTTGCAGGATGCCAAGTTCAAACATCTGGCGAACCATCTCCAGTGAATCGATCGTTTCCTGCGCGGTCTGTGTCGGGAACCCGTACATGAGATAGGCATGCACCATGATGCCCGCCCCCGTGAAGGCGGAGGCGACATTGGCGACTTGGGCAACGGTGACACCCTTTTTCATTTTGTCCAGCAAGCGGTCGCTTGCCACCTCCAATCCGCCAGAAACCGCGATGCAGCCCGAGGCACGCAGCAGGTGGCAGAGGTCGGCGGTGAAGCGCTTCTCGAAACGGATGTTCGTCCACCAAACCACCGTCATTCCGCGGCGGATGATCTCCAGTGCGAGATCCCCCATGAGTGCCGGCGGAGCCGCCTCATCCACGAAATGAAATCCATTTTGCCCGGTTTGTGCCATGATCTCCTCGATGCGGTCGCAGAGGATGGCCGGCGTCAGGGGCTCATAGCGGCGGATGTAGTCCAGGCTCACATCACAGAAACTGCACTTGCCCCAGTAGCATCCATGCGCGAGTGTGAGCTTGTTCCACCGTCCGTCGCTCCAGAGGCGGTGCATGGGATTCACCAATTCAATGACCGACAGATAGTCACCCAGCAGAAGGTCGGTGTAATCAGGCGTTCCTGTTTCACGTTGCGGAACATCCCTTTCGGTAGCGCCGTTGACGAATTTCACCACCCCTTCCTCCCTTAAAAAGATACGTTTCAGATGGGCCTGCGTACGCTTGCCCTCCAGGTATTCGAGCAGATACATCAGTGGAGCCTCCCCGTCGTCGAGTGCCACGAAATCTAGGTAATCGAAAAGCCGTGGCTCACGCAGGCTCCGCAGTTCGGTATTGACGTAGCCGCCGCCGATGACGACCTTGGTTTCGGGAAAGTGGCTGCGGATGAACTGTCCGCATTTCAGTGCTCCGAACAGGTTGCCGGGAAAGGGGATGCTGAGACAAACCAAGCCGGGCCGAATCCGCTCCATCTTCTCTGCCAGGATCCGGGCCAGGATCTCTGACACCAATGTATCCCCAGCCATCAGGGCCGTTTCCAGCTCGTCGAAATGGGTTGCGGTGCGGCCAAGCCGCTCCGCATAGCGGCTGAACCCGAATTCTGGGTCGACGGCTTCCGTGAGGAGGTCGCCGAGGTCTTCCAGGTAAAGTGTCGCCAGGTGCCGTGCATGGTCATGGATGCCGGCAGTTCCGAAAGCCTCCTCCAAATCTTCCGAGTCCATGAACCGTCCCGCTTCTGGCAAGTAGTCGCGGGAGACGATCTGGTGGGCGAGGGTTGGGTTTTTGTTCTGAAGGAATGCGACCACCGGGGCAATGGTGCGGATGTAATCCTCTTGCAGGCTGAGGATGCGGGCTGTATTTTCACTCAGGGGTAATGGAGAAGCACTGGCTTTGGCAAAGAGGCTTTTCAGTCCGCTAGGCGTAAAAATGCGGAGGATCACCTCCAGGCCGAGGTCGAATTGATGGGAGGCGTAGCCGAGCGTGTTCAGGAAGCCCTTCAGGTAGGGTGTCGCCGGATAGGGGGTGTTCAGCTGTGTAAACGGTGGCGTGATCAGCAGGATCTTGGGCCGCACAGGTGGCAGGGGCGCGTCGGAGTCCGATCTCACATCCAATTTACGGCGCAGTGGATGGGCTCAGCTTCACGTGCATCCAGATGCGGATGTCAGGGATGCCGCTGACGCCGCCAGAACTCATCATCGGGGCGGCGCCCATGGAACCTCCCGGTTGATTGTTGATTCCGCCGCCAGGCATGGTGTTCATGCCGGAGTTCATCGCGCCGGGCATACCGGAACTGACGCCAGTGGGCATGCTGGAATTGGAATTTCCGCTGAGCTTCTGGGTACCATCGGGGGACGGTATCTCCAGCTCGACATTCAGGTTCGGGAAATCTTCCGGTTTCGTGCCTCCGATCAGGCTGAAGGGAACACCGACGAAGTACACCAGAACGTCCTTGTCGTCCAGCCCCGCATGGCAGATGAAGCCTTCCTTGTTCAGGCCGAGATCGACTGTCCGCAGGACTCCACCATCTGCCCAGGCTGCGGTGGTGGTGGGCGGAAAAAGAGCGCTCCTCACCATTCCCCCGGGCAAGACCCTCGGGTCGTCGCCTGCTCCCAGGGCAGGTGCCGTTTCGGTCTCATAGACAGGGTACTTGAGATAATGTGTCCCCTTGCGCTTGCCCTGGGTGTCGAATCGCACAATCGCCCCCTGCTTCCTCACCCGCATGATCGTGCCGAAATTGTCGGTGTCGAATCGGAAATAGAAATGCGTATTGTCATTGCTGACCATGTACCGGATCTTCGATTCAGGGTCATAACGGGCATTTTCTACAAGGCTGATATCCGCTTTTTCGCGTGGAGAATTGACCGTGGCGATCTTTCCGCAGGCGGAGAGCAGTGCCGAGATGGCCACGAGGACGATGATCTTTCCCTTCATCTGAATACACTGAATAGCAGTGCAAAGGTAGGTTTTTTTTTGGATGGGCTGTGATGTGTACGCCCGAGATGTGGGGGGAGGTGGCATTGACTGCGGTGCCGATGAATCCGGCCACACGGCTCCTCCCGCAGGAAGAGGAGCTGTCCCGGCTGCATGGATTCGCCATGCAGGAAATCACAGTGAATGCGGGCTATGTGGAACCGGCTGTGGGCAGCAGCCAGATCAAGGCGCGATATTTTGACCCCTTCCGATGCGATGGCCGGCCGATGGCCAACCCCGAGGGAGGCGGACAATTGCAAGCGAAAGGAAAGCACCTGGAGGCGGGCACCATTTGAAACCGAGCGCCCGGGGAGTGGGAATTTGCGGACGGGAATGGCCCGGCCGGACCACATTCTGAAACGCCCCCGTATCCATGCAGCCCTTGTCCCGCAGACTGGCAATCCCGGGGGAAAGGAACGGTTCAGATTCCCATTCTTGGGTTATGTTTGCAACAGAAATTGAATGAACGGAAACGGCATGAATCGGAACCTCAAGTATGGGCTTTTTGCAGCGATCTTGGTGATGATCGGAATGCTCGCAGGCTTCCGGCTGCGGGATGGAGAGCATGGGGAACGCCGCCACGAGCTCAACTCCAGCTTTCAGAAGTTCCAGGAGGCCATGCGCTTCGTGGAGCGAAACTATGTCAAGGTCCCCGATGCGAAGAAAATGGTGGACGGTGCCATCCAAGGCATGCTGTCCGAGCTGGATCCGCACTCGTATTACATCGCCTCCGATGAAATGGAGAAGATGGAGGAGCAGATGGAGGGCAGTTTCGAGGGAGTAGGCATCGAATTCAACCTCTTGGACGATACGATATATGTCGTGGCAGTGATTTCCGGCGGCCCGAGCGAGCAGGCCGGCATACAGGCAGGCGACCGCATCGTGAAGATCAATGGGAAAAACATGGCTGGTGTAGGGATCACCAACAATGACGTCATGAAGAATCTCCGGGGTAAAAAAGGAACATTGGTCCAGGTGGCTGTCCATCGTCCCGGGATCAAGCAGCTGATCGACTATGACATCACCCGAGACAAGATTCCGCTCTACAGCGTCGACTATTCCTATATGGTGGACGGGACAACTGGATACATCAAGATCAGTCGCTTTGCCGGCACCACCCACGGCGAGTTTCGCAGGCATGCCCTGAAATTGCTGGACAAGGGGATGAAACACCTCGTGCTGGATCTGCGTGGGAATCCAGGCGGCTACATGAACATGGCGGAAAAAATCGCCGACGAATTTCTTCCAGACGGACGGACGGTCGTCTATACCGAAGGGCGGATGTCAGAAAGCAAATCAAGTTACAAGGCTACATCGGATCTAGATCTTTTTGAGAAAGGGGCACTGGTGGTGCTGCTGGACTTTGGGTCCGCCTCCGCCAGTGAAATCGTGGCGGGTGCCGTACAGGATTGGGACAGAGGCTTGATCGTGGGGGTCCGGTCCTTCGGGAAGGGACTGGTACAGACGCAGCTGGATTTCAATGATGGCTCCGCGATGCGACTGGTGATCTCAGAATACTACACGCCGAGCGGCCGCTGCATCCAGAAACCATTCAACATGTCCGCCAGGGAATATGACATGGAGATCGTCGAACGATTTGAAAGCGGCGAGATTTATGATGCTTCCAAGATCGACCTGCCGGATTCCCTGAAGTTCAAGACCAATGCAGGACGCACCGTCTATGGGGGGGGAGGGATCCTGCCCGATGTCTTCGTCGCCAGGGACACCAGCCAGGACAGCGACTACCTGAGTGAACTCATCGCGCAGAACATGTTCCGGCAGTTTGCATTCCAGTATGGTGACAGCCATTCGGAAATGAAGTCTCGGTTTGGCAATGCCGAGGCCTTCAACAAAGGCTTTCAGGTGGATGATGCCATCCTGAATCAATTTGCGACGTATGCCGAAACCAAAGGGGTCAAACGCAATGCAAGAGGACTAGCAACCTCCCGCAAGGACATCGCCATCTACCTCAAAGCCTTCATCGGGCGCAGATTCTTCGATGATGACGCCTTCTACCCCACCTTCCACCAAAGTGACAATGTGCTCAGGAAGGCCCTGGAGCTGATGCCGCAGGCACAGGAGCTTTCCGAAACGGGTCAATTCAGATTGAAAAACTAAATCCGCTGATGTTCTCTCCCAGCCAACTCGAACAAATCATGTTCCTCGACATCGAGACAGCATCGATAGCCCCGGACATGGCCTCGCTTCCAGCGCAAATGCAACCGCTCTGGGAAAGGAAAGCCGGACTGATCCAGGAACGCACCGAAGAACCGGGCACACCTGCCGAATTGTTCAAGAAGCGCTCCGCCATCTTCGCTGAATTTGGGAAGGTCGTGTGCATCTCTTGTGGCGTCGTCAGATTTCACGAGGCTGGCCCCTCCATCAAGCTGAAATCGTTTTTCGGGGCAGATGAGTCGGCCATCCTCTCAGAATTCGCAGCGATGCTCAACCCGTTCATCTCGGGGAGGGCGGATCGGAACCTCTGCGCGCACAACGGAAAGGAATTTGATTTCCCTTATTTGGGACGGCGCTACCTGATCAATGGCCTCCCGCTCCCCGGTGTGTTTGCGGATCTGCAATCCAAGAAACCCTGGGAAATCAGGCTCCTGGATACCATGCAGATCTGGAAGTTTGGCGATTTCAAGAGCTTCACCAGCCTGGAGCTGCTCTGTGCAGTCTTCGGCATCCCCAGCCCGAAGGATGACATGGACGGCAGTCTGGTGGGGCAGGTGTTCTGGGAAGCAAGGGACTATGCCCGGATTGCGAGGTATTGTGAGCAGGACGTATTGGCGACCGCACAGGTGCTCCTGCGGATGTGCGGAGAGAAGATCATACAGGACTCCGCCGTGGTACGTTCCTGACGATCCAGGGGACTTCCTCCCCGCCGGAGGCATGTTCCTGGTCTTGAGGCGCCCTTCATGGAGCCCCTCCAGCCTGATACTTGATAGTTCCAAATGCACTATTATATTGACTTGGCATCCTTCCTTGCCCAGGTCAGTACATACATGATGGGAATACCTTGCGCCTGGGCCTTGCCTTCTGCAGCGAGCCCAGGACGGAGTGCTCTGTCCCAAGGCCAGCGGAGAAATGGAGCGGGAAACCTTGGTCATCGCGTGAATCTCTTCCCAGAACGAAGGAGAATATCCCTTAGCTTTGGGCCTTCATGCAAGAAGATCGTCAGATGGCACGTCTTTGCGAAGGAAAACAAATCCCGCCTGCCGGATGGAAGGGGGCGGCGGTGGACTCGAAATGCTGGAAATAGAAATGAGCGATCAATCATCCCATAGCCATAAAGTCACAGCGGGGACGCTGCTCGTGACGCTTGGAATCATTTATGGTGACATCGGCACTTCACCGCTTTATGTGCTCAAGGCAGTCGTGGGGACGGGCAAAATCGACCCCACAGTGGTACTGGGCGGATTGAGTTGCGTCTTCTGGACGATCACGCTGCTGACAACCATCAAATACGTCTTTATCACCCTGAATGCAGACAACAAGGGCGAGGGCGGAATCTTCTCACTCTATGCCTTGGTGAGAAAGATGAAAGTCAAATGGCTGCTGATTCCTGCGATTCTGGGAGGATGCACCCTGCTCGCCGACGGCATCATCACACCGCCGATATCTGTCGCTTCCGCCATCGAGGGGCTCAGCATCTTGAGGGACGACATACCCACGATTCCGATCATCATCGGGATCTTGACGATGTTGTTCATGGTCCAGCAGTTTGGCACCAAGATCGTCGGGAAGTTTTTCGGGCCGGTGATGCTGATCTGGTTTCTCATGCTGGCATTCTGGGGGGTGGTGGCCATGAGCAGTGACTTTACCGTGCTCAGGGCGCTGAGCCCCACCTTCGCGATGGACATGCTGGTCAACCATGAAGGGGGGTTCTTCCTGCTCGGTGCGGTGTTCCTGTGTTCCACAGGGGCTGAAGCGCTTTACAGCGATCTCGGACACTGTGGCAAGCATAATGTGCGCATCTCCTGGGGTTTCGTGAAGGTGAGCCTGCTCCTGAACTACTTCGGGCAGGGTGCTTGGCTGCTCAGCCACCAGGGGCAGACACTTGCAGAGATCGATGCTCCCAATCCATTTTTTGCGATCATGCCCGAGTGGTTCCTCGTTCCGGGCGTGATCATCGCGACCTTGGCGGCCATTGTCGCCAGCCAGGCCTTGATCTCTGGTTCATTCACCCTGATCAATGAGGCCATCCGACTCAACTTCTGGCCCAAGGTCAAGATCCGCTATCCCAGCGAGATGAAGGGGCAGCTCTTCGTGCCTTCCGTGAACTGGTTGCTGCTGGCGGGCTGTATCTCCGTCGTCCTGTATTTCAGGGAAAGCTCAGCCATGGAAGCTGCTTACGGACTGGCCATCGTGCTCACGATGCTCATGACCACGACATTGCTCGCATTCTATATGCGTCGCAAGCACTACCCGCCTGTCCTGGTCGCCATCATTGTCACCTTCTTCTTTGCATTGGAGGGTTCGTTTTTGGTCGCAAACCTGGAGAAATTCCCGCACGGCGGCTATGTTACGATCCTGGTCGCCGCCGTTCTCTTCGGGGTGATGATCGTATGGTACTATGGACGAAAGGTCGCGAGCCAATTCACCGAGTCTGAGAAGATCGACGAGTACAAGGACGTGCTTATCCGCCTGAGCAATGATGAAACCATCCCACGATACGCCACCAACCTGGTTTTCCTGACCAACGTGCCCCAGCCTGACCGGATCGAGTCCAAGGTTCTGTACAGCATCGTCAAGCGCCTCCCCAAGCGAGCCGACATTTACTGGTTCCTCCACGTTCACGTGACCGACGAGCCCTATCGCACCGATTACGAGGTGAACATCATTGCCCCTAACGACATCGTCCGGGTGGACTTCTATCTCGGGTTCCGGGTGGAACCGAGGATCAACCTCTTTTTCCGCAAGGTGGTGGAAGACATGGTGGAGGCAGGCGAGGTGGACATCAGAAGCAAGTACCCCTCCCTCATTGAGAACAAACTCACGGGCGACTTCAGGTTCGTTTTGATCGAGAAGTACCTCAGCGGAGACAATGATTTGTCTTTGGTCCCGCGAATGATCTTGCAAGGCTATTTCCTCTTGAAGAAACTGAGCCTGTCGCCCGAACGTGCCTATGGATTGGAGACCAGCAGTGTATTCATTGAGAAGTTTCCGCTGATCGTGAAGCCGATGGAGAACATCCAGCTGAAAAGAGTTCGGCGCAAACAATCCTTGGGAAATGCCGTTCAGGATCTAGGTCACGAGACTGTTCAGCCATGATTGAAACCCATAGCCGCTGAGAAGTCATATCTGGAAGCCTCCGGTCGGTCTTGGTTGAGATGCATCCCTCCCTGCGCGCTTGATGGGCTGTTTCCGCCTTGAAGATGATGACAGGTGGAACCAGGTCAGTAAGAGGAAACCCTGCAACGGCTGACCTCCATGCGACCGAGGCGGCGCATCAGATGTAAACGCCTGACGAGGATGCGGACAGGCATGCTTGACGAAGCACTGGTGCTGCCGGGGAACCCAAGGGGGGGTAGCCCTCCGGGCTTCAGGAAAGGCACCCCGCACGAGATGCAGTTCAAGCTCAGCCGATTTACGGGTCAAGGAGAACCGTTCAGGCATCTTGAATAATGATGATGGAATTTTACGGAATTGGAACTAAATTGCCCATCTATCTGATCGACAACATGAAGAAAGTAGCCCTTTGTCTCCTGTTGGCTGCCGCCTCGGCGGCTTGTAAACCCAGGACGGCCACCACCGACGCTGCCGTGACGACGGCCGTGCATGCGGATCCCTCCGGTGGGGGCGTGGACAGCAACATCAATGTACTAGAAACAGACGATAAGAACACCATGGATCATCCTCACTCCGCGAACCAGACAACTGGCCCGCAAGCCAATGCTAAAACGCAACAGGGAAAAACCTTTGTCGTCAGCGGCAACGTCTTATTGCAGCGCGGCTACTGTGGTGGGGCACCTCCCACTCCAGAGGTCGAAGAAGAGGCTCGGCGGCCGAAACCCTATGCAAATCAAGTATTCATCGTCCGGGGTGGAGACGAAAATGACGTGGACAAGCCCATTGTGGAACGGATAAGAACCGACGGCAATGGCGATTTCAGGGTGGAGCTCACCCCTGGAACCTATTGCATGGTTCTCGAGGAGAAAGAAAAAGCCCGCGATCCGAATGCTCTCCGTCGGAATTACCAGGTCGTGAACGAGGAATGCGACCAGAAATGGCTGAGGGTCTGCGAGCTATCCTTTACGGTGGCCGGACAGGACATCAGCGGATTGCGACTGACCCTGAACCAGAAATGCAACGTCATTTCGCTGAGTCCCTGCATCACTTATGACGGGCCGCTGCCACCTGCGGCGCCGCCTCGTCATTGATCGGGGAAACGTCCTCACGGCTTTCTGCGCTGGGATTACATCCATTGCAAATACATGATGCGGAACATCGGTTTGGCATTTTCTGGCGGGGGATTCCGTGCGGCATCCTTTGCACTCGGAAGCATGAGCTACCTCCATCGGATCCAATGGGAAGGAAAGTCCCTGCTGGAGCATGTGAGCTATATTTCGGGCACCTCCGGAGGTTCCATTGCGGACGCCTACTACACCCTGGGCCTGCACCAAGGCAAGCCCATCCCCACGATTCTTGCGGAACTCTACCACAAGCTCAAAGGCTATGACATCTTGGAGAAGGCCTTGGAGACGCTCACGAAAGAGGCCGCCTGGAAAAACTATCCCCACAAGACGCGGAATCTGATCAATGCGCTTGCCATTGCGTTTGACCACCATCTCTTTGACGGGCAGACGTTTTCCAGGTACTGGGACAAGCTGCATCGCCCGCATGTACATGCCATCTGCATCAATGCCACAGAGCTGAACAACGGCATCTCATTTCGCTTCAAGATCGATGGCACGGATGCGGGGATTTCACAGATCGGCAACCATTACCTGAAGTTCAAGGGCGATGCGGTGGACGTGTGCAAATCATTGCGAATCGCAGATGCCGTGGCGGCATCCTGCTGTTATCCGAGCGGTTTCGAGCCAATGGTCTTCCCGGAGGATTTTGCCAACCCGCAATTCGGCCCCGGGGCATTGCAGCAATCCCTGGATTTGGATCACATCAATCACTTGCATCGCCGGGCAGTGAAGCAGAGAGGATTCGGGCTGATGGACGGCGGCATCGTGGACAATCAGGGACTCCATGGACTGAGGGTCGAAGACCATCATCGAAGGAAGGCAGCCGAAGAGGCCGCCTTCGAAAAGAGCATCCCCGATGAAGAGAAGCCCCCCATGCCCTTTGACTTGATGATCCACTGCGATGTGGCAAGCTACTTTGTGACTCCTTACCATAGTCCGAACCGCAAATGGAGCCCGTGGCTCAGGATGAGGCTCAAATGGCTCCTGCTCGCGCTGGGACTCATCCTTCCCTTGACACTTGCCACCCTGGTGACATTCGCCCTGCAAGACCAGCCTTGGTATTACTACCTCCTGATCTCGCCAGCCTATTTTTCATCCGTACTGATCGGCATAGGCATCTATCATGGCCTGCGGCTATGGATCCAGAACAGGACGAGCGTCCCGACAAAGATGCTGCGGCGGTACCTCAAGGAGATCATCGAGCTCCCCCTCTCGGCCTTCGTCATGGTCGCCAAGTCGCGGGTCAAATCGTTTTCCATGCTGGCCCAAGACGTGTTTTTCAAGCAGATTCGTCGCCTGCACCTGGAAATCGCCTACAATGACGAGCGCAACAGAAACCGCATCATCCCTAATTTCATCTATGAACTGAGCATGGCACACCACCACCGGCGCCGGAAGAGTTCCCTGCTGGAGGGAAAAGGATGGTGGACCGAGAACATGAAACTGATGGAACCGAGCCAGAGGATGGAAAGAACCGCAGAAACCGCCCGCAAAGTGGCGACGACGCTCTGGTTTGACCCACGGCATGGTCGAGTGATTGACAGCGTGATCGCCACGGGCCAGTTCACCTTGTGTTACAACCTGATCAAGCATCTCAGCAGGATCGAGCAATTGCAAGGCAAGTTGCAGCCGGAACTGGAAGCCATGCGGGCACAAATGCTGGCGGATTGGGACCATTTCCTGGAAGATCCGAAATTCATGCTTCCCCAGATCAAGGGGCGTCAGGCAGGCGGATTTTGATTGCAGGACTTGAAGTGGTGTTTGCCACGGGTGGGAGTACTGCCTCTAATCCCTGTTGCCGAAGATCACCGCATTCGACGAATCTGGCGAACCATGTTAGGATGGCTTCTTTGCCCCGTCCTCGCAATGAACCATGGACCATGTGTATTGGGGCCACTTGGCTTTGCAGCAGTCTTATACGCCTCCTGCGGTTCTACCATTTCATCCCTCGCATGCGGCGGGCAACACCGGCAATCCAGAAGCCCTCAGGGCATGGTGACCATCGGTGTCTAGAAGGATCCGCATCATTTCTGAATCCCTATACGATCGGACATCCATGCCAAGTGACCCCGCAGGCATTTGAGCATCGTCCATGACATCACAGGCATCCACTCCCTGAGATTCCTCCGGACTCCGGTCAAGCAAGGATGCAACACGGCTGATTGATCTTGCGCTCGCCTTGCCTTCCCCGAATCATGGAAAAGTCTGACGAAGATCATTCCGTACTTTTCCTCCCAACCGTTATTTCGCTGAGGATCACCCATTCAACAATAAAAGGATGAGAATCGAGCAAATATACACGGGTTGCCTCGCGGAGGCGGCTTATTACATTGAGAGTGCGGGAGAAGCTGCCATCGTTGATCCGATGCGGGAGTGCGAGCCCTATCTGGAGCGTGCCGCGAGGGACGGCAGCCAAATCAAATTCGTGCTTGAGACGCATTTTCATGCAGATTTTGTCTCTGGCCATCTTGATCTTGCAGCAGCTACAGGAGCTGAAATCGTCTATGGCCCCACCGCAAGGCCTGATTTCCCCATCCACCTGGCGAAAGACGGTGAGTATCTGCGGCTTGGAGACTGCCTCATCCAAGTGCTCCATACCCCCGGCCATACCATGGAGTCTGTCGTGTACCTGCTCTATGATGAGTCTGGAAACCCGCATGCCCTGTTCACGGGCGATACACTGTTCATCGGCGATGTCGGGCGTCCAGACTTGGCAGTGAGTTCTGAATTGACCAAGGAGGATCTTGCAGGCTATCTGTACGACAGCATCCAAAACAAGATCATGCCGCTGGGCGATGATCTGATCATCTATCCCGGCCATGGTGCGGGAAGTGCATGCGGGAAAAACATCGGCAAGGAGCTGGTGGACAGCCTGGGCCACCAGAAGCGGATGAACTATGCGCTGCGGCCTGGCATTTCCAAGGCTGAGTTCATCCAGGAAGTCCTGGGGGGAATCCTGCCTCCACCCCAGTATTTTCCCAAGAATGCGATGCTGAACAAGTCAGGATATGCACCTTTCGAAAATGTACTCAGCAGGGGAATGCAGGAATTGCACCTGGCGGAGTTCGAGCAATGGATGTCCGATGGTGCACTCGTCTTGGATACCAGGCACAAGGATGCATTTGCCGAAGGTCATATCCCGGGATCGATCTTCATCGGAATCGATGGTGATTTCGCCCCATGGGTGGGAACAGTCATCGAGCAATTGCAGCAGCCCATCGTCTTCGTCTCGGACACCGGGCGTGAAAAGGAAGTCGTCACCCGACTGGGCCGGGTTGGGTATGACAACTGTCAGGGCTATCTCCGAGGTGGCTTTCAGACATGGGCGTCTGCCGGCCTGCCCGTGAAATGCGTCCGTCGTGTCACCGTGAGTGATTTTGCATCGTCGAAGGTCATGAACAAGAAGCAAGTCCTCGACCTCCGGCGCATGGCCGAGTATAAAGCGAGCCACCTGGGGGATGCATGGAACTTCCCGCTGGATTACCTTCCCAAGTCATTGGCCAGCCTGGACAAGTCGCAAGGCTATTACCTGTATTGCAAAGGAGGGTACCGCTCCATGATCGGCGCATCCGTCTTGATGGCAAACGGCTTCGAGGATATCGTGGACATTGCAGGTGGTTGGGATGCGATCAGCCGCGAGGCGTTCGTGAAGGAGGTACCCTCCTCGTTAGGCTAAGTCCTCTCGGTTCCTGTGGGAATACGCAATTTTTAAATCACTGCGACTGCTTAAAACCAAGTTTAAAAGTGTTGCTCTTCTTGTTTGAA
>JBJOPY010000229.1:0-3642 GCA_046050405.1 Bacteroidota bacterium | reverse complement strand
CAGTGATGCGCCGGAGGGTCCAGGATGCATCCATCACCAGCACGAAGGGGTAGGAAGCCCCCCCTCACCCCTGCCACACCGAACATGAAAAAGCCCTCAAGAAGAGGGCTTTTTCATCTTGCATCCGTTGAGGCGATCAGGCATCGCCACCTGCCGGAGCCTCCTCGGAGGCACCTTCGGCCTCCACGGCGGGAGCGGTCTCGGCTGCCGGCTCGGACGATTCTTCAGTCTTCTGGGCACTTTTCCCCATGGACTTGAGCTTCGTCTCTGCCTTCTTGCGTTCCTGCGCCTCCAATTGGGCTTTCAGGTCTGCCAGTGCAGATATTTCTCCCAAGGTAGTGGTTTCGGCCTTCGGCTTGGTAGACTGGGAGGCCGCCTGCTGCTTCTTGCCTTGGCTTTGGGCAGCTGGCCCCTGGCCTTGGCCTTCGCGCTTGCGGCCACGGGATTCACCCTCCTCATGGCCGTGATCTTCTTCCCAGGTCGCACGGTGGGAAAGCACCAGCTTCTTGGCGTCCTTGTTGAACTCGATCACCTTGAACTCATAGGCCTCGCCCGTTTTCATCTTGGGCTGGCCTTCGGCCACTGACATGTGCTTGCTCGGAACAAAACCCTCTACGCCATACTCAAGCTCCACGATTCCACCCTTGTCATTGTAGCTCAGCAGGGTACCCTTATGGGTAGTGCCGAGGACGAAGATGCTCTCGAAGGTAATCCAGACATCTTCCGTCAATTGCTTGTGGCCCAGGCTCAGGCGACGGTTCTCGACATCGATGTCCAGGACGACCACCTCCAGGGTTTCTTCTTTCTTGATGAATTCGCTGGGGTGGCCATACTTCTTGGTCCAGCTCAGGTCGCTGATGTGAACCAGGCCGTCCACGCCCTCCTCCAGCTCCACGAAGAGGCCGTAGTTGGTCATGTTGCGAACGATGCCCTTGTGTTTGCTGCCGGGGGCATATTTCATGGCTGCGTTCAGCCATGGATCGTCCTTACTCTGCTTGAGGCCCAGGGACATCTTGCGCTCGTCGCGGTCGATGCTCAGGATGGTTGCCTCCACCTCGTCCCCGATCTTGAAGAGATCGGTGGGGTTCTTGAGGTGCTGCGACCAGCTCATCTCGCTCATGTGCACGAGTCCCTCCACACCTGGCATGATTTCCAGGAAGATGCCATAGTCGGCCACGGTTACCACACGGCCGGTGATGCGTGAGCCTTCCACCAGCGTATCGGGCATTGAATCCCACGGATGCGGCATCAACTGCTTCATGCCCAGGCTGATGCGTTTCTTCTCCTCGTCAAATTCCAGCACGACCACGTTGACCTTCTGGTCCAGGTCGAGGACTTCATCGGGATGGTTGATGCGACCCCAGGAAATGTCCGTGATGTGAAGCAACCCGTCCACGCCACCCAGGTCGATGAAGACACCGAAGTGGGTCATGTTCTTGACGGTTCCCTCGAGCACCTGACCCTTTTCGAGGTTCCTGAGGATTTCCATCCGCTGCAGCTCGAGATCCTTCTCGATGAGCACCTTGTGAGAGATTACGACGTTTTCAAAGGGATGGTTGATCTTGACAACCTTGAAGTCCATGCTCTTGCCGACATAGGCGTCGAAATCACGGACAGGCTTCACATCGATCTGGGACCCCGGGAGAAATGCCTCGATGCCATCGATGTCCACCACGAACCCGCCCTTGGTGCGGCGCTTGATGAGCCCCTCAATGATGACATCTTCCGTTTCCGCTTTCAGGATCTTGTCCCAAGTGATCATGTGCTTGGCCCGCTTGCGGGACAGGATCAATTGGCCATTCATGTCCTCGACGCTTTCGAGGTACACCTCGACCTTGTCCCCTGGCTGGATGCCATTCTTGTCACGGAACTCTGTCAATGCCACGATCCCCTCAGATTTGAAGCCAATGTTCAGGATCACATCCTTCTCCGTCACGTAAACGACGGTGCCGGTGACGATCTCACCCTCCTTGACTTCGGAAAGGGTCCCCTTGTAGAGGTTCTCCAGCTGGGTGCGTTCAGCCTTGCTGTATCCGCCCTCAGCTTCTTCCCAATCAAATTCTTCTTCTTCATGAATCACGGGAGCGGATTTCCTTGCGGCCCTCCGCTTCGGCTCCTCGGCTGCAGGCGTATTCACGACCGGGATTTCAGCGACAGCCTCCTCAGGGGCGGCCTCCGCCGATGGTGTCTCCGTCTGCTCAACTTGCGGAACTGCTGGATCCACGTTTTCTACTTCATTTTCAGTTTCTAGCATGTATTTATTAAAACTCCTTTCATCCCAAAAAATCTTTGGGAGGTACAAAATTAACAGGTCTCCTGCAAATTTCAAAATCACTCTGAATTAGAATTCTGGGAATGGAAGGTGGCCGATGCGAATCGACGGAACTGCCGCCCGCCACTTGCCGGGCGTACACGTCCAGCATTAGCTTTGCACCATGAGTGACTACCTCAGCATCACCCCGGGTGAGATCAAGACGCGATTGCTCCATGCCTACCTCCTGGGTGCCGTCGCCCCCCGGCCCATCGCCTTTGCAAGCACCATCAGCGCCTCCGGGGTTCCGAACCTCGCCCCCTTCAGCTTTTTCAATGTCTTCAGTTCCAATCCTCCGATACTGATCTTCTCCCCTGCCCGGCGTGTGCGGGACAATACGACCAAGCATACCTTGCAGAATGTGATCGCAGTGCCTGAGGTCGTGGTCAATGTCGTCAGCCATGCCCTCGTGGAGCAGGCCAATCTCGCCAGCACCGAGTATCCAGATGGCGTGAATGAATTTGAAAAGGCAGGGCTCACCCCCCTGCGGAGCGAGACGGTGCGTCCCTTCCGGGTGGCGGAGTCCCCTGTCCAGATGGAGTGCAAGGTCTCCGAGATCAAGCCGCTGGGCGACCATGGAGGGGCGGGGCAGCTGGTCTTCGCAAGGGTTCTCAGGATGCACATTCACCGGGACATCCTGGATGCGGAGGAGAAGATCGATCCGCAGAGGATCGACCTGGTCGCACGGATGGGAGGGAACTACTATGCCCGTGCCAGCGGGGGTGCACTCTTCGAGCTAGAAAAACCCCTGGAAGCACCCGGCATAGGCATCGATGCCTTGCCAGCCTTCATCCGGGAGAGCGACACCCTGACCGGGAATGAACTCGGCCGCCTTGCCAATGTCCCCTCCCTTCCCAGCCGTACCGAGGTCGAAAGCTGGTGGAACTCACATGGCTCCCAGTACGAGGGGGTGGACAGGGAGCTTGCGGCCCGGAAATCACTCCAAGCCGGCGACAAGGAGACTTCGCTCTTCTTGCTGATGCGGCCCCTTCTCGGATAAATCCTTCTGAATCCTCGGCGATTATGCCTGGGACGACTTTTCCGCTTGTCTTTTCAAAGGCTTCCTCCTATTTGAACATAGGCGATCCTCATTCTTCCCCCAGCTGTTGTCCCAGGTCTCTTTCTGGCTTTAGGAATGTATACTTCACGCCACCGCAAAATGTGAATCTTGGAATTGCTGAAAATGGAGGGTGATGAGGGAGTTCATTTCCCGTTCATGCAATCCGGCGTTGACTTCCCGGATGAAATTGTCGATTGCCTTGGCATGGTCGTCGAAGGTCTGGTAATACCGGTTCTGGAGGACCTTCTTGCGCAGCAATTTCCAGAACCGC
>JBJOPY010000228.1:0-5533 GCA_046050405.1 Bacteroidota bacterium | reverse complement strand
CCTGCGGTGGGTGTGTCCGGAGATTTCACGGCATCCAGATCAAAAACCCAGCTTGCATGAAAATATCCAAACTTCGGCTCAGGAACTATAAAGGGTTCGGTCACGACTCCGAGGAGATTTCCTTCCTGGACAATAACGGCAAGCCCAATGACATCACCGTCCTGGTCGGTGAGAATGCCAGCGGAAAGTCATCGATTTTACAAGCCGTTGCGATGCTGATCGGAGGTGCGGTACGGCCGAGGTTCCGACCCTCCGGACTGGACTGGCCCGGATTTGGATTTGACTCCCTGGAGTCAGGGAGATTTCCCATGGAGGTTTCCTGCGACTTGCAATTTTCAGAGGAAGAAATATCGGCGACCCATGCGCTGGTCGAGGCCATCAAGGATCAAATCCCGCACTATCTAGCTCCAGGCAGATCGAAGGAAATAGAACTGCACCTCAACTATGCTGAGGACATGGTGCATTCTCTCGGCGGCCCGGCGGCCCGCTCCCAGGCAAGAGGCTACCAGTACGCCCTTCAGCAACCTGCGGCAGCGCGGTGGGACGCTCTTCAGCGTGTAGGGAAGATTTTTTGGTACTCGGAACAGCGAACCTCCTCCAGCATTGTAGCGAGGGCGTTTGACGATGAAATGAGCAGCGTCGGGATATCCGACAAGGATCTACGCGACATCCTCGGCAAATGGAGCAATCTGCACTACAGAATCAAGGGTTCTGACGCATTGCCACATAACGATCCTTTTGCAGAACTGGATCGGCTGATGGGCCTCGTTTTCCCTGGCAAAAGGCTGGTCGGGGCCGCCCCCAAGCGAAATCCCAGCCAGGTATTGGAGGATGAAGACTTCTGGCTCCGGGATGACCGCAGTGGAATGGAATACGAGCTCGCAAACATGTCTGCGGGTGAAAGATCCATCTTGCCGATTTTGATCGACTTTGTCAATTGGAACATCGACAACTCGATTGTCCTGATCGATGAAGTGGAGCTTCACCTCCATCCACCCTTGCAGCAAGTCCTCATGGATGCTCTTCCCAAACTGGGCAAAAACAATCAGTTTATTTTGACCACGCACTCCCCGCATGTGATTGCAAAGCTGAAGCCGGAGCAAGTGAAGGTGGTGAAGGATTTCAAGGTCACGGGCTTGCAGAAGGCCACCAAGGGCAGAGACGTAAACGCAATCCTGACCGAGGTTCTAGGGATCGCCAAACGCCCACCTGAGTACGCTGAAAAATTGAAGCGTTTCTACGCACTATTGGAAACTCGGTCGATGGAAGCGGCGAAGGACATTTTCAATGCGCTGGAACAGGACTGGGGCATGATGGACACCGAAATCGTGCGTGCGCGGCATTTCCTGGAAGACCTGCAGGACGAATTGGCAGGAGAAAGGGGAGCCCTGTGATGAGACACATCCTCAAATCCGCTAACAACGAACCCCAATCCCTGAGGGACTACAGGCGTACCCCCGACGCAACTTACAGGGGCTACACGGACAAATATCCAAGCACCCCCCATCACTCCCTGCCCCCGCTCAAAAACATGCACGCACAGGAGCAGGGCTACATTTGCTGCTATTGAATGCGGCGGCACTATCTCCAGTCAAAATTGAAATACGCATCATGACCCCCACCCCATACACCCCCCTCCACAAAATCCGCCTCGTGACGGCGGCCTCCCTCTTCGACGGCCACGATGCCGCGATCAACATCATGCGGCGCATCATGCAGGCGACCGGTGCAGAGGTGATCCACCTCGGCCACAACCGGTCGGTGCAGGAAATCGTGGATTGCGCCATCCAAGAGGACGTGCAAGGCATCGCCATCACCTCCTACCAAGGAGGCCATGTGGAGTACTTCAAGTACATGCTGGACCTGCTCCGGCAGCGCGGCGCCGGGCATATCAAGCTCTTCGGCGGCGGAGGGGGGACGATCCTCCCCGATGAGATTGCCGAGCTTCACGCCTACGGCATCAGCCGCATCTACAGCCCGGACGATGGCCGGGAGATGGGCCTGCAAGGCATGATCAATGACGTGATCCGCCAGTGCGACTATGCGAACCTGAACTCCATCCACCCCAGCATGATCGGCAAGATGACCGCCCATGACCATGGACTCATCGGACGCGTGATCACGATCGTGGAAAACGACCCCCAACTCGGCCAGTCCTTCATGGGCGAGGTGGAGAAGCGGCAACCGGAAGCGAACACCATCCCCATCCTGGGCATCACGGGCACGGGCGGTGCCGGCAAAAGCTCCCTCACGGATGAATTGGTGCGACGCTTCCTGATGGACTTCAGCGACAAAACCGTCGCCGTGCTGTCGGTGGATCCCAGCAAGCGCAAGACGGGCGGGGCGCTGCTGGGCGACCGCATCCGCATGAACGCCATCTTCAACCGTCGCGTCTTCATGCGCTCCATGGCCACCCGCCAGGCCAACATCGCCATGAGCCAGGCCGTGGATGAAGCCGTGAAGGTCTTCAGGGCCGCTGGCTTCGACCTCATCATCGTGGAGACGGCCGGCATTGGCCAGAGTGACAGCGAGATCACAGAGGTCGCGGATGTCGCACTGTACGTGATGACACCCGAGTACGGCGCGGCAACACAGCTCGAGAAGATCGACATGATCGACTATGCCGACCTGATCGCGATCAACAAGTTTGACAAGCGCGGAGCCCTGGATGCCCTGCGCGACGTCAAGAAGCAATACCAGCGCACCCGCAACCTCTGGGATGCGAAGGCCGACGACATGCCCGTCTTCGGCACCATCGCCTCCCAATTCAACGACCCGGGCACCAACCAGCTCTACCGGGAGGTGATGCGGGTGCTGCAAGCGAAAACCCTGACGCCCCTGCGGTCCCAATTCGCGGCCAGCGACGAGATGAGCGAGAAGATCTACATCATCCCGCCGGACCGCACACGCTACCTCGCCGAAATCTCCGAGGAGAACGACCGCTATGAGAAATGGGTGCGTGAGCAAGCCCAGTGGGCCACCACCCTGTACCACCTGGAGGGAACCATCGGCCACCTCAAGACGCTGGACACGGGCCAGGCATTGGACTTGGAAACCCTCGGCAGCATCCGGGACGATGTCCGCCGCCGCCTCTCGGCGGAGAGCCAGGACATCCTGGCCCACTGGGAGAGGAAGATCCAGCAATACAAGGGGGACTTCTTCAGTTACGAGGTCCGGGGCAAGGAAATCAGGGTCGCCAATTACACGGAGTCCCTGTCGCACTCCAGGATTCCCAAGATCGCCCTGCCGAAGTTCAGGGACTATGGGGAGATCCTGCGCTGGAGCTTCCGCGAGAACGTGCCCGGCGAGTTTCCCTACACAGCCGGCGTGTACCCTTTCAAGCGCACGGGCGAGGATCCCACGCGCATGTTTGCCGGCGAAGGCGGGCCGGAGCGCACGAACAAGCGCTTTCACTACGTCAGCGCGGGCTTGCCCGCCGCACGGCTGAGCACGGCCTTCGACTCGGTGACCCTCTACGGCGAGGACCCGGACTACCGCCCGGACATTTACGGGAAGATCGGCAACTCCGGGGTGAGCATCGCCTGCCTCGACGATGCCAAGCGCCTCTACTCGGGCTTCGACCTCTGCAAGCCCACCACCTCGGTGTCCATGACCATCAATGGCCCCGCCCCGATGCTCCTGGCCTTTTACATGAACACGGCGGTGGACCAGCAATGCGAGAAGTACATCAGAGCCCATGGGCTGGAGGCCGAGGTTCAGGCAAGGATCGCAGCCATCTACGCCGCGAAGGGCCTCCCGGTGCCCACCTACCGCGCCGAGCTCCCCGAGGGCAACGACGGCCTCGGCCTGATGCTCCTCGGCGTCACGGGCGACCAGGTCCTCCCGGCCGAAGTCTATGCCAGGATCAAGGCGGAGGCAATGTCCACCACCCGCGGCACTGTCCAGGCCGACATCCTCAAGGAAGACCAGGCCCAGAACACCTGCATCTTCTCCACGGAATTTGCCCTGAGGATGATGGGCGACATCCAGCAGTATTTCATCGACCATGCCGTGCGGAACTTCTACTCGGTCTCCATCTCGGGCTACCACATCGCCGAGGCCGGGGCCAATCCGATCACCCAGCTGGCATTCACGATTTCGAACGGCTTCACCTTCGTGGAGTACTACCTGAGCCGGGGAATGCACATCGACGACTTCGCCCCCAACCTGAGCTTCTTCTTCAGCAACGGCATGGATCCCGAGTATGCCGTGATCGGGCGTGTGGCCCGGCGCATCTGGGCCAAGGCCATCAAGCACAAGTACGGTGGCAACGAGCGCAGCCAGATGCTCAAGTACCATATCCAGACCAGCGGACGCTCCCTCCATGCCCAGGAAATCGCCTTCAACGACATCCGCACGACCCTGCAGGCCCTCTATGCGATCTATGACAATTGCAACTCCCTGCATACCAATGCCTATGACGAGGCGATCACGACCCCGACCGAGGACAGCGTGCGCCGCGCCATGGCCATCCAGCTCATCATCAACAAGGAGCTGGGGGAGGCGAAAAACGAAAACCCCCTCCAGGGCAGCTTCATCATCGAGGAACTGACCGACCTGGTGGAGGAGGCCGTGATGGCCGAGTTCCGCCGGATCACCGACCGGGGCGGCGTCTTGGGTGCGATGGAAACCATGTACCAACGCAGCAAGATCCAGGAGGAGTCGCTCCACTACGAAATGCAGAAGCACACCGGCGAGCTCCCGCTCATCGGGGTGAACACCTTCCTGAGCAGTGAAGGCTCCCCCACGATCATCCCCAAGGAGGTGATCCGCTCCACGGTGGAGGAGAGGGAGGCGCAGATCAAGGATGTCCAAAGCCTGCATGCGCGGAACGCCGAGGCCTCCAAGGCGGCGCTGCGGGCACTCCAGCTGGCTGCGATCCAGAACCGAAACCTCTTCGAGGCTCTCATGGAGGCCAGCAAGGTCTGCTCCCTGGGGCAGATGACGCATGCCCTGTACGAGGTGGGTGGCCAGTACCGGAGGAATATGTGACGGGAATTTCCAACCAAAAGCGACACGGATGGCTTCCGCAAGGCGATCCCGGGGGATGGGAGCATCCCCTGAAAACGGCAGGCACCCCTGGAAAGCGGTGCGATCCTATGGATAAATCGTAGATTTGACCCTATGGCGCAAGAAAGACTGATGGTTAAGAATTTCGGACCGATCAAGGAGATTGATATCGAGGTCAAGGATGTCAATGTGCTGATAGGGACGACGGGAAGCGGGAAGAGTACGATCGCGAAGCTGCTGGTGATCTTCCGGTCGCTGAGTTTCCTGATGGAGCGCGATAAGACCTCGATCTTTCCAAAGCAGCTCCGTGACATGAACATCGATTTTCCAGTTTCGGATCAAACGGAAATCCAGTACCGATGTGACGACCTGTTCGTAGTCGTAGGACACGGGAAGGTGGATTCGAACATTGATGCTGAGGAGTTATGGATCCTCAAGTATTCTGGTGCACCTGACTGGATTAAAAATTTAGCTTTATTATTAATGGAGGGCATGTCCTCTGAATATTCCCCGTCAACTTCCG
>JBJOPY010000227.1:0-2582 GCA_046050405.1 Bacteroidota bacterium | reverse complement strand
CCGGCGGCGAGCCTGATGACGACGGGGAGGATTTCAAGCCCCAGGATCCTTCCGACATCCCTTTCGAGATCCTGGACACCCGGGGGGAGGAGGACCATGTCGCCAGCAAGGCCGCGAAAGGCAAGAAGAAACCGCCTTCCGAGGACAGGGGAGGCAACCAGATATCGCTGTTCTGAAATCGTCGGGGCACGCACTGGAATCGTTCTCGACAAGTCCCGGGAGCCCCTTGGTCAATCCCTGCCGCCAGACATGGGCTTGGTGGCAGGGATGTTCATCCCTCGGAGTTACAGCCTCCCGGGATGAGGAATTGACCGGAGCCGGATTCTTCTCGCCCATGGGGTTCGGTGCTTCACGCGCTTGGCTTTTTGGTTTATATTTGGCTAGAAATATTTCTGCTGAAGATGAGTACAGACATTCGTTTACTTGAGCCGAGGGGCATTTGGAATTGCTTTGCAGACTTGAATGCAGTGCCGCGTCCGTCCAAGATGGAGCAACGCGTGATCGCCTTTGCCAAGGCATTCGGAGAGGGCCTCGGATTGCCCACCCATGTGGACGAGGCCGGCAATGTGATCATTCGCAAGCCCGCTACGGCGGGCATGGAGGCGAGGCAGACCGTCGTGCTGCAAGGGCACCTTGACATGGTGCACCAGAAGAACGCCTCCACGAAATTCGATTTTGTGAACCAAGGCATCGAGGCATATGTGGACGGAGACTGGGTATATGCCCGGGGAACGACACTCGGTGCGGACAATGGGATCGGCGTGGCGAGCATCATGGCCATCCTGGCGAGCAAGGACATTCCACACCCCGCCATCGAAGCCCTCTTCACGGTCGATGAGGAAACGGGCATGACGGGTGCCATGGAGCTGAAAGGCGGATTGCTTCATGGCACGGTGATGCTCAATCTGGACACCGAGGACGACCGTGAACTGACGATTGGCTGTGCGGGCGGAATCGACGTCACCGGTTCGGGAACCTACCGAAAGGAAGCTGTCAGCGGCCTTTCCGGGTACAAGATCATTCTGAACGGCCTCAAGGGGGGTCACTCAGGCATGGACATCCACCTGGGTCGCGGAAACGCCAACAAGCTCATGAACAGGACCTTGCTGGAGGTCGATGCCAGGTTCGGGGCAAGGATCCATTCACTCGACGGCGGCAGCCTTCGCAATGCCATTCCTCGCGAATCCGTGGCCATCGTTGGATTGTCTGCCGCCCATGTAGATGGTTTCCTGAAGTTTATCGCCGAGGAAGGCAAGACCCTCCAAGCCGAATACCACTCCACCGACCCAGGTCTGCAACTGCAAGCCGCCGCCTGTGCATCCCCGTCCACCGTGCTGGAGGCTGATTTCCAATACAAGCTCCTGCGCGTCCTGGCGGGTTGCCCGAATGGCATTTACCGCATGAGCCCGGACATCCAAGGATTGGTTCAAACCTCTAACAATCTCGCCCGCGTCACCCTGGCAGATGCCCAGTACTCCTTGCAATGCCTCACCCGGAGCTCCGTGGATTCCGAGAAGATGGATCTGGCGAGAAGCATCGCGGCTGTGTTCGAACTCTGCGGTGCCTCTACGACGCTGGAAGGCGGCTATCCGGGCTGGACACCGCGCCCAGACAGCAAGATCGTGCAACTGATGACTGCGCTCTACCGGGATGCATTCGGCCACGATCCCAATGTCAATGCCTGCCATGCAGGCCTCGAGTGCGGGATCCTCGGCCAGAAATACCCGGAAATGGAGATGATCTCATTCGGCCCGAACATCGTCGGTGCCCACAGCCCGGACGAAAAGGTGCAGATCAGCTCCGTGCAGAAGTTCTGGGGACTGCTGCTGAAGACCTTGGAGCGGATACCCTGAAAGTCTGCCCAACCCCCGATGTAAGAATCATGGCCCGGGGCTTTCCTCAAGTGCGGCCGAAGCTCCCGGAACAGCGATGGGCTTCCCAAGGATGGCAGATGGTCGCAAATCCTAGGGCATCGGAGGAATCCATTGGTGCAGGATGATCGCAATAATCCTCGGCAAAATGGCAGATCAAATGATTTGTCGCTCATCGGTTGCCGAACACGCCAATTGTAATACATTTGCACCCTTAAGAAAATACAAAATACAATGAGCAAGGGGCCTGTTTCCAAATTCATAGAACACCACTACCGCCACTTTAATGCCGCCGCCCTGATGGGGGCAGCCAAAGGGTATGAAGCCCACTTGGCCGAAGGTGGTAAAATGATGGTGACGCTGGCGGGAGCCATGAGCACTGCGGAGCTGGGTCTTTCATTGGCCGAAATGATCCGCCGTGATAAGATCGCCATCATTTCCTGCACAGGTGCAAACCTGGAGGAGGACGTCATGAACTTGGTGGCACACAGCCATTACAAGCACCTGCCGAATTATCGCGACCTTACACCCAAGGATGAGTGGGAGCTGCTGGAGAACCACTACAACCGCGTTACGGATACTTGCATCCCCGAAGAGGAGGCCTTCCGTCGCCTACAAAATCCTTTGGTAAGGCAGTGGAAAGATGCCGAAGCCAAAGGCGAGCGTTATTTTCCGCACGAATTCTTGTACAAATTGATCTTGGGCGGCGAC
>JBJOPY010000226.1:0-4086 GCA_046050405.1 Bacteroidota bacterium | reverse complement strand
GAGCCGGACAGGGTGTCATGGTCCACGTAGGCAGAGATGCGATAATAGCTGCAATCATGCAGGCTTCCCACAGCGCGCAGCGGCCATTCCAATGACAACGACGTGGTCTTCGCACCTTGGGCCGGACCATCGGGGATACCATACCGCATCCTGTTTATGGCGCATCGGTGTTCCATGGCATGGTACTCGTCCGCCGAGATGCACGGATGCAGGGCATCATTGGAAGGATCCTCCCGGGGATGCTCTTCTCCGTCGTTCCCCCCAGCCGACATTTGCGTCCATACAGCAATGAAGGGCGCAACCAGCAGGATCAAGAATGTTGCCATGCGAATTTTATTCATGGATATAAGGTTTCTGGAATCCAGGATGCATGATACTGCTTCTGATCGAAAGATGCAACCGAATCCGACTGGATGACAGATATTCTTCTGAGCAAATCATCCCGGGGAATGAGTCAGGATCAGCCCCTTGTACTCTCAACATACCCGACTGCCCAACCAGTCCAACCAAAAGCATCCATGAGCGTTTACATCTATTATAAATCCATGACCGTGAACACGGGAAAACCATCTTCGTGGCCGTCCACGCTTGGCAAGCTGTGAATGGAAGGTCTATATAAAAGTATGGATTCCTATATTCGCTGCCACTTCCATCTTTGAGCAACGGTTACTTCCATGCGTATCACCATCACATCGATAGAACTCAGGAGTGTCTGGCAGTTTTTCAGCCTGAGCAATCACGGCCGCAAGATCCAGGCACAGGCAAAAAGGACTCCGGGATTCAGGAGGATGAAAAACACTGGCTGGGGAAGGCTGCACTATACCCTGAGCATCTGGGAATCAGAATCCTCCATGAAAGCCTTCGCACGGACGGGAGCGCACCTTGAAGCCATGAAGCGAAGCGCCAAACTTGCCGTTGAGATTCGCACGCATACCTTCGAGGCTGATCAGATTCCGAATTGGAAGGAGGTGAAGCGGCTGCTCATTACGGAGGGAAAATCCTTGACGTTTCCATCGCCCAGCAAGGCATGAAGCGGGGTTTCGACACTACACTGGTGACAGATGTGCAGTATTTGATACCGAATCAAGGGACTGGCATGGAGAGAATATCCGCCTGGAAGTCCCTGTGCTTTGCACCCCCGCCCGTAAGCAAGGGATTGGCCATTCGCTGAACTCCCCTGGATGATCCTGATTCTGGTCGGCTGCGGATCCGATGCGCCCTGTTAGGCAAGACTTGGGATGGATTCGATCGCTTGGGTCTGAGTTTGCAGCCAGGCTGGAAACCACATGGCGGAAAACCATCCCTCTGGAGCTGGCAGGGTGAAACTTGGACAGCGATTGTCCCTTGGAACCTGGAAGCCAGTGGCATCCGCATACCACCTATGATCATCCCTTCTCCGCCAAAGCATTAGGAAGAGGCTGTGGTCTGCGTGGTAGCGGGAGAAGGGTTGGCCTTGGATGGCCGTTCCAAAGTGGCGCATGGGCACCGGGTCAGCATCGCGCCATCTTCCTTTTCTTTCCGATCACGCCCTTCGTCTCCATCTTTTGAAGATATTCCAGTACCGATGGCACCTCGCAGGCGGTCTTGCCAAGGTTTACGTGTATTTTCCCGATCTTCTGGGCGGCTTGCTTGACCCTGTTCGTGTATTGTATCACATAGCCTCCCACAGAGATCAGGAAACTGTTCATGGCATAGCGGACACGGTTCGGGGCTTGATGAAGGGTGGATTCCACACGCTCGATCAGCCCGAGGAGGACGTTCATGTCCAAATCCTGGTCTTTCCGGATGCTCACGAAGTTCGCCAGGGTCGCCCAGCCTGCATCTGCGGTCATCTCATCGGGGGATTCGATCCATTCGAGTCCGAGTTCCCAGCCAAACCTGCTTTCGGCGGCCACCCAGGCGACCGTATATTCCGTGAGCATGTACCAGTATGCGCCCCGAACCCATTCTTGCAGATCCGCCTTGGTGATCTTGTTCTCATCGGCGATCAACCCCGCGAGGTACATGGCATCACTGTTGCCCGTGCGATAGAGCTCGAGGCTCAGTATATGCTTCTTCTTGACCTTTCTGACGATTGTTTTCAAATCGCCGACCTTGACACCGTACATCTTTTCCGCAGGCGCACCATGGGCTTCGAAGATCTTGACTGTGCGCGCACTGCCCATTTCCTTGAGCTGAGCCATGATTTCATCTTTGGTCATTGCATTACTTCAAGTGAATGATCCCTGTCCCGCAGCCCAGGGAAAATACCATTCGCAGGGGGTGCTTACTTCTGCCCCATCGAAATCCTGATGCCATTTCGATTGCTGCCGTCATTGTTGCGATCCTTGGGCTCGAGCAATCCGCTGACGATGCTGATGATGATGGAACCCCAGAACGCTGGCCAGAACCCGGTCACCACAAAGTGATGGTCGGGGACGATCTCGCTCGCAAACATCAGCAGGACGGCGTTGATCACGACCAGGAACAGCCCGAAGGTGACCAGGATGAAAGGGATCGAGATCAGCTGCAGCAAGGGCTTGATGAAGGTATTCAGCAAACCAAGGATGAAGGAAACCACCAATGCCCACAGGATGCTGTCCACCTTGATGCCCGGGAGGATCCAGTCTGCAATCCAGACAGCGATGGCTGTCCCCAACAGCTTGATGATGTACCGAGCGATTCTTTTTGAGTCCATAGCCTACAAATATAGGAGATTCCGGCATACAGCGGAAGGCGTTAGCTTAGTCATCGAAAGAATCTAGGGAGAAGGATGTGGCCCCGTTCGATGCCCTGGTTGACAGTTTACCCTGATTGTCAACTGGAAGATGATGGCAACAGAAACTAGATGCTTCATCGAGAACACCCTTGCCAATCCCCCTCCACACATCTATCTTTGGTCTCAAGACACTGAAAAAATGGCGACTGCGGATCAACTCAAGGCGTTAATACGCTCACACTACGAGGGCGAGGCGGAACGCTTCAATACCATCGCCTTGCAAATTGCGGCGCATGAGGCACGGATGGGTCATTCTTCCATCGCAGACGATTTGCGCCACTTGGTGGACAAATCCAAAGTGAACAAGCCGAAGCTCAAGCCATTGAATCCAGAGCTGTGGGATTTGGTCTTGGAGGTCGCGCCAGAAGCACGGCTCAATGAGTTAATAGCAGCTCCTTCTATCAAGGACCGTATTGCACGGATCATCCATGAGTACGTGCAACGGGACAAGCTCAAGCGGTTTGACCTTGAGAACCGTCGCAAAGTCTTGCTGGCTGGCTCTCCTGGAACTGGAAAGACGATGACCGCATCCATCATCGCGCATGAAGTCGGCTTGCCATTGAAAGTGGTGATGATCGACCGAATGATCACGAAATTCATGGGTGAAACAAGTGCGAAGCTGCGTCAAATCTTCGAATTGATACACGATGTGAAGGGTGTGTACTTGTTTGATGAGTTCGATGCCATCGGAACCCAACGTGGCGCTGAAAATGAGGTAGGGGAAATGCGGAGGGTGGTGAATGCGTTCTTGCAATTCATCGAGCATGACAAGTCAGACAGCCTCATCGTTGCAGCCTCGAATGTACTGGGGACCTTGGATACCGCATTGTTCAGGCGGTTTGATGATGTGATTGTCTATCGCCTCCCGTCAAATGAAGAGAAATTGGAACTGCTGGAGAATCGGTTGGTGGGCTTTGCGGCTGGGCTTGATCTACAAATGTTCGTGGAAAAGATGGGCCATCTGAGCCACGCAGAGATTTTGAGTGCGTGCAATGATGCGATCAAGGATTGCATTTTGTATGATCGACGGGTGGTTTTGGCAGATTTGCTGGACCGGATGATCGAGCAACGGAAAAACGCCTATCAATAAGGGGCTGGTGCATGGCAAACGAATACGAGCATATCTTCTTGAAGAATGCGGTTCAAAGCGAGCCGTTTAGCAGCCATCGCCCACTGAACCTACCCACCTCATTGAGTACACTTGCAGTGAACAGTAAGGTGGAACAATTCATGGAATAGGGGATAAGCAAATGCATGTTGATATTTTGGATGCTTCTGGGAAACTTTACCAGCGATTTTTGACACGAGGTGTCAAACACCGTGTCGAG
>JBJOPY010000225.1:0-6016 GCA_046050405.1 Bacteroidota bacterium | reverse complement strand
GCTGATGATGTGCAGGTCGATGGGCAATGCACTCACCCTTCGAACCAGTCAAGTGCTTGCTGTCGTTCAGGACGATCCCAGTAATCATCCACCTCCGGGTTCAGTTCCAGCATCTTCGCTGCGGGGACGAAGATCTTCTGCTCGACTTCGCAGAGGTTCTCATCGCCTTGGATCCGGTAGGCCTTGCTGCCATAATCCGGGAAGGAGACCTTGAGCAGATGGGTCGTCCTGCCAGACCATTGCTGCACACCCAGATAGGTGACCTGCCGGTCAAAATCCTGGATATTGTTGTACATATAATGGAGGACACCCCTGGTATAGCGAAAGCCAATGCAGAGGAGGCTGTGATGCTGCTGGTTCAGCATATGGGATCCACAGGGATCCAGGTTGACATTGATCCACGGAAACCGGTTGGGGTTCACGAAGGCAGCGTTTCCGTTCCAACCTTCCACATAGAGCACCTCCGTCCCTGGATTCGGATGGTTGAGCCGGACGTAAGCCTTCAAGCGCGGCTCATACATGACCTTGAATTCCATCTCCCCGGACACGAAGGTTCCGTCGGCCAGGCGCTCCGTGCGCTTCACCCGTGCGCTGACGGACAGTACATTCCCGAGCTGATGGATCATCTCGTCCATGACGGGACGGGCGGGATTCTGTCCCTGAAGACAGCCGGAGGCGACGATGACCGCCAGGAATGAAGTAAGACAGCGAAGGGCAGGCATAGAATGTATCCGTCAAATGTCGTAATAAACCAGTAAGGGTGGAAATGTTTTCTGGGGTCAGGCTTTTTCTGCTTTCTCGACTTGCGGCCTTTGGGTGACATAGCTCAGCACCTGGCGGACGGTCATCCGGCGAATGTCACGCTGCATGTCCCGGTCCAGGTTCTTCAAGCGGTACTGAAACTTGAAATCGAGGTAGGCCTTCTTGACCTCGACGATTTTCAACTGGAAGGAATCCTCATGGATGTACTCGGAAAATGGATCGAGCGAGTGGATGAGTTCCTTCTCCAGGGCGTCGATGCTGTTGATCTTGGACAGGGCGATCTGGAAGTCGATGCTCAGGATGCGAATGTCCCGCTTGGTGTAATTGGTGACATCGCTGCCATAGACCCTGCTGTTCGGCAGGATCATGACATCGTCGTCATCGTTCAGCAGCTTGAGCTTGAGCAGCCCGATCTCGACAATCTTGCCCTTGTCGCTGCCGATCTTGACATAGTCCCCGATGTCAAAATCCTTGGAAAAGCCTATGAAAATGCCGATCAGGATATCATTGATGAACTCCTTGGTCACAATGGCAATGGCCGCCGCCACAATGCTCAGGGTGGTGAAAAGCGTCTTGAAATCAATCCCGAAGAACCCGAACAAGGTGGCACCGGTCACCAATGCGGAACCGATGATGAACAGGTTCCGGATGCCATTGAGGAAACCGTCATGGAGGATGCCATCGAGGCGGTTGCGGCTTCGGTAAATGCTGCGCAGGCCCTCATACAGCAGGTTCATCAGCAGCAGCACCATCAGGAGTCTCAGCGAAGTATAGACTACGTTCCGCTCAGTCGGGGTGGAGGGCACATAGGGGGAAAGGTAACGGATGTACAAGGCACCCAAGACCAGCCCCACCTTCAACACGATGAATGAAATCTTTTTCATGCCGCTTCGGGCGAAATTACATCGAAAAGGATTCGACGAAACGAATTTTTTCCATCCGGGGAGGGGGCTCAGGAACCTCTTTGCCAGCACCTGAGCCACCCGCAAGCAGCCCGGAAGAGGGCGGGAAGCCCGCCCTCAATTTGGAGGCAACTTCACCACCCGTGCCGCGGCATCTCCCCTGGCACCACGGACGATCAGGTGGTAGATACCCGGGGGAAAACCTGCAAGATCGATGAACCCCTCCATGGGAAGGGGGCCCGTCAAGAGCAACCGCCCTGCCGCGTCCCGGAGCGCGTAATCCCGGAAGGCGTGGCCTGGATGCCGGGAGGAGAGGCGCACCCTTCCCGGGGTCGGATTCGGATAGAGGACGAATTCATCGGCCGCTTCAGCCTCCGCGACCTGTGCAGGGGGATTCAGGACCAAAAACTGCCCCATCATGCCGTCATCCTCATGGTGGAGCAGGTGGCAATGGTACATGTAAGGGACCACGTCATCCGCGAACGTCTCGAACTTCGTGATGAACCTCACCGTGCTGCCGGGCATGACGACGACCACATCCTTCCACCCAGCCTCCTGTGGCGGCGGGGGATTCCCGTTTTTGTCCAGAATGAAGAACGGAACGTCATGGATATGGAAGGGATGGGCCACCCAGGTGGAATTGGTCAATGTCCATATCTCCTTGCTGTTCAGCGGAATCCGGAAATTGATCGAATCCATGTCAAAGGGCTGCTGGTTCATCGAGAAAGGGCCATCCACCTGGGCGGTGATCCCGAACCGAAGGGTATCCGCCGAAAAATGGATGCTCCGGTGGACGTTCACCCCGCTGGTGTCATAGGTGGGCAACGGTGCAAAGGCCGCCGGCACAGTCGTGACAGGATTGCCCGTAGGCGGGGCCACATGTAGGCGAAGGAGCCTGAAATCGGCTCCATTCAAGGGATTGGAGGTGTAACCTTCCCCCATCAGGATGGTATCCATCCCCACGGTATCCGCCCCGATCATTCCCCGGGGCAACTCCGAGGAAAAGCTGACCAGGTCGATCGAATCCCCTACACTGTAGGCACTGAAATCGACCAGGATCTCCCCACGCTCCCCCGGAGAGATGCGAAAGCGGTTCATCTGGTGCGGCTGGGCGAGCAATCCGCCGTCCGAGGCGATCAGGGCGAAGCTGCGATCGTCTGCAAGCCCGACGAGGTAGGAGCGGTCGGCACTCCCATTGACCAGGCGGAACCTTACCACCTGCCGTGGCACATGGAGGAACGGATCGATGGTCCCGTTCACCATCGGCACAGAATCCTCGTGCGTCGCGATGGCGAAACGGTAGTCCAGGTCAAAAGCCTTGGTTTGCAGCACCAGGGGGAAATCATCCACCCCATAATGGCGGGGGAGGGTGTAGCTCGCCTCGGCACTGTCGCGCAGGAAGATCATGCCCGCCAGCCCCCTGGTCACCTGGAGCTCAGTCTTGCCCGCCCCATGAGGATGGTACCAATAGGTGCCCGCAGGATTCCTGACCTTGAAGGCAGGGCTCCAGGTCGACCCCGGCGGTATCTCCTGGTGCGGCCCGCCATCATTGATGGCGGCAACATGCAGCCCATGCCAATGCACGGTGGTGGAGACCGGCAGCTGGTTCGTCACGTTCAGGGTCACCGAATCCCCCTGGTTCATGAACAGGGTGGGGCCAAGTAAATCACCATTGTAGCCGAACGTGGGCGTGACATGACCGGGAAAGAAGGTCTTGCTCCCCTGCTGAACGGTCAAGGAATAAACGGGCCCCGCCAGTGTATCTGGAATCGCCAGTGGACTCTGGCAGTAGGAAGCCCCGGCCGCTCCTGTGGCCAGGATGGCCGTGAGCACTGTTCGTAAACAGGATGTCATATTCAATGCACTGTAGCGATCTTGTAAGTGGAAGCGCGTCCACCGGAATGTACGCGGAGGAGATAGCAGCCCCTCGGGACCGGTTCCATGCTGAGCAGCTCCTCCGACATGCCAGCGGGAACCCTGCCCTCGAACAAAATCCCCAGCTGCCTTCCAGAAATGTCTATCAGTTCAACGGAGAGGGTGCCCTCCTCTAAAGCGTTGATCTCCAGCGTAAGCTGACCATTCAGGGGATGGGGGTGGAGGTTCACGGAAAAGCCCGCCAAATGTGCACCATGAACGGACGTCGCCGTGTTCAGAAATCCAAGAAGATAGGCCGTTGCGGTGGCCGTGTCACTTTCCGAGAACCCAATATAGGGAGTCCCCAGGACGGAGTGGTTCGACCCTCCCCCCAGCAGTACCACGGTCGGCATACCAAATCCACCGTAGTAGCTGACTTGCGCGGCGCCGCTGTCCATGGGCACCGATGTGAATCCGTTGCCATTTACCCAATTGTTGATCACCGTGCAGGAGTAGCTGTTGTTGAAACCGAATGCATAGCCCTTGACCTTGCCGGGAAACTCTGCCAGCAGGCGTGTTTTCATCGCTTCAAGGGCGTGCCCCGCATCGATGCAAGGGACACAGTTGTTCATGAAGAACTCCAGGATGACGGCATTGCCAGCATCCAAATCAGCGAAGAGATGGTGCGGGAGGTTGTTGCAGTCGGTGCCCTGGAAATCCATGGCCGTCGTCGGCTGGGCGCCCGCCCGGCCGAGGATCCAGCAGCCGACCATCGAAAATGCCATTGCAGCAATCTTTATTTTCATCTTCATCCATGTTTGATGACCTACCCAAAAATGAACGCATCCGACGCGTGGCGGAGGAATGCCCGGTCAGCTTGCCGGCAACAGCTCGGCTTCATACCCGACTGCGGCAAGCCTCGACCGGATGTCCGCTGGCGAGACGGATTCCGTCTTGATATGCAGGGTACGCAGGGGATCGGCAAGGTCCACCGTCCAATTGCCCATTCCTACAGCTGCGTCCAGTACTGGGGTCACGGTTGAGACGCAACCTCCACATTTGATATTGGTCTTGAACTTCATAGGCTGACTTCTGTACTGCCGTCAAATCATACAAATGTAAAGTTCAACAATTCTTCACGAAATCGGGAGGCATTTTCCCTGGATCCCTCCGAAACTTCCTGCCACAGCCCTTCCCTGCGATAGCCGAAGGGACACCGCAGGCGAACCCTGGCTCCACCGCATTACGCTAGACCCATGGAGGGAAGGCCCAGATCGGTGATACGATTCCAGAATGTTTGTCTGCCCCGCATTCCATCAGAAAATACCAGGTTGCCCCGCCTCATCCAGCCGTCTGTGAACATGCCGGGGATGTGGGGTTGAAATCCATGGGCAATATCAGCACCTCAGAGGGTCGTTCCGCCGATTCCCGCATGACTTATCCAGATGCCATCGTTCATGCCCGCATCTTGCTCAGTGCCCGCATGGCCAGCCATAGCATCGCGGAGGTGAAGGCGACCATCACCAGGAACCCCTTCCAAACCATGGGATCCTCGGGACGGGACTGGAACAAGGCGCGGGAGCCTTCCACCACATAGTAGTAGGGATTGAAGCTGGCGGCGGTTTGGAGCCACTGCGGCGCCTGGGCGTTGATCGGGATCAAGATGCCCGAGAGCAGGGTCACCGGAAGGTAAAATGTATTGGTGATGGAGGCGAGGGCCCCTTCATCCTGCACCGTGAGGGAGATGGCATAGGATGCGGAAGACATGCAGATGCCGATCATCATCACCATGAGCATTGTCAGTGCCAGGCCGCCGGCACTGACGTCAAGCCCGAAAAGGAAAGCCACGGTGACCAGCAGGGCGCACTGGAGGAGCAGGGTGATGAGCTGGTTGGCCACGAGGCTCAGGATGATGCTGAGCCGGGCGGTCGGGGTCACGAGCCACCGGGCGATGATGCCCGTGCGGATCTCATCGATGAAGCTGAACCCGGCAAATAGGCCACCCATTCCCATGATGACGAGCATCCCCGGCGTAAAATTGCGGACGGTCTCCACCATCGTCTGCGGTTGCCCATGCGCTCCCGGCATGTTTTTCAGCAGGGGCATGTACAGCAGCAGGTACAGCACCGGCTGCATGAGCCCGATCAGGAGCCACATCGGCTCCCGCCTCGTCTTCTTGAAGTGCCGCTGGAGGAGCAGCCCTGTGTCTTTCAGGAAATTCATCATTCTCTACCCGTTGCTGTCATCTCTCAGTGACCGGCCAGTATGTTGCAAAAAAACATCGTCGAGCGAGGGGCGGGAAAGCCCGATGGTCTGGATGGCAGTGCCTTCCTTGTCCAGGATGCGCAGGACCTCTGCGATCCATGTGCCGCCTTCCTGCACGTACAGATGGAGCTTGAGGTCTTGGTGGATCACCTTGTGGATGAACGGCAGCCCCCCCAGGATCGGCATGGCTTGCGCTGCCTGCGCCTCCGTGTTGAAACTGACGGTGATGCACT
>JBJOPY010000224.1:0-6392 GCA_046050405.1 Bacteroidota bacterium | reverse complement strand
TTTGAGAAAGCCCGTCACGGGGCCAAGCCCGCCAGGATTCTCCACTATGGCGACTCGCAGATCGAGGGCGACCGCATGAGCGGCCTGTTCCGGGCCAAGCTGCAGGAGCGATTCGGCGGATCCGGGCCGGGCCTTGTCGCAGCCAGGCCGCTGGCGAGCTCCCAGTCCGTGGTCCAGGAGGCTTCCGAGAACATGCTCCGCTTCACCCAGTACGGGGTGGTGGATCGTTCCGTCCGGCACCGCCGATACGGACCGATGGCGATCTTCAGCAGGTTCTCCCCACCCGTTCCCGACTCGGCCTATCAGGAAACGGAAACGAGCACAGGGTGGATCAGCCTGAGGGTCTCGGGAAATGCCTATTCCGTCAGCAAATCCTTCTCCACACTGAAAATGTACTACGGATTCAACCGCAGTGACGTGAGCGTGAAGGTATTCGTGGACGACGAGCCTTTTGCCGACGAATCCCTCCCTGCCAACAAAGGCATGAGGGTGAAGACCTGGCGGTTCTCGCGTACGCCCAGGAAGATCCTGATCATCCTGGAGGGCTATGACAGCCCGGACATCTACGGACTGAGCATGGAAAGCAATGCCGGGGTGGTGCTGGACAACATCTCGATGCGCGGAAGCTCCGGAACCGCCTTCGGAAGCCTGGCATCCGTACCGTTCAAGCCCATGCTGGACAGCCTGAACCCCAAGCTGCTGCTGCTGCAATTCGGGGGCAACACCGTCCCGCATATCCAGGACAAGGAGGACGCCGAGAGTTATGGCCGGAACTTCCGGTCGCAGATCGAATACCTGAAAAGGTTGGTGCCGGGTGCGCCTGTGATCGTCATCGGCCCCGGGGACATGTGTACGAAGGTGGAGGGGAAAATGCAAACCTATCCGCATCTCGTGCATGTGCGCGATGCCTTGCGCCAGGCTGCCTTCGATGCGGGTGCATGCTTCTTTGACATCTATGAAGCCATGGGAGGCCAGAATTCCATGATCCAATGGGTGGAAGCCGATCCACCACTCGCGGCGGCGGATTATGTCCACCTTGCCCCGCAGGGCGCCAAGGTCATTGCCGAAGCCTTCATCCAGTCATTCATGGCCGACTATGAGGCCTACCGCCAATCCAAGGCCCATTGACCACACGCCACTGCCATAGCGCTCCCCCCCGGTCGCGGCTCAGATGGGTCGGCATGGCCATCGCGCTGCTGGCAAGCCTTGCCCTGGAGGCGCAGCAAGACGATCCCTATGCCGTCCGGGATTATCCCTTCCTGCATACCGGGCAGAACCACCTGATTTTCCCGGGCCTGCAAGACGCCTTGGAACCGATCTATCGGAAAATGGATCGAATGCTATTCGAGGGGAAGGGGCAGATCCAGATGGTGCACATCGGCGGATCGCACTTGCAGGCAGACATCTGGAGCGACAGGATGCGGGAGAGACTCCAGAATTTCTTCCCGGGGACGCAAGCCACGCGCGGCTTGGTCTTCCCCTTCAACATGGCGCATACGAACAATCCCTACAATTACCACACGGAGTACACCGGCACCTGGGAAAGCTGCAAGGCCGTCCAACGGAACCGGACATGCCCCCTTGGCCTGACCGGGTTTTCAGCCACCACCCGGGACAGCCTGTGCCGCATCAAGGTCTATTTCCGGGGTGCAGGTTATCCGCAGTATGAATTCGACCGTGTGCGGGTGTTCCATGACACGGACAGCTCCAGCTACAGCGTGCGGCTCGTGAACCGTGGCTTGCGTGCGGCGGAGAGCCTGGGCCGGAATTCGGGCTCCACCCTGTTCAGGATGGGAGGCGTCCAGACATTCGTGGAGCTGGAGATCAGGAAGACCGCCCCCTGCCAGGACCATTTCACGCTGCATGGAATCAGTATGGAAAGTGACGATCCGGGCATCGTCTATACAGCGGTCGGCGTGAATGGTGCAGCCACCGGGAGCTACCTGCGCTGCCGCCTGCTCGAGCCGCATCTCCGTGCACTGGCCCCGAGCCTGGTCATCTTCTCGATCGGGATCAATGATGCGAACACCCCGGAGTTCGATACGCAACTGTTTGAGCGGAACTATGATTCACTCATCGCACGGGTGCGCAGGGCCGTGCCGGACGCCTGCGTGATGCTCACCACCAACAATGACAGCTATTACCAGAAGAAGTACCCTAACAGGAATGCGGAGAAGGTGCGCGCCTCCATGCTGAGGATCGCCAGGAAACACCATGCGGTGGTTTGGGATCTCTTCGAGGTCATGGGGGGGCTTGGATCGATCCAAAGCTGGGTTGCAGCCGGGCTTGCCAGTCCCGACAAGATCCACCTGCTCAGGCCGGGATACGAGCTCGTCGCCGACCTGATGTTCAACGCATTCATGCAGGATTACGACGCGCACCTGAGGACGGTTCACCAGGGGCATCAACGATAGACGCGAAACCGATTTGGAACTGCTGCGCCACATATTCGGATTGGACATCGAGACCCCGCTGCTGTTCACGCAGTTCTTCTTCTGGGGGTTCTATGCAGCGGTGCTGCTGGTGTTCACCTTCCTTCACCCGTATCGGCTCGCCCGCAATGCGTTTCTCTTCGCGGCCAGCATTTTCTTTTATTACAAGACCGGCGGCTTCTTTTTCGTCCTGCTCCTGAGCTCCACGTTCATCGACTTCTGGGCAGGCCACCTGATCCACAGATCCCGGAAGAAATCCGCCAAACTGTCCTTCCTCGTCTCGGCCATCACCTACAATCTCCTCGTGCTGGGCTACTTCAAGTACAGCTACTTCTTCACCGAATCCTTCAATGACCTCTTCGGCACCCACCTCCAGTACCACAACCACTTCAGTGCGTGGATGAACCACCTGGCGGAGCGGCTGCACATCCGGCTCGGGCACCACTTTCCCATCGATGCCCTGATCCCCCCCGTGGGGGTGAGCTTCTTCACGTTCCAGACGATTTCGTATGCTATCGACGTCTATCGGGGCCATGTCAAGCCCGTGCGGAACATCCTGGACTTCGGCTTCTTCGTCTCCTATTTCCCGCAGCTCGTGGCGGGGCCGATCGTGCGTGCGGCAGAGTTCATCCCCCAGATCTACCAGTCCTACCATGTGTCCCGCCGGGAGTTCGGGATCGCTGTGATCTGGGTGCTCAAAGGCCTGGTGAAGAAGCTGGTCCTGGCGGACTTCATCGCCGTGAACTTCGTGGATCGCATCTTCGACAATCCTGAACTCTACACGGGCTTCGAGAACCTGATGGTCCTCTACGGCTATTCGATCCAGGTCTATGCCGATTTCTCGGGCTACACGGACATCGCGATCGGCATCTCCCTGCTGATGGGCTTCCGCCTGCCCATTAATTTCGATTCACCCTACAAGGCCCGAAGTGTGGCTGAATTCTGGCGAAGATGGCACATCTCCCTCTCCACCTGGCTGAGGGACTACCTGTACAAGCCCCTGGGCGGAAACCAAGGCGGCACCTTCCTGACCTGGGCATTCTACTTCATGCTCCCGGTCATGGCCCTGGGGATATTCGGCCTCGGTGCATTGCCCTATGTCGTCTTCGGGAGCCTGGCCATGCTTCTCGTGTTCCTCTATCTTGACTACAAGTACCCGGACACCCGGCTGGAGATGGCCACCAGTTCCAACCTCCTGCTGACCATGCTGCTGGGCGGATTCTGGCACGGGGCGAGTTGGATGTTCATCATCTGGGCGGCGCTCAACGGCATTTCACTGGTCATCTACAAATACTGGAAGCGCATCAGCCCCTGGGAGGGCAGGAAGGAGTGGTACTGGGTGGCATGGACGGTCTTCCTCACGTTCAGCTTCATCTCCTTTACCCGCATCTGGTTCCGCGCTCCCGATCTGGAGACCGCCAATGCGCTGATCCATAACATTTTTACCAATTTTGGATTCCAGCATATCCCTGCCGTCATTGACAACTACTTCAGGGTGTTCTATGTCATGTACCTGGGGCTGGTGGTCCACTGGATGCCCGGCTGGATGAAGGACCGGGTTTACGACGGCTTCATTCGCCTGCACCTTGCCTTCAAGGCCGCCATCACCGTCGCGATCGTCTTTTTGGTGTACCAGGCGATCTCAAGCGACTTGCAGCCCTTCATCTACTTTCAGTTCTAGCGGGGGCCTTCCTTCCGCCCTTTGTTGGGGGGTGTTCCGTTGATGGGAAGAAAAAAAAATTGAATTCGGCTCCCTCCCAATTCCTTCGGCCAGTATTTTCCCCACGGGATCCGGCTTGCAACGGGGCGGGGTCTATTCCTTCCATTTCAGGACGGGCAATGCCCGTACGATTTCCATGGTCTGCGGGCAGCCCTGGATGGCACTCGGCAGCAGGCTCAGGATGCAGCGCGGGCGGGTGGTTTCGGTGGTCTCCCATGGCCGGAATCATCTGCCTGAAGAACCTTCCAGGAGGCAATCCCACCCGGCTCCTCGGGACATGTCCGGAAATTGTCCAACTTTGCCGCATGTCATCCCCCGGGCCGAGCATCCCTTCCGACGAGCATTTCCTCCGGCAAGCCCTCGTGCTGGCAGAGCAAGCCTACGCCGAACAGGAAGTCCCGATCGGGGCGGTGGTCGTCTGCAAGGGGCGCGTCATCGGGCGAGGATACAATCAGGTGGAGAAGCTGAACGATGCCACGGCACATGCGGAGATGCTGGCCATCACCGCAGCCTGCAGCTACCTGGGAAGCAAGTACCTGGAGGGATGCACGCTCTATGTCACCGTCGAGCCTTGCCCGATGTGTGCCGGGGCGATGCGCTGGGTGCAGCTCTCCAGGGTCGTCTATGGTGCAGGCGAATCCAGGTTTGGCTATTCCAGGTTTGGCCCGGAACTGCTGCATCCCCGGACAGAGGTGGCCCATGGTGTGCATGAGGAAGAGTGCCGGGCCCTGATGCGCAGCTTTTTCCAGCAGAAGAGAGGGCAGCATCCCGAATGACCCCTGCCTCACGCCCTGCATTGGCTTGGTTCCTGCTGATCATCCTCTCCCTGGTCTGGGGCAGTTCCTTCATCCTGATGCTGCTAGGCCTGAAAGGATTCGACGCATTCCAGCTCGCATTGATCCGGATGAGCGTGGCGGCGGTCTGCATGAGTCCCTTCGCCGTGAGGTACAGCCGGCAAGTCACCCTGAAGGAGGCCCTGCTGCTGTTCATCATCGGCATGACCGGGAACGGGATCCCTGCCTTCCTGTTCGCACTGGCGGAGACCCAGCTGCCCAGCGCGGCCGTGGGAATCCTGAACTCCATGTCCCCGATCTTCACACTCCTGGTGGGCTACCTCTTCTTCCAGCTGCGATTCCCGGCCATGAATGTCCTCGGCGTTTGGATAGGGTTCATGGGCGCGGCCTTGCTGGCGCTTGCGGGCGGAGGCCTGCACGAGGGCCCTGCCAATCTCCACTACAGCCTGGTGGTGGTCGCCGCCACGATCTGTTACGGCATCAATGTGAACCTCGTCAAGAAATACTTCCCCCACCGGGACCCGGTCTTGATCGCCAGCATGGCGCTCACCCTGGTCGGGGTGCCCTCGCTGGTCTTCCTCCTGGCCTTGACAGACTTCACCGCGCGGGTTTCAATCCCCGGGAATCCAGCCGCCCTGTTCTACATTTCCATCTTGGGGGCCGTGGGGACGGCCTTGGGTGTCGCCCTGTTCAACAAGCTCCTGCAGATCAGCTCCCTCATCTTTGCCACCTCGGTTACCTACACCATCCCCATCGTTGCCCTGCTCTGGGGATTTTTCTTGCGGGAGGAACTCACGCTGGGGCATGGTCTCGGCTTTGCCATCATCCTGCTGGGCGTCTGGCTTGCCAACCGCAAATGAGCCATGCCAGCGCGCATCCCTGGAGCGGTATTCCCGGTAATCTCCCGTTCCGTTCGGAAAAACAAATATCTTTGAACCCACGCACACAGTTCAATGACCCGGAAATATCTGCCCCCTTTCCCTGCGCCGCGGTGCGCGACCTGCGCCTTGATGGCGCTGCTGGTCGCCATGGCGGCCTGCGGCAAGGACCACAGTGGCAGAATCAACCCCAATGACAACGCAGCAATGGATGAACGAAAGATGATCATCGCCCCAGACCCCCACAGCTATGCCAAGCCCGCTGAGGCAGTGGTCAAGCACCTAGACCTGGACATCGCGGTGGACTTCGAGGCCCGCCGTATCCGTGGATCTGCAACCTATACCGTCAGCAGCAAGGGCGGCGGCACAGTGGTGCTGGATACCCGGAACCTGGACATCCGGGGTGTCACGACCCCGGAAGGCGACTCCCTCGGCTTCCAGCTGGGTGCAGGCGACCCCATCCTGGGCCGTCCCCTGGAGATCCGGCTCCTGCACGGAACAGAAAGGTTCACGGTCCATTACAGCACCACAGACGGTGCCGCAGCCCTCCTGTGGTTGGATCCGGGAC
>JBJOPY010000223.1:0-8963 GCA_046050405.1 Bacteroidota bacterium | reverse complement strand
GTAGAAATGCCGGTAACTGTAGCTCAACACATAATAACGAAGCCTTCCCCGGGCGAATTTGAGGATGAAATTGGGCGTATCAAACTCGAAGACACCGTAGTTCCAGACCCAATCCAGCTGCGCCCTCGGATCCCGGATTCGGAGGGCTGTATGGCCAAATACGGAGTAGAGCTCCGTCCCCGGGGAGCAGGTGAGCACACTGAACGTTGCAGCTGGGCTGAGCGTGGCCACGGGGGGTTGCCCATGGGCCCCATTCATCCATCCCATCCAGCAAAGCACCCAGGGAACCGCCCTCCGCCAGCAAAAGCGACGGCGACGCCCCCGGGGCTGGGAGCCGGGCAGCTCCCCCGGTGCCGCATCGGTGATAGATTTCATGTCACAAAGATAGCTGTTGACGGGTTCGGGAGGCAGAACCCGGGAAACATCCAACGGGAATCGGCCAGGATCGGGGGACAGCATCGGCCCATGGCCCAAGTCCCGGGAGCGTCAGGGGCATCCGGGAAGGGCGCCCCCGGTGGGGTTGATGCGTTGGATGTCCTGTTTCCGGGCATGGTTGCAAGTCTGCAACCGGAAGTCCGGATGTGGTGATCCTGACGGCTCCTTGCAGATTTTCCCTAGCTTTGCCACCCAGAAAACACAAGCGTTCACGATGCAAAAGACGACATTCGCCATCTTGGGATTCGGTTACATCGGCAGGCGGCACGCTGAGATCATCCATGGTCATCCAGGCTGCGAGCTGGTGTCCGTCTGTGACATTCTTGCTGAAAAGGAGGCCGCCGCCACTTACGGTGTCCCCTTCTTCACGGATGCCGTGAAAATGCTGACCGAGGGGCCTTCCGCCGACGTCGTCTGCGTCTGCACGCCCAATGGCCTCCATGCCCAGCATGCCCTCCTCGCCCTGGCGAACAAAAAGCATGTCGTGGTCGAGAAGCCGATGGGCCTGACCAAGGCGGCTTGTGAGGAGGTTCTGTTCAAATCCTTGCAGATGTCCCGCCAGGTTTTCTGCGTGATGCAAAACCGCTATTCACCCACCTCCGCGTGGCTGAAATCCGTGGTCGATGAGGGCATCCTGGGAAAGATCGAGATGGTGCAGGTGAACTGCTACTGGAACCGCGACGACCGGTACTATGGCCCTTCCAACTGGAAGGGCACCCTGGACATGGACGGAGGGCCGATGTTCACGCAATTCAGCCACTTCATTGACATCCTGTATTGGCTTTTCGGGGACATCACGGACATCTCCGCCCGGTTTGCAAACTTCACCCACCGCCACAACACCCAGTTCGAGGACTCCGGGCTGGTCACCTTCCGCCTGGTACAAGGCGGAATGGGGGTGATCAATTACTCCACGGCCGTATGGGACAAGAACTTCGAGAGCAGCATCACCATCGTCGCCGAGAAGGGTTCCGTCAAGGTCGGCGGACAATACATGGAGCAGGTCGAGCATTGCCATGTCCAGGATTATGACATGCCCGCCCTGCCTCCTGCCAATCCCCCGAATGACTACGGCCATTACAAGGGAAGCGCCGCCAACCACCATTACATCTTCGAGAACATCGTCGCGACGCTGGGCGGAAAAGGAACCATCACGACGAATGCCCTGGAAGGTCTGAAGGTCGTGGAAATCATCGAACGGATCTACCAGCAGCGCAACCTCCCAGAAATGCTCGCATAGGTTCCCCGCAGGAACCTGAAGATGGGGCCGGAAACCCGTGGGGCTCCCTGGATCACCAGGGGTTCTCCATGTCCCTGGCCTCGTAGAGATGCTCCCTTTCCACGAAATGGCTCTTCCGCAAGCCCTTCCTTCGCTGCAAAGGGTCATCTGCGGACAGCCGCCGCAGCCAGGCCAGCGGGGTCAGCATCAAGAAGAACACCAGTCCAAGGATGAGATGGGAGTGGATGAATCCCAGGACGCTCGCCAGTCCCATCCATCCCGCATGAATGTACCTGGCCGCAGCCGGGATGGCCAGGCCGGTCACCCCAAGCCCTGCACCAGCGTAGAGGAATTCTTCCCGGCGGGTGAGGAAATAGGCCCCCGTCATCCCGAGGACGATCACCAGCAAGGTTTCGATGTGCTTTCCGCGTGCTTCCATCTTCAATCCAGGGCGTATTCCATCTGCCATCCGTCCTTCCCGGCCCATTCGGGCTGTTCGCGCTTCGCGAACAGGAAATCCCCCAGCACGAGAAAGTCGATCTCCGTCCGCATGAAACACCGGTAGGCATCCTCGGGCGTGCACACCATCGGCTCGCCACGGACATTGAAGCTGGTATTGACGACCAGGGCGGTGCCCGTCAGTTTCCGAAACGCCTCGATCAATTCCCAGTAACGGGGATTCGTGGCCTTGCTCACTGTCTGTATCCGTGCGGAAAGGTCGATGTGGGTGACTGCCGGGATGTCGGACCGCAGGTGGTAGAGTTTGCCACGGATGTCCCGCAGGGCATAGTCCGGCGGAAACGGATGGCAACGCCCCGCAACGACCGGGTGCACCTGCAGCATGTAGGGCGAGGGGGACGGGCAGGCGAAGTATTCTCCCGCATGTTCTTCCAGGACGGATGGCGCGAAGGGGCGGAAACTTTCCCTGCATTTGACCTTGAGGTTGAGCCGCTTCTGCATTTCCGGGTTCCGTGCGTCGCCGAGGATGCTGCGGTTCCCCAGTGCCCTGGGCCCGAATTCCATTCGCCCCTGGAACCATCCCACGACATTGCCCTCTGCCAGGAGCGCGGCGGTCGTGGTCGCGAGTTCGTGGCAGGTCTCGAATTTCCGGAAGACGGCCATGTGGCGGCGGGCCATCTGTTCGATCTCCTTCCAGGCGTATTCCGGCCCCAGGTAGGCGCCCTGCAAGGCATCGGGCTGCTGCGGGTGGCGCTCCTTCCCGAAGTAAATGTGCTCGGCGGCCAAGGCCGCACCGAGTGAACCGCCTGCATCGCCCGCTGGGGGCACGATAAAGACCTCCTCGAAAATCCCTGCCGATTGCAGCCTCCCGTTCGCGACACAATTCAACGCGACTCCGCCCGCAAGGCAGAGGTGCTTGGCACCCGTCAACCTGCGTGCCTCGCACGCCATTCGCAGCACGGCCTCCTCGGTCACCTCCTGTATGGCAAGCGCGAGGTCGCAATGCCGCTGCTCCAGTGCCGCCTCCGGTTCCCGCCTCGGGAAGCCGAACAGCTTCTCCCACTTGGGTTCATTCACCATCCGAAGGCTGGAAGCATAGCCGAAGTACCTCTGGTCGAGCCAGATGGATCCGTCCTCTTTAAGGTCGATGAGGGTGGAGAGGATGGCCCGCTTGAAATCCGCCACCGCTGCCGAGCCGGCATTCCCGTAGGGTGCCAGTCCCATCAATTTGTATTCCCCGGAATTCACCCGGAAGCCCAGGTAATAGGTGAAGGCCGAGTACAGCAACCCCAGGGAGTGCGGGAACCTGAGCTCCCGGAGGATTTTGATGTTCTTTCCCGTGCCCATGCAGATGCTTGCCGTGGCCCATTCACCGACCCCGTCCAAGGTCAGAATCGCAGCCTTCTGGAATGGAGAGCAGTAGAACGTGCTTGCGGCATGGGAGAGGTGGTGCTCCGGAAACAGCAGCCTGGTCTTTCCCCAATCGATCCTGCCCAGCTTCTTGAGCTCATCCTTCAGCAGCTTCTTCAGGAACAGCTTCTCCTTGATCCAGACCGGAACCGCCTTCCAGAAGGAGGCCAATCCCCGGGGTGCAAGGCTGTAATAGGTTTCCAGCAACCGCTCGAATTTCAGGAACGGCTTGTCATAGAAGGCCACCGCATCGAGCTCCCCCCACCCCAGCCCGCTGTATTCCATGCAAAATTCCACTGCCCGGGAGGGAAAGCCCGGGTCATGCTTTTTCCGCGTGAAGCGCTCCTCCTGTGCGGCAGCGATGACCTTCCCCTCCACGGTGACCGCCGCCGCAGAATCATGGTAATACGCCGATATGCCCAGAATCTTCATCCTGAAACCTCAGCCCTTTTGATCTTGCAATTGCCGGACGATCTCATCCACAATGAACTCGGCGGCATGGCCGTCCCCGAACATCCTCGGGAACTCGAGGGCCTTGGCCTGCTGGAAATGGGCGAATGCATCCAGGATGCGCCGGGGGTCGGCGTCGGCGAGGATGGCGGTGCCTGCCTCCACCAGCTCGACCCATTCGGTCTGCGGGCGCAGGACGATGCAGGGTTTTTCCAGGAAGAAACTCTCCTTCTGCACACCCCCGGAATCGGTCATCACCAGCTTGCATGCATCCTCCAGGGCTGTCATTTCCAAGAACGAAACCGGCGGGATCAGCTTCAGCCGGCCGCTGCTGCCCAGCTGCTTCAGCAGGGCAGGCTCCAGGTTGGAATCCAGCACCTTCCTCGTCCTCGGGTGCAGCGGGAGCAGGATGGTCTCCCCCTGCTCCTCCGTGAGCTGCAGCATTGCCCGGAAGATGTTGCCCAGCCGTTCCGGAACGTCGGTATTCGTGTTCCGGTGGATCGTTCCCAGGATGAACCGGCCATGCTCCAGTCCCAGATCCCGGACGGGATCGACGGATTCCCGTGCAAAATCCCGGAAGAAAAGGGTATTGTCATACATGACATCCCCGCAGTGGTAAATCCTCGGGTTGTCCATGGAGTAGGGCCCTGGATTGCCCTGCATGAAACCTTCATGGACCAGGTTCTGGAAGCCTGTGGCCGTCGGGCTGAACAGGAAGGTCGAGACATGGTCGCACAGTATCCGGTTGATCTCCTCGGGCATGCGCTTGTCATGGGAGCGCAGTCCCGCCTCCACGTGGGCGATGGGCAGGTACAGCTTGCTGGCTGCGATCGCCCCGGCGAGTGTGCTGTTCGTGTCCCCGTAAAGGATGATGCCGTCCGGCTTCTCTTCCAGGAGGATCTCCTCGATGCCGGAGATCATGGCTGCCGTCTGCATCCCGTGCCTGCCCGAACCGGCTTCCATCCGATGGTCGGGGCGGGGAATCCCCATCTCGTCGAAAAACACCTGCGACATGTTGTCATCATAGTGCTGACCGGTATGGACGATCACTTCCCGGACATTGTCCGCGTGATGGCGGTGAACCGCCCTGCTGATGGCAGCCGCCTTGATGAACTGCGGCCGAGCGCCGATGATGGTGACAACCTTGATCATGGGGTGATGGATTCAAACAGTCGGGCGAATCTGCCTGTCAATGCCTTCCGGGAAAATGCGGCGATGCCTTGGCTGCTGACCTCCAAGGTGCCCGCCCTGTAACGATCGTAGTAATGCGCGATGTGCGCCTTCATCTTCTGTTTGTCTTTAAACCCGGCCACGAGGCCTGCATTGGCCTCACGGATGATGTGGGCGGCATCGCCGTCCTCTGGGCCGATGCACAGGACCGGCCGTCCGCTTGCGAGGTACTCGAAGATCTTCCCGGTGACCACTCCCTTGGCATTGGGGGTGTCGTTGATGAAGAGGAGGAGCACCTGTGCCCTCCCCTGCTGCTGGATGGCCTCGGCCTGCGGCAGATAGTCGATCGTCTCGACCTGCCCGCCCATTCCGTTCCGGCGGATGCTCTCGCCGGCACTGACATCCACTTTCCCCACCAGCCTCACCACCAGGTCGTCCCCGAATCCGGGAATCTCCTCCTTCAGCTCGGCACAGGCCGTCCAGAAGGCCTCATGGTTGCGGTGCTGATTCAGGAGGCCGATATGGATCAGGCTGAATTTCTTGTCGCGGGCTTCCCGGGGCTGTGGCCAGAGGTCGGCTTTATCATACCCGTTGGGAACCACCTCCACCCTCCGGCCTGAGAGCTGCTCGAACTCCTCCCGCATCTGGTTGCCGACGACCACGACGCAGTCCGCCTCTGAGACGACCTCCTTCTCCAGCCGGTGGTGCTTGCGGTCCGCCCATCTGCTCAGCATCAGCTCCTTGTAAAAGTCGATGTTGGTCCATGGATCCCGGAAGTCCGCCAGCCAGGGCAATCCTGCCTTCCGCTTGATCTTCAGCGCGATCCGGTGCATCGAGTGCGGCGGCCCTGTGGACACGATGATGTCCACCGGATGCTCCTTCAGATATCCCAGGAGATGCCGGACGCTGGGCCGGATCCAGAACCTCCGTGCATCGGGTATGAAGACATTGCCCCGGATCCACATCGAAATGCGCAGGCTGAGGCTGGGCTTCTTCTCGTTGAGGAAGCCGGAAACCACCCGCTGCCCCTCCTTGCGCCCTGTGAAACGCTTGTACAGCTTGTACGGCTCCCAAATCGGGCGGCGGATCACCTCCACCCCCTCGGGCACCTGGGCCTCGAGGGACTCGTCGATCACCGGGTATTCGCTGTCCAGGGCGGTGTAGACAATCGGCTCCCACCCGAAATCCCGGAGGTAGCGCACGCTCTTGAGCCACCGTTGGACGCCGGATCCTCCACTGGGGGGCCAGTAGTAGGTGATGATCAGCACTCTTTTCATGCAGGGTGCTTAGGCCTTCCTGGAGGCAGGGGCGCCATCGGTCGTTTCATCGTCCTTGCCGCCCGTCTTGTAGTCCATGTAGACCGACCCTGCGGCAATCGCAAACAGCAGCAGTGAAAACACCAAGGCAAGGGTCTCGCCCATGCGGTAGGACTGCGGTTCCATCTTGAAGACAATCTCGTGATTCCCGCTGGGCACCTTCATCCCGCGCAAGACATAGTTGCAGCGGAAATGCCCTGCGGGCTGGCCATCGATATAGGCCTTCCAGCCTTTTCCCGAATTGTAGTACACCTCCGAAAACACCACCAGCTGCTCCTTGCCGCCGGTGCTGGCAAACTGGTAATGGATTTCATTGCTCTGCCAGCTTTTCAGCGCCACGGTGGCCGACGGGTCGGCGGAGGCCTGGAATCCGTTCAGCTGCTCGTCCGATGATTGCTCGACGATAAGCTTGGCGCGGAGGTCAAGCCCTTCCAGCCGGGCCATGGCCTGGTCCGGCCCATCCACGACCTCGTAGCCCCCCACGATCCATGCGTGCCCCATGGCCGAGGCATTGAGAAGGGGCCTGCTCCCTTTGTCCAGGATCATGTACTTGCAGTTCAGCATGTTCAGTGCCGTCGCAGCTTGCAGTGCCTCCAGGATCCGCTTCATCTGCATACTGTCGCGTGTATTCAGTGCTTCCAGAATCCTCTGGCGCTCGGTGTCGAAGCGGAAGTCGATCAAGTCCTGGTAACGCTGCAACTTGGCGGCACTGTAGCCCCCGATCGACTTGTGGTGGTAGGAAGTCATGGCATCATTCCAGGAATTGCCCGTGAGATTGAACACCCTGTAGTTGGGGTCGGGGTCTTGCCGGATGGCAGCGTCGCAGGCCGAGGGCTTGAAGTACGCCATCTGGTCGGAAGCCCGGACGAAGCTTTGATCGTTGAGATACCGCTTGTCCACCGGCACCAGATCCCAGTAGACCAGTCCGAAGAGGATCAGGCACACCGCCCCGATCCCCACCGGGCGCATTTCCCGGGAGCTGAGGTTCTTTCGGAGCATGACATAACCGATCAAGGCCCCGGCGGCCAGGATCACGAGGAGGATTCCCTTGTAGGCCTGGCTCGAAATCATCTCCGACCGGTCGGTGGCCAGCGCATCCACCAGGTCGGCGACCATCCCGGGGTCGGGATCCTTGAGGCCCACCTGGGACAGGAATCCCGCTATCCTCTGCGCGTCATCGGGCTGACGGACCTCGGATCCCGGATGAAACCATGCGAGGATCAGCAGAAGGAAGATGGTGGCACCCGCAGCGATGCCGATTCGCATGGCTTGCTGCCTCTCCGTCCTCCTTTCCCCCTCCCTGAATACCGCTGCCAATGCCAGCCCACCCATGATGGAAATGCAAATGCTCGTGATGGTGAGCCACATGGAGACGGCCCGGAAGTTGTTGTAGAGGGGAAGGTTGTCGAAGAACAGGTCGGAAAACCACTGGAAGTTGCGGCCCCAGCTGAGCATGACCGAGACGATCGTGGCACCCAGCAGCCACCAGCGGTGGCGCGTGGGCACGACCACCAGCCCGAGGACAAAGAGGAAGCATACCACGACGCCCATGTAGGTCGGGCCGCTGTGCATGGGCTGGTCGCCGATGTAGGACGGCCAGATGTCGGCGAGCTGCTCCGCCCCTTGGGGATTCAGGTGGGATTTCAGGACGTCGAATGTGGCCGACTCCTGGCCGAGCTTGGCTTGGACGGCATCACCGAAATAGAAGGGGTTGATGATGGTAAAGGACTCGGCCACGCCGTAGCTCCAGGTATAGGCGTATGTTTTGCTCAATCCGCCTTTCTCGCCCGACTTGTCGGGATTGCTTGCGCGTGAATGGACGGGGCCTCCGCGCATGGTTTCAGCGACATATTCCTTGTTGGTCAGGATGCGGCTGATATTCGGGGAAATCGAGATGCCCATGCACAGCCCCATCAGGATGGTGGCCAAGACAAAGGTGCGGACTGGTCGCGCTTCCGCCGGCAGCTCCCTGCCCGTCAGCCAGGCCTTGATGGAATTGCCCTTCCCACGCAGGGAGAGTGCCTTCATGATGACTGGGATTGCAATGGTGGCCAGGATTCCTGCGATCCAGACCGCTCTCGGCAGATGGAGGGCCCAGCTGGTGAATATGCCCAGGATGCCCACCCAAGCGATTGCCTTCCCGGCGGCATTTGAATTGCGGATGAGCTCACTGACGACGATCGCACCGATGATGAAGAATCCGTAGTAGGTGATCTGGACGTGATTGGCATTCAGCTCCAGCCCCATGGCCAGCATGGTGATGGCAGACCCTAGCCAGAACCTGCCCCGGTACAGCATCAGCACACCAGACAGCACCAGCGGCATGTAGGCGACGGCATTCACCTTGGAATTGTGGCCGGCTTCCATGACCGTGAAGTAATAAGTGCACAGCATGAAGCCGAAGGCGGCGACGGCCGAGCTGAATGGATCGACCTTCAGGGTCGTCAGGAGGATGAACATGCCGAAAAACAACAGGAAAATTGCCCCGACGGGATGGGGGAGCA
>JBJOPY010000222.1:0-3204 GCA_046050405.1 Bacteroidota bacterium | reverse complement strand
TCCTCTTTACCCAGATGGCTCTCCCCGGGCCAGTGTTGAGCTCACGGATACCGCTTCTCAAGGATTTTCGTGAATCATTCCATTTCTCTGTTGATTCCCCCGCCTGTAGGTCTTCCCCGGACCTGCGGCGGGGGGCTTTTTTTGGAGAGGGGAGTGATAATTTCCACCTAGATGTACAGAGGGGGTTGTATGTCCTGAAATAATATTCCTTTATGACATCCAAAACATTTCCACTTGGACCTGGTCTTCTCTGTGAGCTTTGCAACAGCGGCTTTGGTCGGAAGCTTGGGTGTCGAGCAGCGCGCTTGACACCCAGCATTGGGCTCAGCGCTCCAAGCTGGACCAATGGAATGGATAGACATTCGGCATGGGAATCCCCGCTACCGTACGTCATGGGCTGCCCATGGTGCTTCCAGTGCCCGGTCAATCCTCCAATCTGGAATAGACTGAATCCAGCAACGAAATACGGTAGCTTCTCAATGCCATCGAATCCAATTGATACAGGATCAAGTTGCGATTTTCGACCCTCAGGCGGTCATCGATCAAGTTTGTGGCAGACATTAGTTCTTTGGAATCGACCTGCTCCAGACGAATCCGATCTCCACGCTGAAGGTAGCGGCCAGAGAAATAATGACTGGAATCGACGTGGATGAGGCCGGAGCCTTCAAATCTCAACCACGGGACATTCCGTGTGGATTCCTCCCTGAGATTGTGGAGCAGGGCGATGGGAGTGCCACGGCGAATCAAGACACCCCATGCGAAGATCGGCAAGGCTGCATCCAGGGGGAGGTCATAATCCAAGGCATCGTTCAGGTAGCGGCTCCCTTCGGAGACGCTGAGAATGGAATTGGTTTCCTCTGGATCGTCAAGGTCGCCCATATTGTAAAACATGAGCACGCCACGATGGACGGGCGGAATGCCGGTGAGTTTCGCGTACTTGAGTTGATGAAGGCGGATCGTGGCTGACAGGCGGATTCCTGTTCGGTCGAGCCGCTGGCGCAGCCGCAGAAGCAGGGCGAAATATGCTGATCGGGTTTCCTGCGTCCAGTCGCAGTCGATTTGGATCTCCTTGGGTGCGGGCAACCTGTCAGGGTGAAGTCGAAGGATGAGCTGGTAAATCCGATCCGCCAGCTCGGTAGAACCGGATTCCCCAGATCTACGAATCGCCCGGGTGGTAATGAACACCGTCGGAATGACTTCGGGCTCCGGAAGGGCTGCAAACTGTACCTTTGCCATAGGAACGGCCTGCCTCTCATGTTCCGGCCAATCTACATCGAAGTATTTGATGTAGAGGCGTTTCACATGAAGGGCTTGCAAGGTCGAACGTTCGTATTCGGTCGGGGCAAACCTCGTTTTCCAATGGTAAAATGAGCGCTGAACCTCGGGCTTGGAATCCTTGCAGCCGTAGAACAAGACCCATGCCGCAAGAAGGATGATGGTTGCAGGCTTCCTCACCTTTCGATCATGCCCGCGTCTCGCACGCGGCGCGCTCTGCAACTGTCACTGAAAGCATCGAACCACGATAAGACTTTCCCCGTGGCAACCAATGGCCCGGCAAGGAGATGATACGGAGCGGTCTCACAAGCGTATTTCCAAATCATGATTCAGGGATGGAGTCCTTCACCCCCAATCCCCATCGTGTAGCGACTGAAGTTGTTCAGGATGGCCTGCCAGCCAGCCTGCTGCATATCAAGAGGGGACATTTGCTCGGCTTCGAATTTCTCCGTGACAGTCACGCCGTCCATCATTTGTTCAAAGGTCACAATTACAACCCGTCCGTCACCCATGGTATAGGCGATGCGGGCATGCGGGACGATCTCATCATAGATTCCCCCGAAGTCGAATCCAAAGCTTCCATCCTTAGCTTCCATGCGCGTGGCGAATTTCCCACCCACCCGGAAGTCATTCTCGGCCCACGGTGCATGCCAGTCGTCGCTGGCAAAGGTCCACTGTGTAATGTGGGCGGGATTTGTCCAGCATTCCCAGACCTGTTCCATGGGGGCACTGACAGTTGCCTGGGCCGTCAGCATGTTTTTTCCATTGTGTTCCATTCGGGGAGTCATTGGGCTTTTTCACTGCACTGGAACATCCATAGTACACCGAATCGGTCTTTGCACATGCCGAAGTAGGCATCCCAGAACATGTCTTCCAATGGCATCATAACTTCTCCACCACTGGACAGTGCCTCAAACAATCGTTGGGTTTCCGTCCGGGTGTCCGGCTCCAGCATTACCTGTACGTTGTCGCCGAACGTGATGTGAAAACCCATCGACTCAGGAGCATCGGTTCCCATTAAGACATGTCCGCCTAGGATCGGCAACTCAACGTGCATGATCAAGTTTCGATCCTCGTCCGCCAATGGTGGGCCACCTTCCGTAGGGGGTGTGTCGCTGAAGCGCCTAAACCCTGGCGCATTAAACTCCCCACCAAAAACCGATCGGTAGAAGAGAAAAGCCTCCTCGGTGTTCCGAGGAAAGTTGAAATATGTACTTACTCTTGCCATCTGGAAAATGAATTTAAATCGTAACAATTTCGAACAGGGAGCCCCTGACCGCATTGCCAAGAACTTCCTCACGCACCAATTTACAAATTTTCAGGAAAGAAGGTTCAAAAAAACCTTGGAGTTGGAATGATTCTCTGGGGCTGTTACGATGGGCAGCGCTCTGGTCTTTGATCGCATTTGCATTTAGCCGATGGGTTATGAATTTAAATTACAGGAAGATAGACTTGTAATTACATGCTTCTTCGACGGATGGAAGGTTTGTTCTCCTTACAAGACATGATCGCTCCATTGGCTATAGGGCTTTGTTAGAGATTGATGGGTGGTTTTGAACACCGAGTTTCGGCGCGATGAGAATGTCTCCGATCCTACAGCGTAAGAGCGTAAGGGGGATGGTGCGGAATCACCTCTTTGGCGGGTGACAGCCGACCGAGCCCAGACCCAGAATGCCTCGTTCGGATGCCGTCAAAATGTGTTGGAGGGATCGACCCCCTCGACCTGCATCCTTCGGTGGTTACAGCTCGTTGACCTCCTCTTCGGCCAGGCCGGTCATTTCCGTGATGAAGGCGGGATCCATTCCGCTTGCCTTGAGCTGCCTTGCCACCTCGATCTTCCCTTCGATCTTCCCTTCGATCTTCCCTTCAATGATCCCTTCGGCCCTCCCCTCGTCAAATGCCGTTTCCAGGACTGCATGCAGGTCGCGA
>JBJOPY010000221.1:0-10799 GCA_046050405.1 Bacteroidota bacterium | reverse complement strand
CACGGCACTGACAGACCTGGCCGAGCTCCTTCCCGCCGAGGAGTACGATGAGGCCGAGCGACAGTCCCGGCAGAAGTGTCCCCTCCAAAACAACGACCCCGCCAATGAAAAGACCGAGGATCTGACGATCGAGATCGCAGACCAAAGGTTCTTCGATGAAAACTATGTCTCCGCCCTGGATCGGTATGCACAGTACCTGAAGGATTTCCCGGGCGGGAAGTATGACTTCCAGGCACACTACTACCGTGGACAATGCCTGGAGAAGACCGGGAGGAAGGACGATGCCCTGCTCGACTACGAGTACATCTACAAGGCCTCCTCCCCCAATGAGTTCACAGTGAAGGCCCTGAAGGCGGCCGCAGACATACAGTTTGCGAAGGGGAACCGGCTCGCTGCGACAGAACTCTACACGGCCATGCAGGACAAGAGCAACCGCTACGAAGACCGGCTCGCCGCACAGTTCGGCAGGGCCGAGGTCGCATTCTCCAATGAGGACTATCCCACCGCCAGGAATGACTACCTCGCGATCTTCAGCGACCCGAACACCACGGACTATTCACGGACGAAGGCGAGGGTGAAGCTGGCGGCCTGCGATTACTTCCTGGGATCCAAGGACGAGGCATTCACCCAATTCAAGGAGCTGGAGGGCAAGAACTTGAACACCTTCGGTGCCGAGAGCCAGTATTACATCTCGCGCATCCTCTTTGACCGGAAGGAATACACCGAGTCCCAGAAAAATGTATTGGTCTTCAATGACCGCTATTCGAACTACAACTATTGGAAAGCCAGGGCATTCCTGGTCTTGGCAGAGAATTACCTTGCGGTCCAGGATTCCTTCCAGGCCATCGGTACACTGGAGTCCGTGATCAGCTCACTGAGCACCAGGAACGAATATCCCGATATCAAGGCACAGGCACAGAAGCGGCTGGATGAAATCAAGGCCCTCTACAGGGACGCCAGCCACCAGGGGGAGGCCCCGGAGCCTGAGAAACCGAAGGATGAGGTCAAGGACATGATAGAAGAGAACAAGTGATGGGAAAGAAGATCTTCTATGCCATCTGCCAGCTAGGACTGGCCATGGCTATTCCGATGGGTTTGTGGGGGCAGGGGGGGGTCACGATCGGCGAGCAGGAAATGTCAGGTGACTGGAAACCGAACCTCGGTTCGATCGAGAAGCCCGAAGACCAGGTCACCCCGATCGACAACAAGGTCGAAACCAAGGAGATGATCTTCTACGAGAAGCAAATCAAGGCTCCCACGAGGTATCAGCCGCAGGAGGTCAACCCTCCCGCACCACCCAAGCCACCGATGGACCAGCTGCAAAACAACCTCTTCAAGCTCAGCTTCGGGCGATTCGCTTCCCCCTATGCCAAGCTGTTCATGAACACCGGCCGAAAGGTGGATGGTCGTGCAGGCCTCGAGTTCAGCCATGCAAGCAGCAGCAAGGGGTATATCGATTATGCAGAGTGGAGGGACGACATCCTCGGAGGTTACGGAGAGTACTACACGAAAACCAATACCTTCAAAGGTGCCGCCCGTTTCCAAAACGCCAACTACTTCTATTTTGCCGACACGACTGTGCGCAGCAATCCAGAGCTGAAGGACAGCGTTCGCAACACCTATTCGCGCATCCAGGCAGACATGAGCGTGGCGAGCAATTACAATCCCGACGGGATCCAGTATGAGGTCGGACTCCAGTTTCAGGGCTACTTTGATCGATGGAAAGACCAGGATTTGCATCTTTCCCTGGCCCCCAAGCTCGCCTGGAAGATCACCGACATGTTCGGTGCGGATGTCACCAGTGCCTTGACCTTCAGCAACAGTACCTTTGGCACCGTGCAGCAGAGCCGGTTTTTCCTCGATTTGACACCTACCGCTTCCTTCAAGCGGGAGAAGCTCAGCGCCCAGGCCGGGCTGAAAGTGAACTCATTCACCGATTCGACCACCAAGTTCAGGGTATTTCCGGTCTTGCGTGCCTGCTACCAGCTGATCCCAGAGCGACTGAGTGTGGTGGGAGGTGTCGGTGGCGAGATGCACTACCTCAAGTACTACGACCTCATCGTGCAAAACAAGTACCTGGACAGAATGCCTGATATCCGGCCCATGCGCGATGCCATCCATCTCTACCTCTGCGCGGATGGTCATTTTGCCAAGTATTTCACCTTCAGCACCCGTGTGTACACGAAGAAGGTCAAGGATCAGCTCATCTATTACAGTCCTGAGGGAGGAGCCTACTTCCAGATGCGCTATGACAGCAACTTTACACAGTCGGGCGTGGAGCTGTCATTGATTTTCAATAAGAACGACAAGATCCGGGCGGGGATCAGAGGCGATCTTCGCGCCTTCAATACCAGCAATGTCGCCTACAATTTCAACATTCCGGGCACCCGGATTGACCTCTGGGGCAGCTATAACTTCGCGAACAAGATTTGGGTGGCATCCGAGATCTACCTCTTCGGGCCAAGGACGATGTCCATGCGCCCCGATTCCTCGGGTGCCATGACACCCATCAAACAGGGAGTGGTGGCAGACGTGAATCTCAGTGCCGAATATAGGTTTTCCAAAAGGATATCGGTATTTTTGGAGTTCAACAATCTTCTGAACAACCGCTGGCAGCGGTTGTACAATTACCAAGAGAGGCCGTTCGACATCAAGGCAGGTGCAACCTTCAGTTTCTAAAATGAATCTCGATCCAGAATCAGCGCTACAGCTAGCTTTTCAGCACTTGGATTCCTTTTCCGTGGAGGGGGTCGGAACCTTCCAGCGAAGCCGCATGATGGCCCAGATCGATCACCAGAAGAAAAGGATTCTGCCGCCGAGGGAAATTTTTGTCCTCACGGAGGGCGAGGACATGCTGCACCGTCTGGAGGATTTTCTCTTCCGATGGTACAACCTCAGGATCGGTGATGCCACGGCACTTGCTGGGAAAGTGAGTGATTTTCTGCTGGATCGGCTGAATCTAAACCCTGCCCACCGCATAGACGGGATCGGCACGCTTCGGCGTTCACCGTTGGGCGACATTGAGTTCCAGGCAGAGGAGGGGATCATCGGTCAGGCTGCCGGAATGTTCGGTTTGCAAGCCATCGACTACACCCTGGGTGAAACCTCCGTGCCCAGTCCGGAGAAAAAGGAGGCTGCAGTGGCGAGGGCGACCGCCGACACGACCATCGTGGAGGCTCCCCGGCCCATTCGTAAATTTCCGATGCGCTGGGCCATGCTGCTAATGCTGCTGACCGCAGGTGCATTCTCAGCCTGGAAATGGCAGGTTGAACTGAGAAACCTGCCCGTCCAATGGGGCTGGACCCAGAAGCCCAGCAGCAATGACCCGAACCTGGCGCAAGCTGAGGCAACCCCGGAAATGGCAATCGCCGAAAGCCTGGCGCATGGCTCATCCAGCGAAGCCAGCACCGCGCAGCAGGAACTGCAGGAAGCCGGCCCGATCGCCCTCGCCAAGGCAGCCGAGAAGCCCGGTGGCACCGACTCCGCCTCGATAGCATCCCCAGAGATGCCCCCTGCAGATCCAAAGTCCGGAACCACATCCGCCCCTGCAAGGCCGATGAATGTGCATGTGCCTGAATCCGGACTTGCCCCCAAAACCAATCCGGACAATCCGCTGGCCAATGACCTGGAATATGGCGTTCGGCCACAGAATGGACACTATTACCTCATCGTTTCCTCCAATGCAGTGCCCGAAGAAGCCGTTGGAAATTCGAATTCCATTCCCGGATCCAAGGTGCTTGTCCCCCATTCCCCAAAAGGATATTTCAAAGTATCCGTCTTCGAGAGTACGAGCAAGGAGCAGGTCATCGCGAGAATGGTGAGCCTGAAATCCACCTATCCCAAGAGCTGGATCTTCTGGCCGGGAATGCCGATTGCGGGGAACAACTGAGGGTAATCGAACCCTTCAGAACCAAACGGGCTGAAACCCCCCAGATCATATCGCCTCTTCCGAGGCGTTTGGGAATGGCGGAAAAGCTGGCCGCTTAACGTCTTCGGCGAGCTGCCTGCGCAGGATCATCCGATTCACCACCCCAAACAGCACCATGGTCGCGGTGATGGTGCCCATCACCACGATGCCGAGGATGTCGTAATGGGAAAGCCGTCCGGAGGGTTCATTCACCACGATCATGCCGGCGATGGCCGATGAGATGCCTCCTGAGATCTGCTGGATGGAGGAATTGATCACCATGAAAGCTCCTCGGTCTGCCGGCTGGGGTACGGCGGATACGAGGGCCGATGCGGAAACCATCCGGGCAGTCAATCCGGCGAAAAGGATCACTTGGGTCAAGACCACGATCCAGAGGGGAGTGACACCCATATTGGTGTACCAGCCGACCATTCCCATCGTGACCAGGCATCCCGCCACGAAGACATTGTACTTTCCGAATCGGTCGCTCAGCAGCCCGGACAGCGGGCCGAAAAAAAGCGTAAACAGCCCTGTCACGAGATACAGCAGCGGCAGGTCATCCATGGACAAGCCAAGGTTATTCGTGCCATAGGCGGCCCCGAAGGGCATGAGCATGTAGCCGCCTGTCGCCAGCAGGATGGTCGCGGCGAAGCCATTCAGGTACTCGCCATTGGTAAGCGTCCTGAACAGGTGCAAGAACGGACTCTTGGCCGCCTTCAGCTTCAGATGTTCCGCAATTGGTCGCATGTACAGGAGGATTACAATCCCGATGGGGGCAGAGACCGCGACGATCATCCAGAAAGGTGCATGCCAGTCAGATTCCTTGGCCAGGTACAGGCCGATGGGAAGCCCCAGGACCTGGCTGGCGGCAAACGCCATTTGTACGAAGCCCATCACCCGCCCGCGAGCCCCTAGTGGGAAAATGTCCGTGATGATCGCCATCGAGATGGAGCCGATCACGCCTCCGAAAACACCGGTCACGATGCGTGCCGCAAGCAGCAACTCATAGCTCGCAGCCTGGGCACACAGCACCGTCCCCAATACAAAACCTGCATAGAAGAACAGCAATAGCCGCTTGCGGTCAAATTTGTCCGCAAATCCCGCTGCCATGAGGCCGGAAGCACCTGCACTGAACGCATAGACACTCACGAGGAGGCTGAATTGTCCAGCATTGATCTCCATTTCTTTCAGCAGGATCGCGCTCAAGGGTGAGAGTACCATGAAGTCCAAGATCACGGTGAACTGGATGAACGTAATCACTGCCACGATGAACCATTCATAGCCGGAGAACGCGGTTTTATGCCCTTTGGCTGGACTGGTTTTTTCTTTTATGATTTCAAACCCCGGAAGGGCCGGTTACCGACAAGGTTGAAAGGCGAGGATCACCATTTCAAAAGTCGGCACAGCCTCATCGCCGGTGAATGACGGGCATTCTCATGAAAGCCCAGAAGGAGAAGGCCTGTACAGTTGATCCAAGGATGGCCGATACTTGCCCGTGGGACGACCAAGGACATGGTGGAACCTTGCATGGGAAGCATGCCGATACCGTCCGTGACGATCCTTTCCATCCTTCCACTTTTTGAGACTATCCGCTTTGCTTTCATTCCTTGTGCGTATGACTACTGCAAATATAGACGAACGTTCCCTGAAATCAGGGGGAACTTGAGGACTACGATGAGCGGAGGCACCGGGAGGGGGGCCGCGCTGCCAGATGCACCTACCCGAGCGATGGGGCCATCCACCCCCATGCGCTGATTCATTGACAGACAGTTATTTCGAGGGATACTTCATGGTTCTGGGAAGAAAAGGAGGTTTCCATCAGGATCCATCCATCATGAACGCCGTGCGCCCATTCAGGAGGCAAAGGACGGTGCGAAGGAATTCCTGGAATTAGGGGCTTGCCGAGACAGGAGGCTGCAGAGAACCTTAAAATGCGCACAAGATAAGAATCCGCTTGCCTTTAGTGGATATTTTTTCTCGCAAGACCGGATTTCAAGATGGCTTGCTTGTGAAATGATGGGAAGAAATCTAGATTTACCGGATCATCGACTGATAGATGCAATGATGACATTTCGTAGCACGAGGTCAATCAAAAACTGGGTAAAACAATGAATGCATTGAAAAAAGGATCCAAAGGGGAGGATGTCAAAAAACTCCAGGAAAAACTGGGAATAACGCAATCCGCCGATTTTGACAGGACCACCGAGATCATCCTCAAACTGTGGCAGAGGCTGAACGGGATCAATCCGGCCGATGGTGTGGCGGATGTCAGCACGCTTCAAAAGCTCGGGTTGATTCCTGCGGGTGCGAAAGCTGACACTCCGGCAGCGCAGCCTGCAACGGCTCCGCCGCCCGCGAAGCCTGAGACAGCTCCATCGGTAGCCAAACCTGCAACGCCTCCCCCGACTGCAAAGCCCGCAACGCCTCCCCCGACCGCAAAACCCACAGCACACTGGACACTACATGAGATCACAAGGGAGCGCGTGGAGTCCGCAGTGAAAGCCAAGGGCTATGAATGGTTCGCTGACCCATCCAACAAAGGCTTTGATTTAAACATCGTCGGGATTCGCAACCTTGCTCCCGGCAATGTCGTCACCAACGTCTTCGATGATTGGATGACCATTTCTTACAGGGAAAATGGAGAATGGAAGTTTTTTGTTTGGCCATGCACCACCGATCCCGGCACCAAGGCGGTCAAGGGGTACCATAATCCAAACGGTGTGGCCCGTCTGGTTCCCGGCCAGTACAAGGGGGCGCATGTGATGCGCCTTCATCAAGGCAAGTATGAGGCCATCTGCCAGGACAAGCCCGTCAAAGTCTGGCGCGACAAGAACAAGGATCAATCCTTCGATGAGGTCAAGACGGAAGAGGGTATCTTCGGGATCAACATCCACCGTTCCAACCCCAAAACTGAGTCAGAATATGTGGAAAACTGGAGCGAGGGCTGCCAAGTGTTCAAGCGTGTCAACGATTTCGATACCTTCATGGGCATTTGCAGAAAGGCAAGGGAGATCCACGGCAACCGCTTCACCTACACCTTGATCACATCCGGGGATCTCGCGTGAGGGGTTGCTGCCGGCCCGTACAGGGGTCGCGTTTGTTTTTCCAATTGACTCAGCCGGGGGGCATCACCATCTCTGCCTTCGGCACGATCCTGGATCGGAACCCCTGACGAGAGTTTCCGCCGGTCTGCTATCTTTGCACCATGAGGTTTGAAGATGCCAAGCTTGCACGACTGATCAAAGACAACCTGAAAGCCTCGGGTTTCAAGCGCCCCACGGACATTCAGTTCAAGGCCATTCCGGCCATCATGAAGGGCGAGGACGTACTGGCGATCGCGCAGACGGGGACTGGAAAGACGGCCGCATTTGCGATCCCTGTGCTAGACATCTTGCAGCGCAATCCGCCCCGAAACCGCCGGGAAGGCAGTGTGCGCTGCCTCGTGATGTGCCCGACCCACGAGCTGGCCATTCAAATCCGGCAGGTCTTCGATCAGATCGGTGCAGGGTTGGGAATCAGGACACTGGCCATCTTCGGGGGTGCAGACCAGGAGATGCAGGTCGGAACACTGAAAAGGGGGGTGGATGTCCTCGTGGCGACACCGGGGAGGATGTTTGACCTGCGGCACCAGGGACACCTCTGGCTCGGCGCAACGGAGATTTTGATCCTGGATGAAGCCGACCACATGCTGGACCTGGGATTCATCGATGACATCCGCGACCTGATGCGGTACATCCCCCGGCAGCGGCAGACCCTGTTTTTCTCCGCCACCATCAGCGATACCATCAAGAAACTGGCCTATTCCCTGGTGCATAGCCATGCGATCCGGATTCAGATCTCTCCGGATGACCGTGTTTCCAAGAATGTGAGCCATGCGGTGACCTTCGTGGAAATGGACGACAAGCGCTTCTTCCTGGAGCGCATGCTCCAGGAGCACCCCGAGTGCAAGATCCTGGTATTCGTCCGAACCAAGGTGCGTGCAGAGCGGGTGGTCGCTGCGATGGAGCGGGTGGGGATCTCCAGCATGGCGATCCACGGCGGCAAGGACCAGAAGACAAGGTCCGAGACCCTGGACGCATTCCGGGCGGGTGCCATCAAGGTCCTCGTGGCCACCGACGTCAGTGCCAGGGGCATCGACATCCCCAATGTGGACTATGTCGTCAACTATGACCTTCCTGAGGTCGCTGAGAACTATGTCCACCGCGTGGGCCGTACCGGCAGGGGGGTTGCCAAAGGGATCGCCATTTCCTTTTGCAGCCAGGAGGAAAAACCCCAATTGGCTGCAATCACGGAGTACCTGGGAAAGGAGATCGAAGTCCTGGGTCTGGGCAAGGTGATGTACCGGGAAACCCTCGAAGCGAGCAAGGCAAATCCCAACGACTGGCGAACCCTGATGTCCGAGGTGGAGGCCAGTTTACTGCGAAAGAAGAAGCACAAGGGCAAGGCCCACAAGGGATAAGGTGGCTTTGCCAAAGAAGCCCCCATGCCCTTCCCCTGCAAGACAGCAAATGCTGGATCCAGGATGGATCCGGAATGAAAAATAAATCAACTCCGCTGTAAAATCGGAGGATGCAGGATTCCCCATGCCCATGCCATCTGGCACCGCTTCGTGCGCGCAGGATCCCTACTGCCACGCCATCTACTGCATGCCCGCCTAGGGGCGGATGCATCCCCCGAACCGGAAAGCCTCGCCCGGCATCGTGCCCTACGCCCATCCCGGCAGACAGGACTTCCACCTTGTCCATTCGCAGCGAGGGTCAGAAGGAAGAAGTATTGGAAGAGGGGTATCGATTCATCGCATCCCTGTCCTGACGGCATCCTGGGAGGCATTGGTCACAGAATACTGCTGGAGAAAAGAAGGGCAGGGGCTTGTCCAGCCCCCGGAATTCCATCCGATAATCCCCCTTGCAGCAGGAAATGATGGAAATGAAATTTATATACTTCATGATCAATGAGATATGGCCAACCATGAGTTTTCCAATGAAAAAAAATAGACAATTCATTTTTCATTTATATCTTGGAGGATCATTTGAGAAATCGTTTTTATCTACCCCTAAATACTATTTGATATGTCAGGACTTGGTACGCTATCCACCTCGCTGATCAGCAAGAACAACACCCGGGAGGAGACCCACAGATACTTGCACACCGCCATGGTGTCCCATTCGGGCACGCCGGTCAGCTTCGCGATGCGAACGGACGGTAGAATCTTCTACAGCGTGCTCAACTTGTCCAGTTCCCAGACTGCCGCCGCCGATACAGTCGACCGGAACAACGACAAGAACTTCTGGTCGAAGGTGGACTTCACCAACCCTGCCGTCAGCAGCCTGAACTTCCCGTCCGAGATCGTGCAGGTGGGATATGGCATCGCCCCGAACTTCTCCATCGACAAGTTTGACAAGGACAACCGGAAGATCATCCAGCGCCTGGACGCGGGGGGAAAGCCCTTGGATGCCGAGGGTCGGCCATTGTCCGCCCAGGCCATCCGGGAAAGGACCGACTCGCATTGGTCCAGCACGGGGAGGTTCGGAGCCAAGGCTCCCTTCCAGGTGCTTTCCGATAGCAAATACATTTATGTATTCCGCCAGTCGATCGCTGCGGGTGCCGACACCGCCTACCTCAATCCCCCCATCGTCAACAACACTCTCCTGGTGGACCGGTTCATCCTCAGCGGGAGCACGCTGAAGCTGAGCAGGGAGATCCGCTATCAGCGCAGCCGCCACAAGTTCGTGCCAGAGTCACGGAAGGACACGCTCGCCCCGGCCGACGTGGCTGGAAACCCCTTCTATGAGCCCACCCGGGAGCTGACATTCGTGGACAACCTTTCGGATGGCGGCTTTTCCGTGCTCCTCATCCCGGGCATTGACTCCGAGGAACAGCGCTGGCAGATCTTCTCCACCATCACCGCCACCAGGAAGATCCAAAGCTTCAACATCCGCTTCGACCACAGCATCGTGTTTGACATGAGCGACTCCGCGAAGTACGTCAACGAGTTCATCACAAGGTACGGGCTGGACAGCGGGATGGTCACGGAAGTCCGAGCAAAAATCGCGGCCGGGAAGACGGACGACCAAGCCGCCACGGAGATTCTGGGCATGAACGGGTATTCCGGAAAGGGGATTCCTCAGGATGCCATGTCGGAGATCGTCTATACCGTGCGGTTTGGCGTGCAAAAGGACGACTTCATCCTGTGTTCCGATTCGGATTGGCCGCTGATGGAGTACAATAACCCCTTGACGAAGAATTCGATCAAGGCCGCGTACCTGGACAACGGGGTGCTCCAGGCAAGATACCAGTTCAAGGCACCGACGAACCGGATCATGCCCGCCTCGATCGATTTCACCCCCGCCAACGGCGTGTCGTCCTGCTTCTACTACCAGCAGGAAACCGGGCCGGACGGGAAGCCGATGAAGAACAGGGCCTGCATCATGCTGGCAGCAGGGATAGAGGCCAAGGATGGGGGCAGGTACATCGGGATCATGAATTTCTCGGTCTCAGGGTTCGGGAGGGTCAGCCAGTTGACCAGTGACCGGGTGAGTCTGCCGGACATCAATGTCCAGGCACTGGACGACAACCCCCTGCGGCAGAACTTGGCCACCCAAAATACCGTCAACTGGCAGCCGCCGCAGAAGATGTACCTCCTGGACATCGACCCCAACGGGTTGAGCACCAGCGGCGGTGTGCTCAGGTTTGCGTACACGAGTGCCGATGTGGGGACGGCGCAGGGCTATTCGGACGCCGTGGCCGCCACAGCTCCCTATTTGTTTGACGATTCTTTAGGCAGGGTCAGTCTTTATTTCAAGGGACAACTTCACCAATCGGTTACGAATCTACCCATGAATTCGTCATACCCCGCAACCCGTTCGGATTGCGCTTCAATCCTTCGCCCTTC
>JBJOPY010000220.1:0-7100 GCA_046050405.1 Bacteroidota bacterium | reverse complement strand
GTGACGTCCGTGCGGCCGGGATGGTACGCGAACCGCTCCCCGAACTGCCCCTGCCCCTGCCCCTGCCAGCGGCGCACGCAGCGCGGCCCGTCCCCCGTCTGCACGTGCTGCCAGTGGTGGGGGTGGCCGTTGCGGTCGGTCCGCCGCACCAGCAGCCCGCCGGAATAGGCGTAGTGCTCCACCTGACCCAGGGCGTCGGTGGCCGAGGCCAGCACCCCGTCCGGGCCGTACGCGTACCGCACCATCACCTCCCGTCCGCCCGGCCGGACCCAGGCGTTCTCCAGCTCCACCGAGGACACCAGCCCCCGGAAGTCCCGCACGATGTGCAGCACCCGCCCCGCGGCGTCCACCACCTGCTGCAGCGCGCCCCCCAGGCTGTCGTGGAGCGCCATCCGGAAGGGCCCCCGGCTCACCGCCGTCAGCCGCAGCACCGCCGGGTCGCCCCACATCGGGCGGTAGTGCTCCACCAGCCCCCCCTCCGGGTCCACCCCCGTCAACCCGTACTCCCGCACCGTGCAGTCCCCCCCGGACATTGCGTACCGCACCCGCTCGCCGCGGATGACGGCCTCCTCCCCGTCACTTATCATCGGCAGCTCCAGCACAACCCCGTCCCGCCGGAGCCAGTGCAGGGAGTCCGCGGCCAGGTCCACCCGCATATGGCTGTCCCAGCCGAAGTGCCACCCCCCGCGGCCCAGCAGGCCGTCGTAGTCCATATGGGAGTGGTAGCTCCGGATGCAGGCCAGGGGGACCCGGCAGGGGAACTGGAAGTCCATGTACTGGAGGTTGAGCTCGCCGGTGGGAAGGTGGATCATCGCCGCGGGGGGTTAAGGGTGGGGGAATGGGGGGTGCGGGCGCCCGGAGTCCCGCCCGCCTTGCCGGCGGACGCCAGCGGGCGGGCCGCCGCCCGCCCCGGGAGGGGTTGGTTACTTTCCATGCCAAACTGCATTGACGTCCCGAAGATAGGCCCGAAGGGGGCTTGATTCCAAATTTTCCCCGCCGTTTTTTCCACGCAGGGGGATGGGGGTTGCAGTGAAGCAGGCGGGGCGGTGGAAAAAAATTTTGAAGGGGCAGCGGGGATGACGATTTTATTTGTACGTTTACGACAGATGGATGCGGTTCACCCATCAATCAGAGAAGCGCGCTCATCACCCGGCCGGAAGGCCCTGGGTTCAACCGGGAAACCGGCCGGGGAGCGGGTTCCAGTTCCTTCCCCCTGCGGCGGAAGCAGCACCGCAGCAGGGGAGGGATGCTGGCAGGAGTGGTTCCCTGCAGTCAGCCTCATCCATCCCGGGAAATTGCTTCGCCCTAGAGCTGCTTCAGCCGCTCCATCCACTGTGGAGGGTATCCGCAGTGCGTGCAACAAGAAGCTTTTTTTCGGCCCCCGGATCAGATCACCGGTGATGTGGATGGAAAAGTGCCTTCCGTCTTCAAACTGCGCGACATGGAAAATCCGCTACCGGGAGCGGTCATTTCCCTCCCGAATCTCCGCCGGGCATGCTCTCGGCGGAGATTCCGCCGATCTCCGCATTGAAGTCGCGAACAGCCCTGTAGATGGCACTTGCCATGTAGCTTTGGCCGTTTTCCGAGTTCAGGAAGATTTCCTCCTCCTTGTGGGAGATGAATCCCGCCTCGATCAGGATCGCAGGCTTGCTGGCCCGCCACAGGACAAGATAGCCTGCCTGCTTCACGCCACGGTCCTTCCGTCCCACCCGTGTGCTGAACTGCTCCTGCACCTTGAGCGCCATCCTGTTGCTCATCTCCAGGTGTACGTTGGTGATGTACTGGAAGAAGATGTATGCGGGGACGGAATTGGGATCGAAGCCCTCATAGGTCTCCTCATAATTGTCTTCCATCATGATCACGGAGTTTTCGCGCATCACGACATCCATGTTGGCGTCCGCTTTTTGGGTTCCGAGGACATAGGTCTCAGCACCGCAGGCGTCCCTGTTGGGGCTGCTGTTGCAGTGAATGGAGATGAAGAAATCCGCCTCGTTTTTCGAGACATCCTTTGCACGGTTGGCCAGCTCGACGAAGGTGTCATCGTCCCTGGTCATGGTGACCCTGAGCTCCGGGAGATGTTCATGCAGGGTTTTCTGGAGTTCGGTGGCGATGGCCAGGGTGATGTCCTTTTCCTTCGAAAAGAGGCCGAGCGCACCGGGATCCTTGCCTCCATGGCCGGCATCGATCACGATGCTCCTGATCTTGCCATCGTTCATGGGCCTGACCGGATGGTGAAATGAACTGACCATCCCTCCCGCGAGAAGGAGCAAAAGGCAGTGAGAAAGTCCAATATTTTTCATAAAAATAGCTGACCAACCGTTAGATTGGCACAAATTTCGCACCAAAAACAAAGCTTACCAAAGTTTTGATCCAAAGAATGCACCGCTTCGTTGTACTTTTCGCCTTGCGTACCCTGCTCACATCCATCTTTATCTTCCAGGGCTTGTACGCGATGGCACAACAAACGGTTCCGCCCGACGACCGGGAGCCCCCCGGGGATACGATCGGAAATCCCGGGGAGGGCACTGAATACAAGCCCGATTCGGTACAGGCACTCCGGCTGCAGGAACTGGAAAGGAGGAGTGATCTCAAGAAGCCAATCAGCTACGGGGCGGAAGACTTCATGCTGCTGGACATGGAGGCCAAGACCCTGTACCTCCATAAGAAGGGTGCATTGAAATACGATGAGATGACCCTGGACGCGGACTCCGTCGCCATCAGCCTGGAAACGAATCAAATCCATGCGGATGGATTGCTGGACAGCACCGGACAAAAAAAGGGCCTCCCGGTCTTCCACGAAAACGATCAGAACTACCGCGCCGACAGGATGGCGTACAATTTCAAGAGCAAGAAGGGCCTGGTCACCATGGCGAGGACCAAGCAGGACGATAGCTACATCATCGGGGAGTATGTGAAGAAGCAGGATGATTCCACTTATTTCATCCAGAACGGCAAATTCACCTCCTGCGAGCTGGACCATCCCCACTATTACATCCGGTCGAGCAAGCTGAAGGTCATCCCCCGGTCGAGGATCATCACCGGCCCGCTGATGCTGGTGATCGAGGACTTCCCACTTCCCCTGGTGGTGCCGTTTGGGTTTTTCCCGAACCAAACCGGGCATCGCTCAGGTGTCGTCATGCCCACCTATGGTGAGAGTGCGGAGCGGGGCTTCTTCCTCCGGAATGGGGGATACTACTTTGCGATCAGTGATCACATGGATCTGCTGCTCCGGGGGGACGTCTTCTCCAAGGGGGGCTACCGCCTGGAAATCGGCTCCGCCTACAGCCAGCGCTACCGCTACGACGGCAAGTTTCAGGTGGAGTATGGGGTGCAGCGGTTTGGCGAGAAGGATGACCCAGCCGAATACTACAAGCGGACTTCCAACTTTCTGGTGCGATGGGACCACAACCAGGTCATCAACCCACAGGCCAGGCTCACCGCCAGCGTCAAGGCGGGCTCATCCGGATTCTTGAAAAGCAACTCCTACAATGAGCAAGACTACCTGACCAATACGCTGAAGTCCACGGTGAACTTCAGCCAGAGTTTCGCCAACTCCCCCTGGCGGATGAACCTGAACCTCGAACACTCCCAGAACACCCAGACCCGGCAGGTCAGCATGGACCTCCCGAACATCACGCTGAACCGCACCCGTTTCTTTCCCTTCAAGTTCAGGAATGCGACGGGCAACCGGTGGTATCAGAAGATCGGCGTGAACTATACTGCCAGTGCCAGGAACCAGATCAATGTCACAGATTCGCTCATCCCGATGATCCTTCAGAATCCGACCGGCCTGATCACCTACCAGGAGGTCAATGGCCGTGACACTTCCCTTGTCACGCGGAAGGCATCCAGCTTTTTCAACAACGGGATCCTGCAGACGATCCCCCTCTCCACCCAGGTCAATGTGGCAAAGTACATCAACATCCTGACCAGCGTGAATTACCGCGAGTACTGGTACTTCAGGACACGGGACTACGCCTATCATCCGGGATCGCGGACCGTGGGCTATACCGAGAGGGATGAATTCACGGCTGCCCGCGACTTCAGCGCGTCCGCCACGGCCACGACCAGAGTCTATGGCATCTTCGGGGGGGGAGGCAAGCGGCAGTCCACCTACCGGCATACCATCACCCCCAATGTCGGCTATACCTACAAGCCGGACTTCTCGGACGCCCGATGGGGCTACTATCAAACGGTGCAAGCGGACTCGACCGGCAAAACCGGCAAGTACAACCGCCTGGCCGGTGGAAACTTCGGCTCCCCCTCCGCCGGGGAACAGCAGATGATCAACTTCGGCCTGAACAATCTGCTGGAGATGAAATACCGCTCCAAGGAAGCCGACAAGGACACCACCCAAAAGGCCGATCCGTGGAAGCGGATCAACTTGCTGGATGCCTTGCAGTTCAACGGCAGCTATAACTTCGCCGCCGACAGCCTCCGGCTGTCTCCCTTTAGTTTCCTGGCCCGGACAAATTTCCTCAACAACAAATTCAGCTTTCAAATTCAAGGGGATCTGGATCCCTATGCGGTCAATTCCAGCGGGCGGAGGATCAATGTGCTGCGCTATGAAAAGAATGGAAGCATCGGTCGCTTGAGTGGCTTCAGCCTGGCGTTCAATACTTCGCTGGTGGGCAAGAAATCTGGAGGCTCCACCTTGACCAGCAAGACAGCCACCCCGGAGGATCTGACGGACTTTCAAGTGTACAGGGATCTCTATGTGGATTTCAACATCCCGTGGAGACTGAACCTGACGACCAATCTCCGGTATTCGAACACCGGCATCCGAAGGGACACCACCCTCACAGTCAATCTCTCCGGGGACATTGGCCTGACCCCCAAGTGGAAGATCGGCTACACCACGGGCTATGACTTCATGGGCAAGGATTTGACCTATTCATCCTTCTCCATCTACCGCGACCTGCACTGTTGGGAGATGGCCATGACGTGGATTCCCTTTGGACAGCGCAAGAGCTATAACTTCTCGCTCAACGTGAAGAGCTCCACCCTGAAGGATCTGAAACTGACGAAGCGCAGGGACTGGCAGGACCGGTTCTAGCCCGGTCCCCCGTTCGGGGGCAGCCCCGCCTATTCGCAGTTCACCCGCTGGATGGCTTGGATCTCCTGCGGGGAGAGGCGTGAGAGCAATTCCGATACTGTCGCCTGGAACCCCGGGACCTCGAATCCGGATGCGATCTCGGCCCAGGGCAGCAGGACAAATGCCCGCTGGGCCAGCATCGGATGCGGGATCGTCAGCCGTTGGCTGGAAAGGACTGTGCTTCCGAAGGCAAGCAAGTCGATGTCAATGATCCGCGGCCCCCATTGCACCGTCCGGACGCGCCCCATTTCCCTTTCCAGCTCCATGGCAGTGCGCAAGAGGTCGTCCGGCCCGCCGTCAAAACCCACCTCCACCACCATGTTGAAAAAATCGGATTGGTCGGTCTTGCCCCAGGGTGGCGTCAGATAGACGCTGGAGGCATTCAAGATGCTGAGGCCGTGACGATTCAGCCGCTCCACTGCCTCCATGAGCGGTAGGCATTCTTTGCCCATGTTGGTGCCTAGTCCCAAGAAGATGCTTTCATTCACGCGACCAAATTACCGAATTGCACCGCTCGCCCGACCGTTTTCAGAATTGTTTCATCACCTTTCAGTTTGATGGAGCATAGATGGCTTAAATGCTTGTAATATAATTATTTAATGATATTGAATGAAGGGTAGATGTGTCCGTCGGCGACTCTGAGGGTATATAATGGATACGATCTGTCAATAACTGCCCGAGCCAATCAGAATATCCCACCATGAGAGTCGATTCCTCGTTTTTCCAGATCATCTTCCACCAGGGGAGACCCATCCGGCACATTTCAAGGCGAACCGGGACAGGGTAGTGGTCCATGAACTACCCGTGGGGCTACCGCCTTCATTTTCACAGCATTGATGCTGTTGTGCTTCTTCCCGTCCAATTCCATGCTGACCTTCAAATTCATGCCCCGCTGGAGAGGTGCGCAGAGGTTGTGGATTATTTGTGGATAAGTATATCGGCACTATCTGGGCAAGATTCAGCAATTTGCATCCCGCCCTGAATTGGATGGGCAGGTACGCTTTTGAGGTTCAACCACAAGGAATGCTGAGAACGAAGCAAACATACTACTACGATACTGAAAAGTGCACGTACACGCCGGCGAAGCTGACACTCGCTTCCGTGGCCAGGAAATCCGCCATTTACATCGTCTTCGGGCTCGCTGCGGCATTGGTGGGCAAATACCACTTCGACCAATACTTCCTCCAGCTGAAATCCTCTGAGCTCCGGGAACGGAACGAGTCCCTGCTCGGGCGGCTGAACGACATCAACGGCCGGATCGACCAGTTCGAGCGGAAGCTGTACGCCGTCTATGAAAAGGAGAATGCACTCTACCTGCCGATCGTGGGGGAAAACATCATCCCCGCCAGCCGGTGGAACGCGGGAACAGGTGGTGAGGCGATCTTTGACAAGTCGGTCAACAATGCCGCCTACAAGACCAGCCTGCGGCTCAGCAGCCTGAAAAGCAGGCTGGCGCTGCTGGACAACCATCTGGAGAAAATCCTCACCAAGTCAAGGGAAATCGACATCAAGCTCTCCCGCATGCCGTCCATCCAGCCTGTGAATGGAGCGCTGATGAGCGGATTCGGATTCAGGAACCATCCCGTCACCGGGGGCTACAAGTTTCACGAGGGACTGGACTTCGCATGCCCCCCCGGTACCCCGGTCTATGCCAGCGGCAACGGGAGGGTGGAAATCGCCGGGGACGGCGAACAGGGCTACGGCATCTGCCTGAACCTGAACCATGGGAATGGCTACCGCTCGAAATATGCCCACCTCTCGCAGATGCTGGTGAAGAACGGGCAAGAGGTGAAAAGGGGGCAGCTGATCGCCTACAGCGGAAACACGGGCCTGAGCTCCGGCCCCCACCTCCACTATGAAGTGAGCATCAACGAGGTGAAGGTGGATCCCCTCGATTTCATCTACATGGACCTGTCCCCCGATGAATACCTTCGCCTGAAACTGGACAAGAAATCGGCCAGCAGAGAGGCCATCAGGGAAAAATTGGTCGCTCCATCCATGGATT
>JBJOPY010000219.1:0-12461 GCA_046050405.1 Bacteroidota bacterium | reverse complement strand
GCAAGGCGGCGGGCAAATTCCTGCTTACAAACTTCTATGATCCCCCGGATCCCCAGTACAACTTTGACCAACCGGACATCTCCCCGGATTGTGAAAGAGAAATCCTCACCGATATCCTATTCCTGGTGAACCGCCAGCCCGATGGAACCTATCTGAACAACTATCACCTGTTCGAGCAGTACATGGATACCACCCTGGAGAGGGATCTGGATTGGATCAAGCACGAGAGTTTTACCTTCGAGGTGAAGTGAAAATGCTGTTCCCGCCGGTTGCGGCTGGCGGTTGTGAATGTAACCTTGTAACAACCTGGACATGAAACTACGGGCGATGGCGATCCTCGGCTTGCTGCTGTTGGCGGCAGGCTGCAAGAAAATACCGGCATTCCCGCAACAGACGCAATCTGCGACATCCACAACCACCGGTTTTGGATGAACCCAATCAAGGCTCTGGAACCCAAGGTGCGAGGAGGATCCTGCGATTTCCAGGATTTGTTCGTTTATTTGGGAGGCTGGCAAATGCCGGCCAATTGAACGGTTGTCCGAAGGCACCCCTACATCTCGGCGGTTGCGCACGGCCTTTTGGCTGGTGCCAGGCGTGCTCTTGCTCTGCCTGCCTGCCATTTACAATGGCTTCCCACTGGTCTATTCCGATACGGGAGCCTATCTGGCGACGGCATTTGAGGGGAAAGTGCCGATGGCTCGCCCGAGCGGTTACGGGATGTTCATCCGCTTCACCGCCATCGGGGGAAACCTTTGGTTGCCCCTGGTGGCACAGGCACTGCTCTTTGCCGGGCTCATGTTCCGCACCGTGGCCGTCGTCCTGCCGGGAACGAACCGGCACCTCGCGTATGCAATCTCACTGGCAGTGGTCACAGGGCTGACAGGCACGGGCTGGTATGCCAGCCAACTGATGCCCGATGTTTTCACCGGACTGGTGGTGCTGGGGTTCTATCTCCTGTTGTTTGACCGGGAAATGAATTGGCTGGGGAGGTGGATGGTCGCGATCGCCCTGTATGGGTTCTGTTTCAGCCATTACAGCCATGTGGCACTGTTGGGGGGGCTGGTGGGTGGCATGGGGACCATCGTCCTCGTGCAGCGGCTGCGCAGGAGGGCGGCACCCTTCCCTCCCGGGCGGCTTGTCTGGGCCGCAGTGCCCGTGGTCATGGCAGTCCTGAACTTCTACTGGGTGAACTACAGCCACGGCTTCGGTGTCCGGATGACACGGTCGGCCCATGTGTTCACGATGGCCCGGTTGTCAGAGACAGGCCTGCTCGCGGACTACCTGCATGAGACCTGTGCGGAGCAGCATTGGTCGCTGTGCCCCTACATGGATGCATTGCCGTCGAGCGCGGCGGACTTCATCTGGAGTGATGCCTCCCCCTTCAAGAAGACGGGATACTGGGAGGGCGCACGGCCAGGATACGATTCCCTGTTGGCAGACTTCTTTGGTCGCCGTGCCTATCTCCTCCGGTACCTGGGGGTGTCCGCGGAGGCTGGTCTGGCGCAGCTCCTGGCGCTTTCCGTCGGAGAAGGAATCACCCCTTACAATGAATCCAGCGCTCCCTACCAGTTTCTCGAACGGAGGATGCTCGGGAAGCTGCCTTCCTACACGTCGGCAATCCAGTTCAATCGCACGTTTGACTTCAGGATCGACAAAGGAATCCTGCAGGTGACGATGGCCCTCTCCTTCATCGGCCTTCTCGGCATTGGATTCGTGCACCGGAAAACCCTGGCGCCCGAACCGATGTGGTTCACCGTGCTGGCGGTGTCAGGATACGTAGCGAATGCCTTCGTGACGGGGGCGTTTGCGAATGTCTATTCCAGGCTTCAGGCGCGCATCGCATGGCTGATCCCCCTCGCTTTCCTGGTCCTCCTGCTTCGATTCTTGGGTCAACGGAGAACTGATCCCGGCCAGAGGGCGAAGGAAGCCTCACGCAATGAGCAGCGCCAGGGCTGAGCCCCATCGCCAACGGAAGGCGGAGCGAAGGCTCCTACTCCCCCAAAGCGTAGGATTTCAATTCGAGCCAGTAGTCGCCTTTCTCATATTTCACCAGCCCCACCCCTTTGGCGAAGTATTGGTAGAATGTCTCCGTGGTCATGTTTTCCTCCTCGACATGGTAAACCTCGGTGCGCACCTTCTGGCAGTCCTGGAAGGTGCCGGCGGGTGTCACTACGGTGGCCCGGGGTTCAGTGGTAGCGGCTGAGAAATGGTTGTCCCGCTTCCGAATCGCGAAGCGTACATCCCCAGGTTGGCTGCGGTTGTCATGGACAAGCTCGAAGGAACGCGGGTGCCCAGGATCGACAGCCTGTAGTTCCCGCTCGTTTCGGGCATCGACGGTGAACACCTGCGACTTGACCTTGGAGAAGAAGGTGCCGTCTAGGGCTTCACAATGATCCGGCCCGACCGTCCCGGGACTCTGGAACGAAAAATATTCCTGCCCATCGACCTCCCATCGGTGCACCTTCAGCTGAATGCCGGAGGCAGTTCCGGAGGCTTGGTAGGAGTAGGTGGATCCTTCCCGGAGGGGGAAATAATCGCTCTCCAGCAGCGGGGCACGCTTGGTATTGGCCGGATGGGGTTTGCGACGCCCATGGGTGGCTTCGTAGTACTCCACCAGGGATTTCTGGCCGGTATCCTTGTCGAAGGCAACAGCATACAAGAACCCGCGAGCGGCGTGCATGGCAAGGGTGGCCACGGCTACGGACATCTCTTCCCAATCCTGCTGATTCGCGACGGCATCGATGTTCAGGAGCATCACCCCCTCGCTCCTGAAACCGTCCTGGAGTCCCATCGCGTCAGCCCCGCTTGCCTCGGATTGGTTTTCCGCCATCGCCCGTTCAAGGGCAGCCTGGTCACTGAACTGGAAAATCCCTTTGAATGTCTGCCTGAAACCCATTCCTACTCAGATTTAATGGACTGGCCGCGCCTGGAAACCGCCCTGCCGAAACGTGGGGCTAAATTTGAGGGATTCAGCGCAAAGGTGCAAGGCCGCCAAAATCACGTTTCGTGCCGACGGCTGCGGAACCCAGGGAAATCCAGGAATGGAAGGTGACAGCATCCCTTCTGTGGCCGGGGGCGCTGGCCGTGCCGGGATCCGATGTCTTAATTCCGGGGAACGCCGTTGCAGTAGGTCTCCCGCATCTCCTCGCCCTCATAGTGGCCGCCCTCCTTTGCCATTGCCAAGTCCTTGCAGCCGGCGTCGATTTCCCCGAAATTGAGGTAGGCGACACCGCGATAGTAGTAGAATGCAGGATTGTCGGGTTGCATCCCGATGGCACGCGTCAGCCACTCCACCGCCTCCGGGGATTTCCCGGTATTGGTGAGGGCAATGCCCTTGTATGCAATCGCCTCGAGATAGTCCGGGTCGAACTTCAGGGCCGTCTCGATATCCCGCAGCGCACTTTCATAGTCGTCCATCCCGATGTAGGTGTAGCCACGGTTCAGGAAGCTCATCTTGTCATCGGGCATCAGCTGTATCGCCTTGCTGAAGTCAAAGATTGCGAACCGGTTGTCTCCAAGCTTGGAATGGTAATAGCCGCGGTTAGACCACGCAAAATGACATTCCGGGTCGGCCTTGACAGCCTTGTCCAGATAGGCCAATGCCTTCAGGTCATCGCCCATCTCACCGACGATCACCCCGATGTAGGCATAGGTTTCGCCGAGCTTGTAGCCATATTCCGCCGCCTGATGGTAATCGGCCTTGGCAGCCTCGAATTGCCCCTGGATGTAATATGCGAAGCCACGGTCGCTGTAGTAGGAACCCAGCGTATCCTGGACGGCGTCTGCCTGGGTGGCCAAGTCAATTGCCTTGGTGAGGGCGGCAAGGCCATCGTCAAACTTTCCCAGCTGCATTTCTGCCTGCCCGAGGCCATTCTGGGTCACCGCATTGGAGGGATCGGCCTTCACGATGTCCCGAAAGGCACCCGCTGCCTCCTCCCACTTCTGCTCTTGGAGCAGGGTGAACGCGCTGGCGACCTTGTCCTGGCCTGAGCAGGCACCGAGCGTGCCGAGGATCCACACCATTGAGAGCAATCGCTTCATCTCTTTCCAAATGTCTATTGGAGACGGATATCCAGGTTCATGGTGGCCTTCCCTTCGAGCAGGTCCTTGAAATTGTGCTCCAAGGTGACGGACTTCCCGTCCGCCCCGATCAGTGCCGCCTCGTTGCCCTTCACCCGCTTGACAGCGCGGTCGAAGGTGTATTCGGTACGGTACTTCGCCTCCTGGAACATCATCATGGCCATTCCGGCATACTGCGCGCCCTCCTCGTCGCCAGATTTCGCAGGATCCATCTTCATGTCCAGCTTCCGGCTGAGTTTCTTCCCGTCCAGCGCGAATCGGTTCTCCCTTGTCGCCTCCCCTTCCCCGTCCGTATTCATGCCCATTGCTGCGCCCAGGCCCATGTTGGAGCCCCTGGCCACGAGAGCCTTATTGAGGGCATCCATGTCCTGGAAGTCAAAGGAGTATCCCACCTGCTTCTCCTCCTTGCTGTTCAGGTTCCGGACATTGGTGATCCCGGGGATATTCTTGAGCAGGGCGAGGGTTGTGCTTTCGTCGAACATTTCTTTCAGGGTCTCGTCATCTCCACCTTCGGCAGAATCCAGGGCAGAGCCAAACGCGGACACGAGATCCATCATCTGAGAAACGTCGGCGATCATCCTGCTGCTTCCCGAGCCATCCGGGTTGAAGTGGTATTCTTCGAGGATATCGAAGCAGGAAGAGGTCCCCAGCACGATGGCCAGGATCGAAATGCCTACAATGGTCTTGCAATACTTGCGCATGCGTCGTGGTGCCGAGGGCGTTGATGCGCGTGCAAGTTAGGAAAAGCTTGCCGAAAAGCAGTGCCTTTCCTTCCCATGCGTGTAGGTCAAATTCCGCAGGCAAGGCTGGATGAGGATGGATGTCGTTCAGGGGCTGTGCTGTGCGGAATGTGACTGGCCCGTATATTTACCGGACGGAAGGAGTTGATGGCATCAAGGCACTGTTTTCAGAGGATTCAACCATTGGAACGTCATACGGATAGATTGGTGCTCCGGGAATACCGGCTGGACGACTGGGAGGCCGTCCACGTGTACAATTCCAATGCGGAAGCCCTGAGGTTCGAATCATGGGGCCCCAATTCCGCCATCCAGACCAAGGCCTTCGTCCGGAAGGCGATGGATCAACTGGCAGGGAAGCATCCCCGCAGACTCGAACTTGCCGTCTGTCTGAAGCAGGACGGAAGGCTGATCGGTGGATGCGGGCTGCGGCTGGGAGAGCCCAGGAAGGGGATGGCGACGATCGGGTACACCTTCAATCCTGCTTTTTGGGGAATGGGATATGCCACCGAAGCCGCCATGGGGATGATCGAGCTGGCAAAGGAAATGCCTGGAATCCACACCCTCTTTGCCGCCTGTGACAGCCAGAACCTCGCCTCTCAGCGCGTGCTGGAGAAGTGCGGGCTGCAGGCCGTGGGAATGATCGCCGAACTGGAAATGGTAAAGGGTCGCTTCAGGGACATGCTCCTGTACGAGCGCATCCTCTAGGATTCCCCATCCAGGTCCTGCACGGAGGATTTTCCCTGGATTTCCTGGGTGGAAAGCACCCCAAAAGGAACCTCAGGAATAACGCAGAGGTCTTCCATGATCAGGCCTCCATCCGCTTGAAGATCAGGGATGCGGCTGTCATCAGGGCCACGGACAGGATCAAGGTGATCCCATAGATCACGACCTTGATCCAATCGACTGGGAACACCTGCGCGAAAATCGGGAGAAAGGCACCCAGGGCGGGAACCAGAAACACGTACTGCAAGACAAACACGACCAGCATCGCGGCCAGCAGCACCGTCCTGGAGATCATCCCGATCAGGATGCCCGCAGCAGTGGAGACCAGCACGACACCGATCGCGGACAGGGTCGAGTTGACGATGGATTCCAGCATCAAGGGCCCGATCGCCACTCCGCGCAGCCAGTCCAGCAGCAGCCCGCTCAACATGGCGAGCAGGACAGCCACCGAGGTGCAAAAAGCCACCGCGAAAAACTTTGCCCACAGGAAACTGCCGCGGTGGACCGGGCGGATCAGAAACAGGTCGTAAACCTTCTTGTTCTTTTCATTGACGATCTCTATGCTCACCATCGCGGCTGCCAGCGTGCCTGCGATGGAGGAAATGCTGACCGAGAGGAAGGCGGAGCTGGGCATGGAGAACTTCCCCGGCCCGAATGAATCCACCGGCATAGCATCGGGAAGCAGGAAGTACATCGCAAGCCCCATCACCGGCAACCCGACCCACATGGTGATCATGACCGCAGACACCGCGAAACCCCTCAGCTCGTCCACAAACAGCAGCCACGTCATGTTTTTCGGGTAGTCATGCCCCTTCTGCTCCTCCTTCATCATGGCATCCCTCCTTCCACAGGCGGTTCCGTGAACCGCTTGTACAATTCATCGAGGGTGGGCGCATATTCTCTCACACTTCGGATGCGGCCCCCTGCCCCAAGGGAGGCTGTGACCGCCTCGTGCACCACCTCATCCACCTCCGCCCCATTTTCAATTTCCAGGACGAAAAAGCTGTCGCTGCGCTGCTTGACATCCCGCACCCTTCGCAACCCGGAGAGGAACCTCGTCTCGCCCGGGACTTTCGAAAAGTCAAGGTGAACCTCACGGTTGACACCGAAATGCCGCGCCAATTCGGCCATTGTGCCCGCCTGGAGCATTCGCCCCCCCTGGATGATCCCGATGCGATCCGCTACATTCTGCACATCGTCCAGGATGTGGGAGGAAAAAATCACGGTGGTACCCTCTGCCTTCATCGCCAGGATCTGTTCCCGTAGCCGGATGTGGCTGTCAGGGTCGAGTCCGTTCAGCGGCTCGTCCAGCACCAATAGCCGGGGGCGGTGCAACATCGCCTGCACGAAGCCAACCTTCTGCTTCATGCCCCCCGAGAGCTTCTTGATCTTCTTGTACCGCACATCCCCCAGGTTGAACCGTTCCAGCAATGCAGGAATCCGCAGCTTGAGATCGTGGACGGAGACACCGCTCAGCCTGCCAAGCGTCATCAAGGCATGGTCAACCGTCCGCCAGGATTGGAATTCGGGATCCTGGGGAAGGTAGCCCACCAGCCGATGCACCTGCATCAGATCCCGGGGCAGGGTGAACCTCCCAATGTGGATGGCCCCCTCAAATTGCATGAGGAGGCCGACCAATAGCTTGAGCGTGGTTGTCTTTCCGGCCCCGTTGGGGCCGATGTAGCCAAAGATTTCGCCTTCATTCAGGGTGAAGGACAGGTTCTTCAATGCCTGGAAGGTCTTGTACTTCTTGGACACACGGTCAAAGGTGACGATAGGGTCGGCCATCGGACGCTGAATTGTGCCCTAAAAATAGCATGATTTCCGAAGCTTCTCCGAATATTTCGCCCCCTCGTACTGCTGGCGGCTTCGTCCCCACGGCAGTCCGCAGAACAAATTGAACTGGATGGGGGGAACGGATTTCCGGCCTATGACGGCCGCTGCGCGGGATTCCATGCCAGCATTCCACACATGCGATACAGGATGCGCGCCCCGACATTGCCGTCCCATTGACCACCGCCGCTTCCTCGGTTGACCTCCACCAGATCCGCCCCGATGATCTCCCGGCCGCTCAGCCGCACCTGGTCCAGCAGGAACATGGCCTGCTCATAGCCGAGGCCTCCTGCGACAGGGGTTCCGGTATTCGGGCACAATCCCGGCTCCAATCCATCGATATCGAAGCTGAAATAGACTTTCGGGGGCAGGCAAGCGATGATCTCATCGCAGGTCTGCCTCCAAGTGTTGCCGGAAAAGGCCTCCCGCCTCAATGCACGGTCGCTGAAAGACCTCACGCGGCCGTCCGATGCCTTCACCCGTTCGATTTCCTCCTCGCACATGTCCCGGACCCCCACCTGCACCAGCCTTTCGACGCCCGAAACATCCAAGGCATTGTACATGATGCTTGCATGCGAATACGTGAACCCTTCGTATGCCTGGCGCAGGTCCATGTGGGCATCGATTTGCAGGATCCCGAAGCTCCCGTGCTGGGTGGCCAAGGCGCGCAGCAGGCCTAGAGGCGTACTGTGGTCCCCGCCCAGCAATGCCACTTTCTTCCCTTGTCCCAGGATGGATGACGCGGCATGTTCCACCCAATCGTTCATCTCGGCGCAAGCGGCGTTGACCTCGGACAGGATCTGCGCCATGCTGGGGTTTTCTGCCGGATTCTCACCCGCTTCATACATCCGGATGATCCTTACGGCCATCTCCCGGGCACGTCTGCTTTTCATTCGCAAACTCTCAGGGATGGGCAGCATCCCAATGCCATGCTTCCAGATACTGCCCAAGTCCTCGTCGTAGAGGTCAACCTGAGGGGAGGCTTCCAGCACTGCGGCGGGCCCGTCCGCAGTGCCTTCCCCGTAAGAGACGGTGACATCCCATGGCACAGGAAGCACGACGATGTCTGCCTCCTCCGCCGTAAACGGCAATCCGAATAGTTTTCCCGAGGTTTCGCCCGCCCTGTTGGGGTCGAAGGCAGCGATCTTGTCCTTTTTATTCATGCAATTCTGGGTTGTGCAACAATTCCTTCACGAAACCGGGCAATGCAAATGCAGCACGGTGGATCTCTGGGTTGTAATACTTGAGCTGATGTTTCATCGCAAATGCTTCTGACTTGGCCGTATCCAGGTTCTGCAAGGGATGGATGCCTCCCTTGGTGGAGAAGCTGAAGCTCCACATTCCGCTCGGGTAGGTCGCGATATAGGCGAGGTAGCAAGCCACCCGGTCCTGGCCGTAGATGCTGCGGTGGCGATCGAAGATCTCCCTGAAAACCAATGGGTTGAAGCTGGGGCTTTCGCTCTGGGTCACCATGATCCCGGAGGAACCGAGGATGCGGTGCACACCGCGATAGAAATGGCCGGTAAACAAGCCCTCGGCGGGTCCGACGGGATCCGTCGAGTCGATGATCGCCACGTCGAAGGCGCCATCAGGACAATCGCGGACGTATTGGACCCCGTCTTCGATGTGCAGCGTCAGCCTTGGATTTCCAAACGCGGAGGCGATCTCCGGCAGGAATTCCCTGGCGGCATCGATTACCATGCCATCGATCTCGACCATCACGACCTCCTCCACGCTTTCATAGCGCAGAATCTCGCGGGCCACGCCGCCATCCCCGCCGCCGATGATCAGCACCCGTCTCGGATGGGGATGCACCTGCATCGCCACATGGGAGATCATTTCATGATAGACGTACTCGTCCTTCTCAGTGGTCACCACCATGCCATCCAGGGTCAACAGGCGGCCAAAGGCGTAGGTGTCATAAATCTCGACCTTCTGGAAATCACTTTGGCCTGCGAAGAGGCGGTCGCCTTTATGGCGCAAGGAGAAGGCTGCGGTTTCATTGCGCTCCGTAAACCAAACGTTGCGGACGTTCATGACCGAGGACGGCGCGTCCCGGCCAGCGGCGGGGCTGCTCCTTTCTAAGCCGATCCTGTGCAGCAGTCCTTCCTGGCCACGCAGCATTTCCATCGCGGAGGCATACGCCGCCTCGAACGCATCCTTGAGGTACCTGTAGCAAATCCATGGATCCACCGCATCGCCACAGGTGAAAATGTCCACTGCAGCGTAGCCATATTCCGGCCAAGTATGGATGGCCAGGTGGCTTTCCTGGATCACGACCACTCCCGAAACGCCGAAAGGGGAGAAATGGTGAAAGGTGGAATTGATCACCGTGGCCTCGGCAAACTTTGCAGCACCCACCATGCTGTTTTCGATGCCCATCACATCGTTGAGGATGCCGGGATTGCATTCGTAGTACTCCACCAGAAGGTGCCTGCCAAGTGAATTCATGTCTCCTTCGCGATGAGAGGGCGAAGATGCCGCAAATCACCGTATTTCATGTGGAAAATCAAAGGATGCCAGCAAGCCCCGGATCCATCCCAACGTGCCCGGGTTCCTGTGGGCCGGAGGCGGATGCGCCATCTTCACACGGTCCTTCGGGCGATCGGATTCCGCGAGCGGGAAAACGTACGGATTGCCTGTCCCCCGGCGACTTTCAGCATGGAGGGTAAATGTGCAGGCTGCCCATCGAAGAAACTACCCGAACGACCCGGCAGCCCGGTCCGTCCGTCACTCAGCGCTCTTTTCCCCTTCGTAGATCTTGTCAATCTCAGCGGAATATTTCTGATAAATGAACTTGCGCCTGAAGGACAGCTTCGGTGTCAGCTCCCCGCCGGCGATGCTCAGCTCCGTCGGCAGCAGCTCAACCCGCCTAACCATTTCCCATTTCCCAAACCTTTGATTGATGGCCTCCACCTCACTGGCGATCTTGGCCTTGACCTTGTCCATGCTCACCACAGCCGCCGGCATGTCCCTCGTGAAACCGATGCCTTCCTTCTTCATCCAAGCGTATAGGTGCTCGAAATTGGGAACGATCAGCGCACCGGGGAAATTCTTGCCCTCTCCCACGACCACGGCCTGCTCGATGAATGGAGATTCCTTGAGGTTGTTTTCCAGGACCTGGGGAGCGATGTACTTCCCGCCGCTGGTCTTCCACATTTCCTTCTTGCGGTCCGTGATCTTCAGGAAGCCGCTGGCGTCCATGACCCCGATATCGCCCGTATGGAACCATCCGTCCGCATCGATCGCCTCTGCGGTCAACTCTGGTTGCTTGTAATACCCCAGCATCACATTCGGCCCCTTGTAGAGAATCTCTCCGTCCTCGGCGATCTTGATGGTTCCCCCATTGATCACGGTTCCCACAAAGCCGATCTTCATTTCCCCACGGCCAAATCCTCCGACTGAGATCACGGGAGACGTCTCCGTCAAGCCGTAGCCCTCGGTCAGCGGCACCCCGATTCCATTGTAAAAGTGGGCAAGGCGCACTTGCAAGGCGGCAGATCCTGAAGCCACGGAATGCACACGGTCCAGGCCAGCCTTCTTCCGAATCTTGGAAAACACCAGCTTGTCCGCGATCTTCATTTGAACGCGGTAGAAGAATCCGCCTGCGCCATCGGGCTCCCACCGCTCGGATAGCTTGGTTGCCCAGATGAACAGCTTGCGCTTGAAACCTTTGTTGGCGAGGCCGCCAGCCATCACGCGGTCATAGACTTTCTCGAGCAACCTCGGTACTGCGGTGAACATCATCGGCCGAATCTCCTTCAGGTTGTCGCCGATCTTTTCCATGCTCTCCGCGTAGTAGGTCGAGATTCCCACCGAGAAGTACATGTAGTTGATCATTCGTTCGAAGATATGGCTCAGGGGCAGGAAACTCAGTGCCACATCCCCCTTGCCCACGGGGAGGCGCTCGACGGAAGAGAAGATGTTCGCAACGATATTGTTGTGGGAGAGCATGACCCCTTTCGGCTTGCCAGTCGTGCCGGAGGTATAAATGATCGTCGCCAGGTCGCCGGGCTTGATCGTATCCTGGATTTCCGCCAGCCTTTGGCGACCTTCCGGCATGACGGCTTCCTTCAGCTCTTTGTAATTTTTGGCATTCTTGACCTCCCGGAAGGTGTAAAGGTGTTTCAAGCTGGGCACCTCCGGCTGGCAGCTCTTGATCTTCTCGTAGAGTTGCTCCGTCTGGCAGAAGCAAAGCTTTGCCTCACTATGGTGCAAGATATAGGCCAACTCATCTCTATTTGAGGTCGGGTAGAGTGGGACCACGATGCCGCCCATCTTTTGTATCCCATGATCGGCAAACGCCCATTCGACGGTGTTTTCTGAGATCAGTGCGATGGCATCACCCTTTTTCAGCCCCAGGGTTAGGAGCCCCAGGGCGATGCTGTCGGTAACTTCAATGACCTGGGCCGTGGAATAGACCTCCCACACACCATTTGCCTTGCCCCCCAGGGCTGCACTTTGCGGATATTTTTCCTGCTGATAAGGAAAGATATCGAACAGTCTCTTCACTTCCATTGTCTATAGGATTTGATTTTTTTTACTTTTTTGCCGATGGCTGGTAATATTAACCAAAAAAGCAACTGCATCATGCTGTATGTCAGGGTTGGTCTTTCAAGAAAGATTAGAATTTGGGAACCTGAGAACGCTCGGGTAAAAGATTTGCCGCGCATGGCAAACCCAATGGTGGTCGAATCCTACAAAAAGAGAGGGAATCCTGGGTTCCGCGTACCTGTCACGTACCGTTTCTCGCTGCAGAAAACGCGTCTGATGCTTCTGGTGCTGCTCATGGGTCTTCGCCTCACCGCCCAGGACACCGTATTGACAAGGGCCAGAATCTTCGCCCAAGACCTCGCCTCTCCCTCCATGCACGGCCGGGGATACCAGAATGATGGACATAAAATCGCCGCCGACTACATCGCCGCACATTTTGAGAGCTTCGGCCTCCTTCCGGTTCCTTCGCCCGCCGATCCATCCCAACCCTATTTCCAGCCGGTAAGGTTCTCCCTCAATCTGGTGGAAGGAGAGCAGTCCCTCACCATCGACGGCAAACCCCTTCAAATCGGAAGGGACTACATCATCCAT
>JBJOPY010000218.1:0-11094 GCA_046050405.1 Bacteroidota bacterium | reverse complement strand
CGTTCTGGGATGTCAAGTAAGCAAAAGTTCACCCATCAGTCAAAACAGTCAATCGCCAAACGGGGTCATCGTCCAAGCCTCTGAATGAGGCTCATGGCTCCACGCGCAAGCCTTTGATGGTCCTGGAACTGGAAATCGACTTGAAGCTGCTCTTCTGACGGTACATGAGCAGCACATCGTTGCTCTCCGGTTCAATGGTAAAGTCGAGACCTGCATACTTGATCATGCCATACCTTTTGACCCACTTCAAGGCATCGATCTGATAGGCTCCCTTGGAATTTTTGTAGAAGATTAGGAATCGCTTGTCCCCTGGCTCAAACCTCACCAGCAGTTTATCGTTCTGTTCCCCGGTCACGAGGCAGGGTGTTCCTTTTTTGATCACGACCTGGTAAATGGCTTCTCCATCTACCTCGATCATCTTTCCCCCCATCTCACTGACGAAGCCTCCTTCAGACTGCTTGTGCCGGAGCACGATGTCCTTGTCGTTGTAAAATTGGATTTGGCCGAGGTCGTAGTTCAGCGTGTCCATCCTGACGCGCTCGGCATGCAGAAACACTGATTTTGGCTTGCAGGCTAGCACAGTCATTGCAACAAGCATCCCGAATACCCAGAGGATGATATGGTTTTTGGATTTCATCTTATCCCAATTGATATTGAATTTTTTTGATTGAAAAGGATCCACCAGTTCTAGAGGATGTTCACCTCAGCTCGGGTTCCTCGGGTTCCTCGATAATAGTGTCCCTGATCGGGGTCTCAAGATCCATGTTCACACGCACACCCTTGGCACGGGCCACTTTCGTGACCTGACGGTATTTTTCGGAGTTCTTCACCATCAGCAGGCAGTCGTTTCCTTGCCGCTCGATCCTGAAGGGTTGGTCTTGGAACTTGATGTTCCCCCGGCCGCCGATCCATTTGTCGGCATAGATCTGGTAATGATCGTATCTGTTCTTGTAAAATCGCAGGACTTCGCCCGGATCCAGCCCGAAGCGGAGGCACAGCAGATTCCTATACCTGTCGATGGAATCGAGGCGACAGGGGGTTCCGCGACGGATTCTGATGTCCTTGACCTGAATCGCTTCCTTTTTTTGCAGTACCCCGTCGACCGGCGCCATTGATTTCTCCACGTTCCGATACCGGAGGAGGATCTCGTCGTCCGTGTAGAATTGAAGTTCCCTGAGAAGTGACTCGCCATTCTCCGCGCTGGCAATCTTAACCCGGGCATCGTCGGTGAAATAAATCTTGCGTGCGCAGGAGGATGCGCCGAGTAGTACAGTGCCGATGAGCAATGCATAGGCGACCATTCCTGATATGAAACGCTTAGATGACATGACCATTTACTTGCCCATTATTGATGAATGCAGATACTTCACTGCGGATGTATGCGATAAAGCAGACCTTCTATGTTCCGACATTTCCATTGCGCTCTATGTAATCCGCCGAATTTATGGAAAAAATCGAATGAAATTTTTTTATCAACGAAATTTTGGCTCGAATGATTGAAAAATGATGGATCCAAGGCGCCATGAATCCCGATGATTTGACCTCCGCCTTCGGCCTCCTAACCCTCCTGCCGCCATCCTCCACCTGGTGCAGGCTGGTCAGGGACGTGGTGGAGGGGAGCAGTCCGGGGGTACCGGTGCAGCCTATGCGGCGATGATCGCAGGGCTTCGGAGCGAGCGGTTCGCCCCCTTCGGACTGGTTGTCCATCACCCTGGTGCCGTTCAGGGCTGGAGGAGGGAGGGATGTGTGTCCGGAACAGAGAGGAGTGGAGGGCCAGGCTGAGAATGTGATGCTCTCCAACATGGATTCCAGGGCTTCGAAGCAACCTTGGTCGCATTGGACGGAAGTAGCACGGGAATCTTGGCCATCCGGCTCGAACGGCGGTAGACCATGGCAAGGATGGCAGGGTTGGGCAGCAAAAAGGAATGCCCCTTCCGGGGAGAAAGGGGACATTCCACAAAAACTGCTGCTGTAAAACTACCTGAATAGGTGAATGATGAATAGGATGGGATAAATCATTGCTGAAAAGAGAAGTCAAGCTGCGAATCCAAGGCGCTCGAACATACGCTCCAAGGCCTCGAAGTAGTCTATATCGAATTGATCATAGTTGTCCGTAGTGCCCGGGGGGAGTGCCTCGTCGGTTTCCGGAGCCACTCCCATGCAAACTTCACAGATGTGTCCAGGCATCAGGAGCATGTGGTTTCCGCAGGTGCAGTGGATCATGTCCGGGGTTTTGTACAATTCATTTTTCATTGCCTCTTGTTTTAATGCCTCAAATCTGAGGGGCCATATTGACATCTCGTGTCAAAGCCCCGGTGATATTTTTAGGCAAGTCAAAAAAAGTTTTCATGAACATGAGGCAAACATACTCATTTCGTTGGCAATATCCAAGCGTAATGAAAAATAAATTAGCCGATCGCACGAAAATACTGCGCGGACGCCTTCTGGAGTGGCCTCTGGGCGAGGAGGGCAGCAAATAAAGTTAGCATCTTGGCAGCCTTCCCACATTCGATTGGAAAGCACCGCTTCACTTTGAAATTTCAAAAGGATGGAAAGGAGGGGTGGTGCTGCGGTACGGTGTTCCGCCTACACCTTTCTGTTCGTGATGCGTTCGTTCAGATACTCGCTCAGTTCCTTGGGCTGCAGCACCTCGATCTCATCGAGGAGGCCGAGGATGAATCGTCCGATCACTATGAAGCTGCTGCAGGTGGCTTCGAACAGGTAGTGCCTGAGATCCTCCCTCACTATATAAGGCGTGGCACGTGGATATTCCTCCTGGAGCAGATGTGCGGCCCTCATGCTAAGCCTTAGTCGAATAGGATGAGGTTCACCACCATTGATCCCAAAAATGTCGGTCTTGTCCTCTGTTTCGTGGAATGCTTCAAACTTCCATTTTTCATCGAGCAAGGTCACCTCCTCGATGCGCTCGATCTTGTAGGTTTTGTTGACATTGGGGCCATGCTCGAAACCTTTGACAAAAACACCGTCGTTCGAGAATGCGAATGGCTCCACCTTGCGGGATTTGATGCTGGAGGAGTGGGCGCTGTGATAGTTGTGCAGGCGGACCTGCTTCCGCTCGCGAATGGCCGTCGCGAGGTTCTCCATGTTTCGGCTGATGGCTGTCTTCACGACGACCCTGAGCACATCCTCCGTTCCCGAAAAGGCGAGAATTTTCTCAGCGATGACCCTTTTCATGGGATTGGACTCGTGAATTGAAGCAAGCGCCTGGGCAAGAATTCCAGCTTCCTCGGCTGAGAACTGAAGATTCTTCTCGAACTTCCGGACCTCCCTGTCAAATCCCCGAATGATGTATCTCCCATTTGAAATTTCCTCGGGAAAGAACCCGGCTTGCTCGAGGAGCTGCAAATCCCGGTAAATGGTCCGGTAGGTGACTCCGAGTTTGTGGGATAATTCAGTGACAAGAAGTCCGGATGGAGACTTGGCCAGGAGCATGATTTCCCTGAATAGCCGCAGCAATCTGCCTTTGTAGTCTGTATCAGACATCGCAGGGGTGAAGTTACGCCGATTGGGCATCATCGAGAGGGGAATCTCAGGGCAAAAAAAGAATGGTCTCCAGGGCTTCAGCTGCATGATGGGCTGAGATATTGACTAATTTCACGGCGAAGAATCGATCAAAAAATGAAGGACAAAGTCGTGCTCATCACCGGTGCGTCAAGCGGGATCGGACGCGCATTGGCACTGAAGTTCGCACGGGAAGGCAGCAAGGTCGTCATTGGTGCCCGGAATGTGGAACAATTGGCCGAGGTGGGAAGAGAAATCCAGAAAGCCGGTGGAACGGTCCACCATTGCCGGCTGGATGTCACTCAGCAGGCTGACTGTGAACGCTTCATTGCGGAGGCGATCCGGCAGTTTGGCAGGGTGGACGTGCTGATCAACAATGCGGGAATCTCGATGCGGGCTTTGTTCGAGGACCTCGATGTCGCTGTCATCGAGCGGCTGATGCAAGTCAATTTCTTCGGCACGGTCTATTGCACCAAGGCTGCGATTGCGCAGGTCATCCAGAACAGAGGCTCCATCGTGGGAATCTCATCCATCGCAGGGTATCGTGGATTGCCGGCTCGTACCGGCTACAGCGCCTCCAAATTTGCCATGCATGGGTTTCTGGAATCGCTGAGGACGGAGCTGCTGGGAAAGGGCGTACACGTGCTGACCGCCTGTCCGGGCTATACCGAGAGCAACATCCGGAAGGTTGCGCTCAGGGCTGACGGTGGCCAACAGGCAGAAACCCCATTCAGGGAGGAGAAGCTGATGAGCTCGGAGGCAGTCGCGGAGGAGGTCTATCGTGCCGTGCTCCGTAGAAGGATCACCCTCGTGCTCACTGGCCAGGGCAGGCTCACGGTTTTTCTCAACAAGTGGTTTCCGAGGTTCATGGACAGGATGGTTTTCAACCATTTTGCAAAAGAGCCTGATTCTCCCTTGCGGTAGCAGGGCGCGACCCCCCGAACCCCGGAGTTTCGGTGGGTCTTGACGATGCAGAGAGAGTCATCCGAACAGGGGAGATGCGATTTCCCCAACTGTGGTGGCAGTCCGGCTTGATTCTCTGCTTCCGGGCTGGTAGATTGTGGGCGAATGTCACGGATACAGGTTCCATGGATCAGATACGGCTGGAAGGCCACGATGGTGGGTTGCCTCGTCGCGGCGATTCACGGCTACTTCCTCTATTCCGCCCTCATTCACAGGACCTACCTCACGGATGACTCGATTCAGTACCTGACGATCGCGGAGAATCTTGCGTCCTCGGGCGAATTCAGTCAGGGCTACTCTCCGCCCTTGACCCAGGATCTGCAGCGCACGCCCGGTTATCCGATTTTCCTTTTGCTGCTGGGACGCATTCCTTTCCTGGTGCTCCTGGTCCAGCACATTCTCGTCCTGGTGACTGCCTGGCTGATCTACAGGGCTGCCCTGGAATCGTATGGGCCACGGGTGGCCTCCGCCGGGGCAGGGCTGTATCTGCTCCAGCCTTACCCTGCGATTTTTGCCAGCATGGTTCTGAGTGAGACCTTGTTCGTTGTCCTGCTCATGGCGGCCTTTTGGGGTTTCCTCAGGTTCTGGAAGGGCGGCGGCGGGCTGGTCTTGGCAGGTGCGATGGCACTCCTGTCGCTGGGGGTGCTCGTACGTCCGGTGGCGATGCCGCTGCTGCTGGCGGCGGTGGTTTTCCTGTCGGTCCGTGCCGTAAGAAGGCGATCCTTCCGCCCTTCGTCATGGCTCGCCATCGTCCTGGTTCCCCTGCTGGTCGTGGGGCCGTGGATGGTGCGCAACCATCAGGTATCGGGAAGATGGATGCTCAGCTCGATGGGAAGCATGGGAATGCTCCATGGGAGGATGGGAGGCCTGGAGGCCTGGCGGGAAGGCAAGCCGATGGATGAGCGGCATTGGTACATGGCGGGGGACAGCATTGCGGCCCTGGAGACTGGATTGCCTGGTCTGCGGTCTTATCCAGTGACCCGGCAGACGCATGAAACAGAGCTGCTGCATTCTGATGCATCCTGGCTGACGGTATCCTTTTTCCTCTCGCACCCCTGGGATGCCCTCCGATTCGAGATCCGCTGCATCTGGGAAATGCTGAAGGGGGTCGGATATGGCTGGGCAAGGGAACTCACGCTGTTCCCGGCAGCGGCCATCGGGAGTGCCATCCTACAGCTCATCTGCAACCTGCTGATGTACATCGGTGCCTTGCTGGGGATGCGAAGATGGAGGGAGTGGGGCGTGGCGGAGACATCGGCATTTTTCGCCATCCTCCTCCTCCTGCTGGTCTCAGCTGCTGTCTGGGCGGATGGCAGGTACCGGATGGTGGTGGATCCATTCCTGCTGGTGCTGACCATGTCTGTGCTTCGGCGGCAGGAGCGGTCGGCGTCTGGAGGGTAGCTATGCCATTGCCGTATTTCCGGAATCGCCTGGAAGCGGGCGATGCAGCAAGCGGGCTTCCAATCCTCCAACAAGCAGCCCCGGCCAAAACTTGACCGGGGCTGCTTGGATCCATTCTGAATCAAACCTTGGTCACATGTCCCACCAGACTTTCGACGTGATGGATGCACCGCAGCTGGTGCAGTTCGCGCCATTGAAGAGGCGCTCCGACTGTGGGTAGGGCAGACGACGCGGGATCACATCACCGGTGACGTTTCCTGGGCTCGGGATCAGCCTCGGGAAGCCTGTGCGGCGCCAGTCTGTGAAGACTTCAGGGTCGAGGTACATCGCGATGTACTTCTGCACCATGATCATCTCGAGGGTCAGGGTTCCGGTGGTCTCGCTCAGCACTGTGGCAGTGAATGCGGAGTCGGCGGATACGCCGTGGCGGCTCAGGGATGCATCGATGCCATCATTGTAGGCCTCCAGAGCACGGTCAACGTCGCCGGACTGGAACGCAGCCTCTGACTCGATGAACTTCTGCTCCATATAACTTGCGAAGAAGTAGGGAGAATTTGGAGCGTTGAAGTATTCCCCGAGCCAGCCATCCCCATCATAATAAGCGGCAAGCCGGGGATCGTCCAGGGCCGTCATCGTGTCCAGGATGAATCCAGTAAACTGGATGTCCCCACGCTGGTCGTTAAACTGATACCATGGTGCGGCGGAGGTTTCGCTGGTTCCGAAGTGCATTACCGCATCGTCACCCGCTCCCCCAAAGCTCTCCACCCCGGGGGTGCCCAAGGCGGTCAGCGCCTTGGTGTAGTTCGTGGCATCGACCTTCCCGAGGTGCAGGTAAGCCCTGGCGGAGAGGACGTTGGCGAGCATCGTCCATTTTTCCAGATCGCCCTTGTACACGAGGTCTTCGTCTCCCGGTTCCACAGCTGCGGAGGTCGCCGAGGCCAGGCTGTCCTTGCCATCCGCCAGAAGCTTCTGGATAGAGGCGTAGATCTCCTGCTGCGTGTCATACTTCGGGGTCAGGTCGTCCTGTCCAGCGAAAGCCTCGGAATAGGGGATGTCGCCCATGAGGTCGGTGGCGGTCATCAGCCCGTAGGCCATCAGGATGCGTGCAATCCCTCCATAATGGGGGGCATTGAGTTCGTCCGCATATTTCATCATGTTCTTCAGATCAAACATGGCACCGCCATAATGATTGAACCTCCACCAGTTGTCGGTGTCAGTTTCGGTGATGGAATATACCTGGTAGGTGGCGAACTGACGATCAGCACCATAGATCTGGTTCGTCAGCAGGGAGGTGAAGCGGGAGATATCTCCCTGCAATCCAAAGGCCAAGTAAACCTGTGCGCTGGGGAGCAGCACGGTGGGGCTGACTTCGGTAGGGCGGGTGGGGTCAGTGTTGACATCACCGAAATACTTCTCGCAGGAAGCCAATGCCAGGGAGCCAACCAACAATGCCAATTGAATACAATTTAGCTTTCTCATGATGGGTTCAGATTAAAATGTGATACCAAGGCGTGCAGAAATGGAGCGGGTGTTGGGCATGTTGAAGTAGTCGATGCCCTGTGCGTTCACCGAACCCATGAGGTTGGTTTCTGGATCTATGCCCTCATAAGGGGTGTAGAGGAAGAGGTTGCGGCCGGATACGCCCACGTTCAGGCTGCTGATCGGGGTTTTCTCGAAGATCTTGGCCGGCAGGGTGTAGTTCAGTGTGACCTCCCGCAGGCGAACCCATGAAGTCGTCTGGACAAATCCTTCCGGCACGTTTCCAAAGCCGCCGCCATTGGTCATGCTCCAGGCCTGGTTCAGCGGAGCATTCACATCATTCACGAAGGTTCCTTCGGTTCCGTTCTCGTCCTGCAGGATAAGATTGCCGTCGCCGTCCACCGTACCCTTGACACCTTGGAAGACATGGTCGTCGTGGCGGGTTTCCGTGGATTTAGCCATCCCGAAGAACACCAAGGCTCCCTGGGTGCCGTTCCAGATCTGGCCTCCATAGCGGAAGTCGAACAAGACATTCAGGCTGAGCCCTTTCCAGGTCAACGTGTTTTGCAGACCGCACATGAATTTGGGATTGGGATTGCCGATCACCGCCTCCTTGCCGGATTCGATCGGATAGCCATAGAATTCGGAGCTTGTGTCGCTTTCGATCACAAGGTTGCCATTGGCGTCGCGCAGGAAGGTGCCGCCATAGATCTGTCCATAGGGCTGTCCTGCGACGTTGCGGATGCTCGTACCTTCAAATCCACCCAGGAAGATCGTCTCGATACCTGTCGGCAGTTCTTGGACCATGTTCACATTCTTGGTGAAGTTCATCTGGATGTCCCAGCGCAGGTTTTCCGATTTGACAGGCGTGGCGTTCAGGACGATTTCGATACCCCGGTTGCTGATCTTGCCTGCGTTCATGTAAACATTGGTATAGCCGGAGGAAGCTGCCACTGGAATGGCCAGGATCTGATCCACTGCCATCGAACGGTAGTAGGTGACGTCCAGTCCTATCCTGCTTTTCAGGAACTTTAGATCTGTGCCGACTTCGAAGGTGTTGTTCTTTTCGGGTTTCAAGTTATTGGAACCCAATTGATCGTCAGCCGAGAAGCCTGCAATGCCGTTGAAGGGAAAATTCACACCGTTGGTCCATCCGTCACCGACCGCAGTACCAGTGAAGTACTTGCCCAGCGCGTAGGAGGGTGCGTCATGGCCTACGGAGGCATAGGAAAGACGGAGCTTTCCATAAGGCAGCACCCTGCTCTCTTCCATGCCCAATGCATCGGTGAACACCAGTCCCAAGTTGGCAGAAGGGTAGAAGAAGGAGTTGTTCGCGGCAGGAAGGGTGGAGGACCACTCATTGCGACCGGTCAGGTCCAGGAAGAGCCAGTCATCGTAGGATGCCTTTGCCTCAAAAAAGGCAGCTGCGGTTCGTTTGCCATCTGTGGTGTAGCGTCCGAAGGAGGATGCTACATTCGAGATGTGATTGAAGTCAGGAATCGAATATCCGTCTCCCTGGGTGTACATCTTCGAGTAGCTCTTCGAGAAGAGGTTGTTTCCCAGCATCAGCGAGCCGCCGATCTTTTCTGTGAACTGGTGCTGTGCCGTGACCCAGAGATCGCTGTTGACGTGACGGTAGTTGTGCTTCTCGGTGTAGAGCCGTCCTGCGGGTGCAGTGGCGGAACCTGCGGCAAGGGCCTGCTGGCGCTCGTCGCTGTACACGTCGGTACCGATTCTGTAGAATATATTCAGCCATCTGGTAGCATCATAGGTCAGGCTGGTGAAGCCATAGATCCGGTTGACTTCGTCCTTGAACTGATTCTTGTTGATCGTCCAGTAGGGGTTGTCATAGCCGCCTCCACCTCGGTAGTTGCGCTGGGTGCCGTCGGCGAGCAGATAGGCCGAGGGATCCTTCGGATCGGTGGCGCCATTCGAGTTGTCGAAGGTGACGGGTGTCCGCAGCAGTCCGAGCATCAATCCGGAAGTGTTGGATCCCTGCTGCACACGACTGCCCCCCGAGTTCGAATACCCAACGGATGCAGCACTGCGCAGACGGTTGCTGAGCTTGGACTCACCGGCAAACTTCGCCGTGGTGCGCCCCCAGTCACTGTTTGGCACGATGCCTTTCGTATGTGTGTTTCCGATGGAGAAGCGATAGTTTGTGCTCGAATTGCCACCGGAGAGTGCGAGTGAATTGTCGGTGGTGAGACCCGTGCGGAAGAAGTTCTTGAGATTGTCATAGGGAGTGACAGGTTGGCGGGCCAGCGGATCGTTGTCACTGACGATACGGCCGTGGACATCATACTCGTAGGGATCGGTCGGGTTGCCGGCATTGTTGTCCCAGCTGAGCGTATCGATCTCGGCTCCCCAGCTCTGGGAGCGGCCAGATTCGGGTGACTTATAGAGGCTGTCGATGCCTTGGCTGTAACGGTTTTGCAATTCCGGAAGCCGGTTCACCTGGTCCCAGGCCATGCTGGTATTGAAGGATACCATCACCCCTTTTCCGGTGCTGTTGCTTCCTTTTTTGGTGGTGATCAGGATGGCGCCGTTTGCTGCCTGGATCCCGTAGAGCGCAGCAGCGGCCGGGCCTTTCAGGACCGTCATCTCCTCGATGTCGTTTGGATTGATGTCAGCCCCGCGGTTGGATTGATTCACACCATCCAGGAGTGCATTGTCACCATTGTCGGGATTTCCGCCGATGTTCTGTGAGTTGTCCAGGGGCACGCCATCCACGACGATCAAGGGCTGGTTGTTCCCCGTGAGCGATGATGAGCCTCGAATGCGGATGAAGGCTGCAGCGCCTGGCGAACCGCTGGAACTGATCACCTGCACTCCAGCGACCTTGGAATTGAGGCCGTTGATCATGTTAGACTCCCCTGAGCCTGTCAGTGCGTCGCCGCCCACCTTCTGCACGGAGTAGCCGAGTGCCTTCTTGTCACTCTTGATCCCGAGCGCGGTTACCACGACCTCGTCCATCATCAGCACGTCTTCATTCAGGCTCACGTCTCCGCCGCCCGTATGCTCCAGGGTGGCGTAACCGATAAACCTGAAGACCAAGATTGCATTGGCATCCTTGACCTTGATCTCGTAACGGCCTTCAGCGTCCGTCACCGTGCCGTTGGTGGTTCCCTTCTCAAATACGGTGACGCCAGGCATCGGGTCTCCCGACAGCGCTTCCTTCACCGTACCTGATAGGATTCCTTGCGCGTACATCGTACTTGCCGTCAAGACGAGCAGGCACGTAAGAGCTAAAAATCTTCTCATAATTTGTGTTTCTGTTAATTGATTGTGAAAAAAGAGTAAATTATTTTCCCAACGTTAACATTTTTTACCTAAAAAACCTTGACCGCACTGAAATTTGTTGGGAAAAGTTCGTTAAGGTGGTCGCTCACAGGTGCATGGAAAAATTCAGAAGGTGAGGATTGGAGTTTTCCGTGTTCTGGAGGGATGATCGGTTTGCGAGGCGATTCCTTAATTTCGCAACCGATTGAAGCCACTTCACATTCTCCAGGTTACCAACCGCATCCCCTGGCCGCTCAATGACGGGGGAAACATTGCCACGTACAATGCCACGCGCTTTCTTCATCGGAGCGGCCACCATGTGGAGCTTGCCTCCCTCAACACCCTCAAGCACTTTCAGGATCCGGATGTGGTTCAGGAGGTAGACCGCTTGCATTCCGTAGTCATCGACACCTCGGTTTCCTTCCTCGGGGTATTCAAAGGGCTTTT
>JBJOPY010000217.1:0-11585 GCA_046050405.1 Bacteroidota bacterium | reverse complement strand
CTGGTGATGAAGTACTTCGTCTCCTCCTGGACGGAGCCCCCGGTTTCCCGCTTCCGCCCGGCCTTCACGATGGCATTCAGGCCCGGCCATTGGTCCTTCACCCCGATCCACTTCAGGTTCCCAACCAGGGAGTATTTCCTTGTTTCGATTCTCCCGTGGTTGCTTTCAACAGTCAGGAAGGTTTCTTCCGGCTTTTCCAAAACGAAGGATTGCTTGATTTGAACCTCGAGGCCAGGCAGGTTTCCCTTGACCGCGAGGACACAGTCCGCCCGGCAGTCGAGGATCTTCCGGGCAATGTCCTTCTGGCAGCCCATTGAGTCGATGGTGACGATGTCCCCCTCCACGTCCAGCTCGTCCAGCAATTGGGGGATTGCAGTGATTTCGTTGCTTTTGGGGTCCACCTTCACCTGCCCGAGGACAAGCCCACTGGAATTCGCCCAAGCGTCATCAACATGGATGGGTTTCTGGCCCTTGTCATGCGACTCGCGACTGGTCTTACCGTCCAAGCCGATGGCCACCTGTCTGCCCGGCCTCCGCCCAGTGAACCCGCCCACCGCAGGAGCACCGATTCAAATGAGCCGGGCTTGAACCGCATGAAAACACGACGGATCGTATCTTGGGAGGGGATTCCGTTTGAAAGCCGGAGGTGCTCCCGAAGGAAGTCCTGCCGTGTCTTGCCGAACAGCTCGATCTCTTCCCACTCCTCGCAGCCGCAGACCACGGCCATGATGGTCAAGAGGAGGATGTCACCGGGCAAATGGAGCTTCTTCCGGTTGATGCGGGGGCTTCGACTTTCGACAAATGGCGTTTCAACGGGTCAATATGTTCTTTTTCCATGTGCAATCCACTTTTTCGGAATACTAGGCATTCGAAACGAAAGCACAAAGTCATACTTTAGCAGCCCAACTGTGGATTACGCAACGAGTAAGATATTTGTAATGCGTTTGCCCTAGATTCCGCTTTTTCATGTTTCCTTTTCCAAAATCAAGCTCCTAGATTTGCAACCGAATCCTATTTGTTGGCATTCTTCTTAATCGAAATCAACACACTGATATGGCTCACGTTCTAAACAGTATTGAAGCACAGGATCTGTTTGAGATTGCAAAAGAACATCAATTTGCCTTGCCTGCCGTGAATGTCGTCAGCACAGGTTCGGTCAATGCAGTTCTGGAATCGGCAAGGGATGTCAACTCCCCGGTGATCATTCAGTTTTCAAATGGGGGTGCCCTCTTCTATGCAGGAAAAGGCCTGAACAATGCTGGCGAGCGGGCGGCCATCGCCGGTGCGATTAGCGGAGCAGAACATATACACCGCCTTGCAGAACTGTATGGCATCGACGTCATTCTGCACACTGACCACTCCGCCCGCAAGCTCCTGCCATGGGTGGATGGGCTCATCGTTGCCAGTGAAAAACACTACCGAACCACGGGACGCCCCCTCTACACGAGCCACATGCTCGATCTGAGCGAGGAGCCCGTGAGGGAGAACATCGAAACTTGCAAGCGTTATCTCGAGCGGATGCACAAGCTGGACATGATCCTGGAGATAGAGCTGGGGGTCACCGGGGGAGAAGAGGATGGCGTGGACAACAGCGACGTGGACAATGCCAGGCTTTACACACAGCCCGAGGAGGTGGCCTACGCTTATCGCGAGCTGAGCAATGTCAGTCCCAACTTCATGATCGCCGCAGCCTTCGGGAATGTACACGGTGTGTACAAACCCGGCAATGTGCAGCTCACCCCGAAGATTCTGCGAAACTCCCAGGAACACATCCAGGCGACCTTCGGCACAGCCCCGAATCCAGTGAATTTTGTTTTCCATGGCGGGTCGGGTTCGAGCCGGGAAGAGATTCGCGAGGCCATCAGCTATGGCGTGATCAAAATGAACATAGACACCGATACGCAATGGGCATTCTGGGATGGCATACTCAATTATTACAAGTCCAAGGAAGCCTACCTTCAAGGCCAGCTCGGCAATCCCGAAGGCCTTGATGCTCCAAACAAGAAATTCTACGATCCCCGTGTCTGGTTGCGCGAAGGCGAGAAGTCCATGGCGAAGCGGTTGGCGATTGCCTTCGAGGACCTGAACGCAATCGGCAGCAACCAGCACCGCTGAGAGGACGCTGTGGCGTATTCAGGGAAGCTCCCTTTCTGAACCTGTCATCAATCCACCCTTGCAATCTTGATGGCATTGGTGCGAAGGCGCTGCCGCAAGGGCATCGATGCAAAATGGATCAAAATGTCGTCACGCTTGACGAGGCGATGCTGCTTTAGGATTTCGGTGGTCTCCTCGATGGTTTTGTCAGTGCCTTCGTCATTGTCATAGTAGAACACGCGCACCCCCCATACCAAGTTCAGCATGTGGATCATGCGACGGTTGTGGGTGAAGATATAGATGTTGCTCTTGGGTCGGCATTTTGCGAGTTGATATGCCGTGTAGCCGGATGCGGTCATGCCCACGAGCGCCGTTGCACCGGTTTGCTGCGCCAGGCCGCAGCCGTGTATGATCGTGCAGTCATGGATGAATGTCGGCGAGGCCTTGTCGGCAACCATGTTCCGGAAATAGATCTCATCCATGCTGCTCTCGACGATCTCGATGATCTTCTCCATGCTCTGGATGGTCTCGATGGGATATTTGCCAATGGCGGTTTCCCCGCTGAGCATCACGGCATCTGCCCCGTCGGTCACGGCATTCGCCACATCGTTGGCCTCGGCCCGGGTCAGGCGCCGATTTTCGATCATGCTCTCCATCATCTGCGTGGCGACTACCACCGGCCTACCCAGCTGATTGCACTTGCGAATGATGCGTTTTTGCCACATCGGAACCTGTTCCAATGGGATTTCGACTCCCAGATCCCCCCTGGCGACCATGATCCCGTCACTCTCTGCGATGATCTCGTCGATGTTTTTGAGTGCCTCTGGCTTCTCGATCTTGCTCATCACCTTGATGTCGCTTCCCGCTTCCTCGATGAGGGACTTCAGGTCGCGCACCTCCTGGGCGGTTCGCACGAAGGACAGGGCCACCCAATCCACCTTTTGCTCAATCCCGAAGTAGAGATCCCTTGTATCCTTTTCAGACAGTGCGGACATGGAGATCGAAGTATACGGCAGGTTCACCCCTTTTTTGCTGCCGATGGCCTCACCGTAAACCACTTCAAGTTCCACCTTGTCCCGCTTGTTGGTGGAAATCACGGTCAGCGCTACCTTGCCGTCGTCTGCCAGGATCAGGTCGCCGACCTTGACATCCTGCGCGAAAGTCTCATACTGCATCGGCAAGACGTTTCCGTCTTGCTCGTCCAAGCTGGTGCTCAGAAAAATGCGGTCACCGGGCTTCACTGGATAGGGAGCATCCAATTTCCCCACCCTGATCTTCGGCCCCTGCAGATCTTGGAGGATCGAAACTGGAGTGCCGAGCTCCTCGCTGAGTTTTCGGATCATTGCAATCACCACTGCATGCTCGTCATGGGTTCCATGTGAAAAGTTGAGCCGTGCTACATCCATCCCTGCGAGGATCATTTTTCGAAGCATTGGCTCCGTATTGGATGCGGGTCCGATGGTACAGACCACCTTCGTGCGATTGAACTTTGTAAAATTCACGGGAGTAGTTTTTTGATGTCCTTTTCATCGGTGAGATTTAACGCCATGGAGACGATGTCGATCTCAGAAATGACCCTCACGAGTGCGTCTGTCTCCGCGCGCCGATCCTTCTTGCCCTTGACCACCAACCAGAACCGAAACGTTGTAGCTAGCTTCGTCCCTTGTGAGCGCTTGAGGACATTTTCAAAAAAAATATAGTCAAATTCCGGGTCAGACTCATCATCTGCGTAGAGAATCGGAACCCTTGTCTGGGCTAAATCATCTTCTGCCGTCGCTAGGTTGATGCCTAGGGCCTGATTCAACTTCCAGCAGAGCCTCCAGACCATATCGTTGGAAGCGATGCCAATCACGGCAATGTGCTGGTCGGGATCAAAATCAAGGACGTTCCTTCTTGCCACGGAATTCATGCTAAGGCAGAGCGAAGATAGTAAGAAATCAACGACATAGGAGGCACTCAAACTACCTGGAACATTTCCCGATCATTGAGGGGGCGCAAAAAAATGCAATCGAAATGGCCTCCCATCATGGCTTTTGTTCCTGTTTGCTGGTTTCAACCCGATGCGTTCAGTGTCGAGCGTGTCACTTTCGTCTGCCTTGTCCCTTTCCTCTCCTCCGAGAAAAGATCACCTGCCAAATTGCATGCTGCACCATTCATTCATGACTCCCTACCGAGTCACTGGCAACTGCATCCGCCCTAATTCCGCGCTTGTTCAATAGCCAGACAATTGCTGCGATCCAATCTCTCTTGGCGTCCACCTTCACTTTTAGTGGCCGACCGGTTGGTAATTGACCAAGCACGTACGACATACGATCGGTTTCTTCCTAGCGAGGCCCATGGGCGGCCCCCTTAAAATTTGGTGCGTCCCTTTCGCATTTCATCCGCCCGATTTACCTTTGGGGGCGGTTCGGTTCTCTCCATGATCAACGTATATTCCAGCTTGCGTGCGAAAATTGATCCTACAGAATGGTCTTCTTGCTGCAGTCGCAATTATGCTTGCCGTATGCGGCTGCCGTGGGCTGGACGGCGACTCAGGTCATGAGATACGCACGTACGCGAGCTTCTTCCTCGTGAGGACGCCGAGCGGGAATCTGAGCCTTTACCAATATCGCCAGGACTTGCACCAGTTGGATTCATCCTGGAACTCCAAGGCGAACATTTCCGACGCAGACCTTAGCGATGCCGGCATGGTGGACAACCTCGTATGGCTGGCCAGCGGCAACCAACATAGTCTCCTGCAAGTGAATCCCACCTCTGGCAGCATCAAGGAGAAGTTTGGCCACCTTCCGCTTGCACCTCACCATTTTGCCGTGGGGGTGAAGCAAGTGCTTGTCGCAGATTCGCTCGCTCATGAGATCGCATTCCTAAAGCGGAAAAACGGCGATATTCAAAAGATTCAGCTCAAAGGGAAGCCTGGAATTTGCATCTATAACAGCGGCAAGTTTTACCTGCAAATCGATGACAGCCTCGTGGCGATCTACGACGAGTCCGCCATGACCCCCCGCGCCACCGTCAGAAACGGTCTTCCAGTGGATGAGCTGCTGCTGAATCGCTACCATGCCATCGTGGTGATGTCGCATGACAGCCTCAGAACCTATCGGGTGTCGATCGATCCGAATGCCGACTACCTTATCGGCGTGAAGTATCCTGTGTTCTATTCCAAACTTCGACCCACCCCCTACTTCAGCATTCGCTTTGGCAGGGAGTACCTTTACGACTTGATGGCTGCCGGGCCGAACCTCACGGATGAAGCCTCAACCGTCTTCGCGGATTCCATCTTGGATTTCGAGGCAGATTTTTTCGAAGGAACCTTGTTTTACACGCGTGGACGGGATTTTGTAGCAAAGTCCATCGAGGGGTTGTCGGTGATGGACAGCTTGAACTTTCAAGGACGCTTCGTGAAGTCCTTCCATCAGTACGCCCTGGGCGAAGGTCTGGGGGTCCTGTAGCGTCGATTCCTTCAAAGAAGCATCCCGAATGGGAGATCGGCTCGCCATTCGGTCATAGCTTCCCGAAATTTTCTTAATTTTCCCCCTCTAAATTTAAGATGAGAATTATGGGTAGTACCTCAGACATCAAAAAGGGTCTCACAATCGAGTTTAACCATGATATTTTTTCGATCGTGGAATTCCTCCATGTGAAGCCAGGCAAAGGATCCGCTTTCGTGAGAACGAAACTCAAGAGCCTCACGACAGGCCGTGTATTGGAAAACACCTTTCCATCGGGCGCCAAAATCGACGTTGTGCGCGTGGAGCGTCGTCAATACCAGTTCCTCTACCGTGAGGACTCATACTTCATCATGATGGACACCGAAACCTACGACCAGATTCCCATTGACTCCAGCAAGGTGCCCAATCCACAGTTCATCAAGGAAAATGACCTCGTGGAGATTCTCTTCAATGTCAATGACAATGACAGCATCCTATCCGTGGAACCGCCGGCAACCGTGGTCTTGGAGGTGACCTACACGGAGCCTGGGATACGCGGTGACACGGCGACGAATGCCATGAAGCCTGCCACGGTCGAAGGTGGCGCTGAAGTGCGTGTCCCTTTGTTCGTGAACATCGGTGACCGGATCAAGATCAACACGGAAGACGGCTCCTACATGGAAAGAGCCAAGGATTAATCTATTACCCTAGAAATGATTCCGCAATTATGGATATTAAAGACATTCAGGAACTTCTGAAATTCATCAACCGTAGCACACTTACAGACGTGGAGATCGAGCAAAACGATTTCCGTCTCCGGGTGCAACGCAGGCCGGAGGGCGTCGGCTATCTTCAGATGCAGCAGCAACCGTTTGTGCCACAGCAGCAGCAACCGTATGCGGCAGCACTGCCCCTTCAGCCCCCTGGAGCCATCACGCAAACAGAAACCCCCGTGGCAGAACCTAAACCTGTAGAAACCGCATCGGGGAATGAAAAAAACCTCAAGGAATTCCTTGCTCCGTTCATTGGAACGTTTTACCGGTCAAATTCCCCTGAAAAAGAGCCATTCGTCAAGGTCGGCGACAAGATCTCCAAGGGTAAAATCCTGGGAATCATCGAGGCCATGAAGCTGTTCAATGAAATCGAGAGCGACATCGAGGGCACCATTGTGAAGATTCTGGTGGAGAATGCCCGGCCCGTCGAGTTCAATCAGCCCCTTTTCTTGATAGAGGTCCAATAATTGTCAATGCCTTGTTTAAGAAGATCCTAATTGCGAATCGTGGCGAAATTGCGCTGCGTATTCAACGCACCTGCCGCGAAATGGGCATCAAAACGGTCGGCATCTATTCGACTGCCGACCGGGACAGCTTGCATGTACGGTTTTCGGACGAAGCTGTTTGCATCGGGCCGCCGTCCAGCAGGGAGAGCTACCTGAGCATCCCCAACATCATCGCTGCGGCAGAAATCACCGGCGTGGATGCCATCCACCCCGGATACGGGTTCTTGTCCGAGAATGTGGAGTTTGCCGAGGTCTGCGCCGAATATGGCATCAAGTTCATCGGCCCCCGTCCCGATGCGATCCGCAACATGGGCGACAAGTCCATGGCCAAGACGACCATGAGGAAGGCCGGTGTTCCCGTGGTCCCGGGTTCGGACGGCTTGCTGAAAGACCTTCCGCAGGCGATCAAGATCGCAAGCAAGATCGGTTATCCCGTCCTGCTCAAAGCCACCGCCGGCGGCGGCGGCAAAGGGATGCGCATCGTCTGGGATGAAGCGCAGCTCGCCCCGTTCTGGGAAGATGCCCGCCGCGAAGCGGCGGCGGCCTTCGGCAACGATGGCATGTACATGGAGAAATTCATCGAGCAGCCGCGCCACATAGAGATCCAGGTCGTCGGCGACCAATACGGCAATGTCTCCCACCTGAGCGAACGCGACTGTACGATTCAGCGCCGTCACCAGAAACTCGTGGAGGAATGCCCCAGCCCGGCACCTTTCATGGACAACGAGCTCCGTGCCAGGATGGGGGAGGCTGCCGTCAAAGCTGCAAAGTCTGTCAACTACGACAGTGCCGGAACAGTGGAGTTCATCGTGGACAAGACAGGCAAGTTCTACTTCATGGAAATGAACACCCGCATACAAGTGGAGCACCCGGTCACCGAGGAAGTCTTCGGCTATGACCTCATCAAGGAGCAGATCAAGGTCGCAGCGGGAATCGAGGTATCGGGTCACCACTATTTCCCCGGGGAAGTGCATTCGATGGAGGTGCGCATCAATGCGGAAGACCCGAGCAATGACTTCCGTCCTTCTCCGGGAAAGATCACCGGCTTTCACAAGCCGGGGGGGCATGGTGTGCGGGTGGACACGCACGTGTATGCAGGCTATGTGATCCCCCCCTATTATGACTCCATGATCGGCAAGCTGATCGTCACTGCCCGCACGCGGGAGGAGGTGATTTCCAAGATGGAGCGTGCACTGGACGAATTCATCGTGGAGGGTATCAAGACCACTATCCCCTTCCACAAAAAGCTCATGCAAAACGAAATCTTCAGGTCAGGGGTGTATTCCACGAAGTTCATCGAGGAGAACAAGATCATGGGCTGATGCTTCCCCGTATGGGAACCTGATTGCGGTCGCAAGCCCTGGGCTTTGCGACCGCCTGCGTTTGGGAACCGATGTCCATGGTTTTGAGAATGGGCGGCCAGTCTGGATAAACAACCGTTACATGCCATTGGAGTCGGGACCCCTTGTCGATGGATTCATTGTCTGGGGGCAATGACCGGAGAAAATCCTAAATTGGTGCACATGGCCGCGAAGCCCTACATATCCGTTGTCGTCCCTGTCCACAATGAGGAGGGAAATCTGCCCATGCTGCATAGCCGTATGATGGCGGTGATGCAAGGCCTGGGAGTCAGCTACGAAATCCTGTTCGTCAATGACGGGAGCCAAGACCATTCCATGGCAGTGATTCGGGAACTGGCAGCCAGCAACACTGCCGTTCGGTTCCTCGACCTCAGCCGGAACTTTGGGCATCAGGTGGCAGTGACTGCGGGGCTTGACCATTCACGGGGGCGGGCGGTGGTGATCATCGATGCAGACTTGCAGGATCCGCCGGAGCTGATTGCAGACCTTTACAGGCGCCACAAGGAAGGCTTCGAGGTTGTCTATGCCCGCCGGCGGCGGCGCAAGGGCGAGGGCTTGATGAAGAAATGGACGGCACGGTTATTTTACAGACTGATGCGGCTCATGACCAAGATCGACATCCCGCTGGATACCGGGGACTTTCGCATCATCGACCGCAAGGTGGTGGACGTCCTCAAGCAGATGCCCGAGCAGCACAAGTTCCTGAGGGGGCAGATATCCTGGGCTGGATTTCGGCAGACCTCGGTCGAATACGACCGCGACGAGCGCCATAGCGGCCACACAAGCTACTCCTACGCCAAGATGGTTCGGTTCGCGTTGGACGGCATCACGGCATTCTCCGAGGTGCCGCTGAGGTTTATCACCCTGGCGGGTTTCGCGGTCTCAGGGGTCGCATTCCTGCTGATCATCTACGCCATCCTGAGCTACTTCTTTTCCCCGGGTTATCAGACCGGATGGGCCTCGCAAATGGTTTCATTCCTCTTTATCGGCGGCATACAACTGGTCGGAATCGGCATCATCGGGGAGTACCTCGCGAGGATCGGAGCCAATGTGCGGAAACGGCCACTGTACATCGTGGCGGAAGACAACCTGGGAAGTGAGGGTGAAGAAGGATGAACGTCCTTGAAGGATGCCTTGTGATCCCGCAAGGCGGGTGCCGGTCGATCAGCAGCACGAGGAGGGCATGGATCTGCAAACATGTTCGTTTGGATCGGTCAGTCTTGTGCTAATTCCACCGCCGAATGCGTTTCAGCAGCATCACCTCCAAGAATGTGCTTTGGTTCATCGCCATGGCGTCGTTGGTGCAGTTTTTTGTACTCGGACGGTGGTATCGCGGCAAGGTCTTCGAGGGGGACGTCGTCTCCTACTACTGCTACCTTCCCGCTGTCGTGGTCCATGGAGACATCTCGATGAGCTATGCCCCCGGGAACGATTTCTATTCCGACAAAGTCTGGGGCGTAATCTGGAAGGATGGCTTCGGGCCGGTGCAAAAATACACCATGGGCCTGAGCTGGCTTTATGCACCGTTTTTCCTGGTAGCGCATGGTTCGGCATTGGTATTGGGCTACGAGGCACACGGCTATTCCGGACCCTACAAGTTTTGGCTCCAGCTGAGTGCCATCTTCTATTTGTGCCTGGGAATGGCTTGGTTGCGGAAGGTGCTGCTGACGTACTTCCCGGACAAGGTGACGTCGGTGACGATGCTTGTCTTGGCCTTCGGAACCAATCTGTATTACTATTCCTTCGGTCAAGCCACCATGCCGCACGTCTATCTGTTTTCCCTGGTGAGTGGATTGATGCTGCTGACCATTCGCTTTCATGCTGCACCCCACTGGCGGTCGGCCGTCGGGATTGGTGTTGTTTGCGGTTTGCTGGTATTGATCCGGCCTTCCCTTATACTCATGTGGTGTATTCCGCTAGGCTTTGGGGTCGTATCAGGGCAGCTGGTGCGCGACCGGATTCGGTTCTGGATACGGCAGTTTCCAACATTCCTGCTTTGGGTGCTGCTGCAGGCGCTGATCCTGCTTCCACAGTTGCTCTATTGGAGGCACCTGACCGGCCACTGGATTTATTACAGCTACGGTGACGAATCGTTTTTCTGGAATGACCCCAAGGTGCTGAGCGTGCTCTTCAGTTACCGGAATGGCTGGCTCGTGTACACGCCACTGATGGCACTGGGCATTGCCGGGCTGCTGTTCCTTCGACGTGAGGCTCCTCCCTTTGCTGTGGTGGTTCCGGTCACCCTTTTCCTGGGCACCTACGTGATTTCCTGCTGGTGGTGCTGGTGGTATGGTGGCAGTTTCGGGCAGCGGACATTCATTGACTATTATCCCCTCCTCGCATTGGGGCTCGCTGTGGTGTTCACGCGGATGCAGGAATGGCTCCGGGCGAAAGCGCTCAAGATTGCGGCTTGGAGCTTGCTGGGTCTTTTCGTGGCATTGAATCTTTTTCAGACCTTCCAGTATGGTCGTGGAATCCTCCATTACGACTCCATGACTGCACGGGCATATTGGAATGCCTTCGGTCGCGACAGGCGGTCGCCTACCCAGTCACAGGAACTCATGGCACCTGATTACGAGGCGGCCAAGCGGGGAGAGAGGTGAGAACTGTCGTTTGAGGGTTGGCATCTTTTCCTGACGTATGGCCTTTCTCCTGCCACATGATGGGCAGGAAGACTGCCGAAGTACTCCTGAGGATGCCTGGGCATCCAACAGGATGGCGGCTTCGCTGGTGCTGGCAATTGGGGCTCTTCTCCACTTTTAGGAAGGGCAAACGCATTAAAAACAGTTCACTTGTGAGGAATCCTCATTTGGGCTGCCAAAACGAGGCTGCGTGCTTGCGTTGCGAATGTCTGGTTTTCCAGAAAAGTTAATTTCACATGGAAAAAGAACATATTGACCCGTTGAAACGCCATTTGTCGGAAGTCGAGGACCCGCGCATCAACCGGAAGAAGCTCCATTTGCTCAGCGACATCCTCCTGTTGACCGTCATGGCCGTGGTCTGCGGCTGTGAGGGTTGGGAGGAGACCGGGCTGTTCGGCAGGACGCGGCTGGAATTCCTTCGGGGGCACCTCCACCTTTCAAACGGAATCCCCTCTCACGACACGGTCCGCCGTGTTTTCGTGCGGATCAGGCCCGGCTCCTTTGAATCGGTGTTCCTGCGGTGTGCGGGCTCACTGGGCGGGCCGGGGGGACGGGAGGTCGTCAGCCTGGACGGCAAGACCAGCCGCGGGTCGCATGACAAGAGCCGGGGCCGGAATCCCATCCACGTTGCCGGTGCCTGGGCGAACTCCAGCGGGCTTGTCCTGGGGCAGGTGAAGGTGGACTCCAAAAGCAACGGGGTCGCGGCAATCCCCCAATTGCTGGACGGGCTGGACGTGGAGGGGGACATCGTCACCATCGACTCAATGGGCTGCCAGAGGGA
>JBJOPY010000216.1:0-9579 GCA_046050405.1 Bacteroidota bacterium | reverse complement strand
CTGCAAAGATCAAGACTTTTCTCATGATCACATCGCCCACAATCCCCAGCCTCGTTCGGGATTACCGGCAGAAATGTCCACAAAAGTTGAATCTATGTTCTTAGGCTTGACGCGACACTAGGGGCCCGTTCGTACGACGAAATTCAAAAATCCAGGAGGGTTGTGGCAGGTGTCATGCAATCATTCGTCCGGAAGGGCATCCACCCAGCCATGGGCGGACAACAGGACGATCTTCCCGTCACGAATGCGACGCCCAAATGTGCATGAATTCCAACCCAGCAAACATTATTCACGCTTAATGTTCTCATGACTTTTAAAAAAACAACACAAAGACTTGATTTTTCAAATTTAGGTTACGACCTTGGCCGAGATTACAGGGAATGTTTGTGTAAATAAATTGACGAGAAGGCTAGCATTTTACATTGGACGATGGGATTTGAACATGATGTAATGATCAGTTATGCGTGGCGTGACAATCAGCCTCCGCCACTTTCCGAGCAAGAGGGATGGGTATCCAACTTTCAAGCAGGGTTAGATTTTTGGCTCAAACAGCTGATGCCGAGGGCATTTAGCATCTGGCGTGACAAGAATCAGATGCCTGGCAACAAGCTGTTTGCGGATGAACTGGAGCAGATCGTGGGGAAATGTGCCGTCCTGCTGACCGTGGTATCCGAACCGTACCTCGCTTCAGAATGGTGCAAGCAAGAGCTTATGACCTTTTTGCAAAATGCGGAAGCCCAGGGGGGTGCGAAGGTGGACAACGACTACCGCGTATTCAAGATCAACAAACTGCCTGTGGATCGGAATGCCTTGCCCTCCGAGTTGAACGTGACGACGGGTTTCGACTTCTATGAAATCGATCCTGAATCGCGCACCCCTGCTCCGATAGACCCATCCTTCGGAAATGCAGAAAAGCAACGATTCATCCGGAAGGTCTATGATGTCGCAGTAACCCTTGCGAAGATGCTAAAGAGCATCGATGAAAGTAATCTCAAAAATGCTGCTGCATCTGGCAAAACCGCCCCTGCTGCTGCCAGCGCAGTGGTATCCGCGCCGCCAGTAGGTGGAGCCCCCAAGACTGAAAGTGCTGACCTGCCGAGCGGCCCAGCCGTCGCCACGATTTACATTCCCCATCCCAGCAAGGAACTGAGGGAAATACGGGATGAGCTCGTGGGCGAGCTTCTGAGGCGAAATTGCCTCGTGCTGCCGCAGGAGCAAGGGGCGTTCGAGGACGTGGACGATTTCAAAAAGGTTGCCCAGGCAGATCTGGAAAAATGCGACTTCTCCATCCACATGATCGGCTCACGCTATGGCGTGGTGCTTGACGGCACGGAGAAATCAATGGTGGAATTGCAGAACGAATGGGCTGTCGAAGAGAGCAAGAAACGTGGCATGAAACGTCTAATATGGATGCCAAAGGACCTGGGGGAGGTTGCGGGGACGCAAGGTGCTTTCATTGACAGGCTGCGGACTGACCGTGAATACCTCATAGGAGCTGACCTGATCCAGGATTCGATCGAGATTCTGAAGGTGCAGGTCATGGAGTTACTGAAGCCCAAACCCGTCGAAGTACCCAAGGAAGACGGAATCTTCACGATTTACCTTCTTCACCAGGAAGCCGACAAAGACGGAGTGCGGGAACTGCGGAAGTTCTTCAAAGATATCACGTTGAAAAACAAGCCTGTAAAACTGATGTTGCCGATTTTCGATGGTGATGCCAAGACCATCCGGGAGATGCAGGAGCAGCAGCTCGTGGAGTGCGATGCCGTGATGATCTATTGGGACAATGGCTCACAGGCCTGGGTGGAGTCCTCACTGAATGAGGTCAGGAAATCGCCTGCAATCGGTCGTACCAAGCCATTCGACCACCCTCAGCTGGTATACCTCACGGGCAAGAAGTCAAGTGCCAAGGAAGACTGGGTCTTGGATGCTGAGGACGGCCTGCTCGATAAGGATATCCTCACTGTCCAAGGATTCGACAAGCCCCTGGATGCGGCACTCTCTGATTACCTTAAATCCCTCGGATAGGCATGGAAGCAACACGTAAACGTCGTCGCAGAGGGCCTGAGCATCCCTATCCGGGTTTGAGACCCTATTACAGCCATGAAAATCTTATCTTTTTCGGGCGTGACGGACAGATAGACACCTTGATCAACCGCATGCGGGACAGCAAATTCCTCGCAGTTTTGGGAGGATCCGGCAGCGGAAAGAGTTCCTTGGTGCGTGCAGGCCTGCTTCCCGCACTGGATGCTGGACGGATGTCAGGTGCCTCGGATTGGAAGATCGCCATCATGCGTCCTGGGGATCGTCCCATCCACTTCCTTGCCGAGGAGCTCGCAAATCTGATCAAAGCCCCTAACGATCCCAGCTACCAGATGATCGAGCCCATGGCCATGCTCAAGACGATGCTGGCCTCCAGTTGCTTCGGTTTGGAGGAGGCTGCAATGGGGCCTATCCTGGAACAAGGTCAGAACCTGTTGATCGTGGTGGATCAGTTCGAGGAAATCTTCCGCTTTGCCGATGAAATGGGGAACAAGGGCCAGGAGGACGAAGCACGCGCCTTTATACGTCTGCTGATTGAGGCCACCTCCAAGCCTGAGAATCCGATCTATATCATCATCACCATGCGAAGCGACTTTTTGGGAGAATGCCCTCGCTTCGTGGATCTTCCCGAAGCCATCAACCGGGGACAATACTTGATACCAAGGTTGTCACGTCAGGAAATGCGGGAGACCATCACCCGACCTGGCGCGGTGTTCCATGGGCAATTTGCGCCAGAATTGGTGGTGAGGCTGCTGAATGATGTGGGGGACAATCCGGATCAGTTGCCGATCCTGCAACATGCCCTGATGCGCACCTGGAACATCCACAAAGAGGGCGAGGAGGTTCAAATCACAGACTACTCAGCCATCGGGGGCCTGGGAAATGCGCTGAACCAGCATGCGGAGGAGATTTATGCTTCGCTCGAAATGAAGGGGCTAGCCCCTGTCACAGAGATGCTGTTCAAGTGCCTTACGAAGATGGAAAGTGATGGCCGGGGCATTCGGCGGCCGACGCGCCTGAAAGATATCTGTGCGGTCAGGGATATGCCGGAGTTACAAGTGATCGAGGTGATAGAAGCCTACAGGGCCAAAGGTTGCAGTTTCCTCATGCCTCCCGAGGGGGTCCCGCTAACACCCGACTCGGTGATCGACATCTCCCATGAGAGTTTCATGCGCCTGTGGAAGAGGCTGGGCGATTGGTTGAGAGAGGAATCCCGTGCGGCTGAGCAATACATCCTGCTCTCGCGTGCGACCGCCCTGTACCTGCAGGGAAAGGCAAACCTGTGGCGGCAGCCCGAACTCGGTATCGCCCTGAAATGGCAGGAGGAAACAAAGCCGACCGAAGCATGGGCGTCGCGCTATGAAGGGAACTACGAGGCTTCGATGAAGTTCCTGAGCGATAGCCATGCCGCATGGATCAAGGAGGAGGAGGAAAAGGCAGCTGTCTTGCTTCTTCAACAGAAATCGGAGAGCCAACGAAAGAACTTGAGGAGGCTGGTAGTCGTGATCTGCGTGATCATCGGACTGCTGGTGTTTTCCGTCTTTGCCACGATCTATGCGCTGGATCAGAAGGGCATCGCCGAGCAAAAGACTTTGGAAGTGGAGGCCAAGGCCGATACACTTCGAAAGACGCTGGACATCAATGCTGACTTGTTGAAGGAGACGAAGTCCCTTAACGACCTTCTCGCATTGAGGATTGACACGATTACAATCCAGAAGAGAGAACTGGGTGAGCAGTTTACGATCGTGCAACAACAGCGGAACGACATTGCATCCGCCAATGCGGCCTTGCAAGTCAGCAACGCCAGTCTGAAAGATGCTTTTGACACCTTGGAGGTGAAGAACAAACTAACCGAGGCCGCGAAAAAGGAGGCCGATGTCCAGAGAGACCTTGCGATGGAGGCACGCACCCGTTCAGAAATCACCTCCAACCAGCTCCAGGCACTTTTCATGGCTGCTCAATCCTTGGAAACGCCATCCAAAGACTCTGCAAAAGCACTTGCGGAAATGGCCTACGATCTGTACACCGCCAATGGCGGATCCCCATACGATTCGCGGATCTATACTGCAATGGAAAAGGCATTGGATCGGATTTCCCCTCAGATCCAGTCGAGGCTGGAGTGCTATCCCGTGATCATGGACTACAGTCCCTCGAGAGACCTTGCAGCAGTAATGGGATTGGACGGCACCCTCTGGGAGGTGCGCAATGTGAACGTTAAGGGAGCCGTTTCACCCTCTATGACTTCCTCCAAAGGCAATCAGATCAATGTGTTGGAATATGTACCAGAAATCAACGGGATCATTGCCAGCAACCAGTCCAATGCGCTGGTGGTGTATGACATCTCCGGAAAGAGTTTACGCACGATCAGCGGACATACCGAGCCGGTCACGAGCCTCAAATATCTACCCGGGCGAAAAGTATTGCTTTCCACCACACAGTCTGGCGACTTTAGGCTGACGGACGGGACTTGGAAAAGCAAGACTTTTCCGATCGTATTCCCGGAGCCAAAAAACAAAATTACCGCGATTGAAGTCAGCCCTGATGAGCAGTATCTGGTGGTTGGCAACAATCTCACCCTGACCCTCTATCTGTGGGGGGAACCCGCCAGCACACTGGGATCGGTCTCCCTACAGAGTCCAGTCGCAAAGATGGCCTTCAACAGGGATGCGACCATTCTCGCCATCGGACTTGAAAATGGGGAGGTTTGGTTTTATGAATGGGCGAGCAAGAGCTTGAGACCAATCATGTCCCATCGCTCCAAGGTGACGGCAGTTGGCTTCTCTCCAGACGGCAAGTATTTCGCCAGTGGAAGTTTCGACCAAAGCCTCCGATTGCTCCGTACCTACGATCTGAAATCACCACCTATCGCCCTCACTGGACATGGGGATTGGGTGACTGGATTGGGATTCAGCGCAGACTCCAAGGCCCTTTACTCCATCTCCAAAGACAAGACGATCCGGCACTGGTACACCCAACCGGCGGAATTGAAGGACGCACTTCATCAGGTAACGCCATGAGACGAGAAACATCCCACCAGCCAACTCCCCCCATCAGGGAGTGCTGTCTTTCCCAGATGAAGAAGCGCAAGCTCCACTCTAGGCAATATTCCTGGATTTGCGGAATCCTGTTGACGGGTTGGTGGTTTCATTCCACCTCCCTTCATGCCCAATGCCCGACAACCTCCGCTGACCTCTACCGAATCGAACAATTCTACAGGGTCGGGGAGTTCGAGATGATCGCCAAGCAGGAGCCCTGCATACGGCTGCTTTTCGACGTGACCGCCGGTAGCAATAACAATGAACTGCTGAGTGCGACGGAGGGTTTCATGCATTTTTACGCACTCAGTTGCCTTCAGCTGGGTCGGGACAGCTTGGCGGAAGAAGCCACAAAGTTGCTCCTGACGCGGTTTCCCACCCATTCCCTGCGGGTCGAAAACGATCCTCCAGCCTTTGCAAAATTGCTCAGAGAGATCGTCCCCTACCCAAAGAATTGCTTTGGGTTGCACACTGGCCTGAAGTACACCGTCGTGAAGCTCAGGAATCCCATCAACATCTACACGGATCTCGCAAATTCAAGACCCAAACCTAAAGACGAGGGAAAGCTGCAACCCGAATTCGGTCTGGAATGGATTCACAATTTCAGCTTTCGGGGAGGTTTCTCTACCGGACTGACCTATGAGGCACTGGGTTTCTCCAGAGAATACAAGTCAAACAATAAAATCGAGACGGACAGCACGTGGGCAGTAGATTTCAAGCAATCCGCCCATTATATCCAAGTACCCCTGCAGATGCAGCTTCGATTTGGATATCGGCGAAAACCCGAACGGCACCAAACTTCAAACTTTTTTGTGGAAGCAGGCGTGTTTGGGAGGGCATTGATTGCAAGCAGTTCCACGGTGGTCGGTACTAACTACTTAGGACTATATCCAGTTGAGACGATTACCGCGAATATCAAGGTGGATGGGAAACCCCCAAGGCGGGAGATGTTTGCCATGGGAGGCATGGCTGCATTTGGCTACAACTTTGACCTCGGGGGCTTTAGCCTTTCTGCAAAGGTTTCTGGCCAGATCAGGTTCGCTGGCCTTGTCTCCACTGACGATAGATACCCGGATCCTTATGAATCCATTGTCTGGCAGTACAATGTATCCGACCAGTCTGCAAGGCTACACAGCATACAGTTGACGGTGGGGGCGTTCCTCCCTGGAAATTACAAGGTCCATGTACTGGAAGGCAATCCTGAAAAACAAAGAAAGGTTAAAGACTCCCAATCCGAATCGCAATGAGCTCCAAGAGAAGATTACCTATACACCTGATACTTTCGATGCTGTGTATGATGGCTTCCTGCAAAACCAAAGACCAAGACTTGGAGAGCAAGAAGTTCATCCGCCTTTTCGGCACGGATGCGGACGAGAAGGCATGGGACATCGTGCAAACGGAAGACAATGGGTTTGCGATCCTCTGTCAGCAGTCGGATAGTATTGGCCTCAAGGCATTGTTGATCAGGACGGATCCTAGTGGCAAATTACTGTGGCAGCTAGGATATCGCATGGACTCCACAAAAGATGCTGTCATGCACGATTTGATCAAGCTCGACGATGGAACCCTGTTGATGGCGGGGTACACCGTCAACCCTAAAACTGGAGCCAAAGATGGATTGATGGTGAATGTGAGGGATGAAGATTCTGGTTCAGTCGTCTGGTTCAGACCTTATGGAATCCCCCCATCGGACAAGGAACTGAACCATGTAGTGCAGCTAAAAAATGGTCAGCTGGTAGCTGTGGGCGAGATTAAAGGTGGGATTTGGTTGCTCCGGACCAATGGGCAGGGTGAGGTGATTTCCGAGAAGTCATACAAGGTAGGTACAGGTACCAAAGCAAATTCCTTGGTCGCAACAAATGATCGCTTGATTGCATGCGGAAATAACCAAGACAGTATCCTGCTGGCTGCTTGGAAGCAGGAGGATGATTCTCTGGTGTGGATGAAGACACTTCTTGCTGGCTCTGGTGCCGAGGGAGTGGGAATCGCAATTCCCAAGGATTCCTCCAAGATCGTAGTGATTGGCAACATTCGTGGAAAATCCGGGAATACGGATATCTTCTTGGGTACTTATACTACTGATGGGGACTCCATCTCGAGTTCAATTTATAGCCCGAGCGGAGAGGATCTGGCAATGTGCCGCAGCATCCCTTCCATGGCCGGTGACTCCTTCCTGGTAGTTGGATCGACAACGAGCTTTGGCAGGGATCAAAAAGATATCTTGGTACTAAAATATAATCCGTCGTCGCAGAGGAAGTTCGAACAGGAAAACTATGGCGGTCGTTTCGATGACGTGGCAATTTCCATCATTAAGCTTCAAGACGGAACGTATGCAATCTGTGGCCATACCAACAGCTTCGCGTACAATGGGAAGAATGACGTATTCCTTATGAAGCTGGATGGGAACGGGAAATTGAAGTTGCAAGAAGAATGACGGACGGAAATCCCGCAGGTCTCAGCACAATTTCCTTTGAAACCTCGACAGTATCTCACCAGCCATCGGATATGTGCACAAGGTTCCACCGGTTCGTGTCGATCCGGAGAGGGCTCGAAAAATTTGATAATCCCTAGCTAAAAATAGAGCAAAATCCGACTGTAGAAGCGCAGTTCTTGGTGGTCAAAGTGCAGCCTGGCAAGGTCATGTGAGCGTTCCTCACACATCCTCTTTCAAGCACCACTCCAGTACATCCGAGTCTAAGAGCCATTCCAAACTTAGTTTCATGCCGCTTGGAAAAGGCTTTTTGGGACTTCCCCGATGATTTGAGCACGAGAAATTATGTTCTCGATGTCATTCTGGAAATCATGTGAACTCAAGGAGCGGACTACCCGATACACCATCTTCGAATGAGGGGAAGTTTTTCTGCCAATCTTCGGAGCAGTCTTTTTCATAAATTTAGCCTTGATGACAAAGCATCAGAAATTGGCTGTGTACCTGCTGATCGTCAGCATGGTTTTCACGGCCTGCAATCGAGAATACAATCCCGTGCCACCCAATGCCATGGAGATATTTCCGTTGCAAGACGACAAGTATCGCATCTATCACGTGATAGACACGATCTACGCGTCTGTGACGCTGGAGGAAGCGAGGTCCTATTACAAGCGAGAGCTGACACAGGGTACGGAAAAGGATCTGCTGGGCCGGGATGCATCCGTGCTGTGGCTGCACACTTCCACCGATACATTGGGTACATCTGCCACACCGATCTATCAATGGGACTTCTTCGAGGTATGGACACAATACCTAAGCGACACCTATGCGGAACGCATCGAGGGGAATACCCGAAAGCTCGTTCTTAGATGGCCGCCCTACCCCAATGCCACATGGAACGGGAACCTCTACAACAACCTCGAACTGCAACAATACCGGTATCTGAATATCGATACCACAGTCGTGGTGAGAGGCGTCGCCTATGAGCATTGCGTTTTCGTCCTGCAAGTGCCGTTTCGCATGCCCGTCGAGAAAAGCCCGGGAAACCCGGCACCTCCCTTTTTCTTGATCGAGCATGCCTACGAAATCTATGCCCCCAAGATCGGCAAGATCGTGGGCTACTACAAATTTTATGAGGAGCAGGCGGTCGGCGGGCATGTGCAGATCGATCCTGAAAGCCGCATATACCATGAAGAGCTGGTTTCCCACAACTACTACTGATCAATGCAGATATTCAAGGGGTTATGGGGTGCTCTCGTGATGATCTTGGTGGGGATTGCCCCCGTGAATGCCCAGGCTTTTCCGCTGAAAGGGACAAATGTGGCTGTCTATTTCTCCAAGAAGTATTTCAGCTTCGACGAGAATTACCGTATTCCGCTATCGCAGTTCATCAAGTCCGACCTAGGGGAAAATGCTGAAATCGAAGACATCAAGACTCAAACCCTCGTGGCACTCGGGACGATGTTCTCCGAGCAATTGAGAGCCCCTTGTCAGGCTGATTCCACATTCTTCCTGAATGAGATTCCCAGTCTAGGAGGAGAATTCATGCGGAAGTACAATGCGGAGGAAGGCTTGCTGGAGCCACTCGGAGCGGCCTTCGCCGGCATAGACTATGTGCTCGTGGTCAATCCCCTGGTCTTGGGTTCCTACAAGACCTCATCCGTCTATTCCCGCAGCAATCGCATCATCACGGAGCAGATTGTCGTGAAGACTGCAAGGATGAACATGGATCTTTTCGATACCCGTTCAGGCGCGAGGAAATCGTCTTTCGAAACTTGTATAGACGAGCGAAAAAGCCACCCGAGACACCTTTTGTTTGAATTTCACATGCAGTCATCACGTACCGGCCGGTTTCTTGCAAGGCTATTCTCGCTTGCAGTGGACAACATGAACACAGGAATACTGACCAACTGTGAAGGGGAGGGATAATGCATCCACCTGTGTACCCTATTTATTGGTTTCGCGCCTCCAAGTAGTCGTAGTAGGTGGGGTTGGTGCCGTTTTCAATGGATCGAACGATGATTTCAATTGCAAATTCCTCCTCCGGGTCGTACTCCTTCTTCAGGTCATAAC
>JBJOPY010000215.1:0-9415 GCA_046050405.1 Bacteroidota bacterium | reverse complement strand
CAGGGACAATACACCATGTTTTGAGGGGGGCTTCACTTTTCCAAGGAGGGAAAAACATGCCTTGATTCGTCAAGAAGGGCTACTTTTGCCCTTGTTTAGAATTTAGTCGGACACTACTGATAAAAAATAGAGAAATGGAAAATCCAATGTCCTTCATTACCTTGACTGTCATAAAGCGGACCGCATCCTGAAGGCTCCTCCTCCTGTTCGGTGATTCTAATGCGATTTCCCTAGGATTGTGGCCGCGTGGAGTATAGTTCAGGTGGCAAGGAATTTCTGTTGGAGGGAAAATCCTACATCCTCCATCGCTGGGATCACTGGTACCGTGCGCTGACGACGAAGTACGGATCAGCCATGTGAGCATTTTCGTGCGGCCGTATTCCTATGAGATAGATTGGCAACCTGGACCGGATCATCTGGCGAATCGGCAGCAGCAGGGACAGGATGATGACCGTCGCCTGTATGGACAAGTCCGTTACAACTGTCACAGAAAACCAGATGGTCGTGCATTTCTCCCATGAGTTCCACGATTCGAAGTGGTGGCCTCTCTCACCATTTGTTCAGGAATTCATTCCGTTTCCGAAGAATGACATTGCGACGGAAGTCTTGGAAGTCACTGTGGATAGAACCCGTATCCAAAACTTATGCGTTTTGATTCTTGAAGTTCAGCGGCTGAGGTAGAGGTTCCGCTCCAGATATAGCTGCAAGAAATGCTCGTCATTCAAGTCCTCAATGAAGTAGATCGATTCGCCGGTTGACTTCATCTCAGGGCCGAGTTCCTTGTTGACATTCGGAAACTTGTTGAATGAAAACACTGGCTCTTTGATCGCAAACCCCTGCAATCTGGGTTCGAATAAGAAATCGCCGAGTTTGTTGGCACCGAGCATGACCTTTGTTGCGTAGTTGACGTAAGGGATGCCGTGAGCCTTTGCGATGAAAGGAACTGTCCGGGAGGCCCTGGGATTGGCTTCGATGACATAGACCCGGTCCTTCTGGATGGCAAACTGCACGTTGATGAGTCCCTTCACGCCGAGTGCCAAGGCAATGCGCTTGGTGTAGTTTTCCATCATCGTCTGCTGCAACGGCCCCAGGCTGAATGGCGGCAGGACTGCGTTTGAATCGCCGGAATGGATGCCTGCCGGCTCGATATGCTCCATCATGCCGATCACCTGCACTGCCTCTCCGTCGCATATCGCGTCCACCTCCGCCTCGATGGCCCCATCCAGGAAATGGTCTATCAGGACTTTGTTCCCGGGGATGTCCTTGAGGGTGTTGATGACATGCTCCTCGAGCTCCTCGTCGTTGATCACGATGCGCATGCTTTGGCCACCCAGGACATAGCTTGGCCGGACGAGGGCAGGATATCCCACGGATTTGATCACCTTCAGGGCATCGTTGGCGTTCTCGGCCACACCGAATTCAGGGTATGGGATGTCGAGGTTTTTGAGCAGGGTGGAGAATGCCCCGCGATCCTCCGCGATGTCCAGCGACTGGTAGCTTGTCCCTGCGATGCGGATGCCATAGCGGTCGAGCTTCTCTGCAAGCTTGAGCGCCGTCTGTCCCCCTAGCTGGACGATGACCTGGTCCGGGTTTTCGTGCTGGATGATATCGTAAATGTGTTCCCAGAAGACCGGCTCGAAGTAGAGTTTGTCACTGACATTGAAGTCTGTGCTCACCGTCTCGGGATTGCAGTTGATCATGATGGTTTCATAGCCTGCCTCACTGGCAGCCATGACACCATGCACGCAACAGTAGTCGAACTCGATCCCTTGGCCGATACGGTTCGGACCCGAGCCGAATATGACCACCTTCTTTCGGTCGGTGCTGCTGCTTTCGTTCTCTCCATCGAATGTAGAGTAGAAATAGGGCGTCTTGGCTTCGAATTCGGCGGCACAGGTGTCCACCATCTTGTATTGCCGCCGGATGCCCATTTCGGTTCGGAGCTGATAGACCTGTGACTCCCTGCAATCCAGCAGATGTGCGATCTGGCGGTCTGCATAGCCGTTCCGCTTCGCCTCTGCGAGGAGTGCCCGGGGCAATGTCTCGATGTCATGGGCGGAGATTTCCTTGTCGAGCTTGACCAGGCGATAGATTTCTTCCAGAAACCACATGTCGATCCTGGTCAGCTTGTGGATTCTTTTCAGTGGCATTCCCAGGTGCATCGCGTCCTTGATGTGGAAGAGTCGATCATCTGACGGATGCTCGAGGCTCTGTATGATCACTTCCAGATCGGTGATCTCCTTGCCATCTGCCCCAAGGCCGTTGCGCTTATTCTCAAGTGATTGGCAGGCCTTCTGAAGGGCTTCGGTAAAGCTCCTGCCGATGCCCATGACCTCGCCCACAGACTTCATCTGCAAGCCAAGGCTGCGGTCACTGCCACGGAACTTGTCAAAGTTCCATCTGGGGATTTTGACGATCACGTAGTCCAGGGTAGGCTCGAAAAATGCAGAGGTACTCGCCGTGATCTGGTTGTTCAGTTCGTCCAGGCGGTAGCCGATGGCGAGTTTGGCTGCGATCTTGGCGATCGGGTAGCCTGTAGCCTTGGAAGCGAGGGCGGATGAGCGCGAAACCCTCGGATTGATCTCGATCACAATCATGCGTCCGGAATCGGGATCGATGGAAAACTGGACATTGCAGCCGCCGCAGAACTCCCCGATGGCATCCATCACCTTGAAGGCAACATTGCGCATCACTTGCATCTGCGTATCCGGGAGGGTCATGGCGGGTGCGACAGTGATTGAGTCGCCGGTGTGTATGCCCATGGGATCGAAGTTCTCGATGGAGCAGACCACAATATGATTCCCGGCACAGTCCCGTAGCACCTCCAGCTCGAACTCCTTCCAACCCGCAATGCTCTCCTCAATCAGCACCTCGTGGATCGGACTTGCATGCAATGCATGGGTCAAGGCTTGGTCAAGCTTGCTCGGATCCACCACAAAGCCGCCTCCTGTCCCGCCAAGGGTGTAACTCGGACGGAGCACCAGCGGGAATCCGATTTCCTGGGCGATTTCCTTGCCCTGCAAGAAGCTTTTGGCAGTGCGTGCACGTGGTACATCTACACCGATCTCGATCATCAGTTGCCTGAAAATCTCCCGGTCCTCCGCCCGCTCGATGCCCTTGAAGTCCACGCCGATCGTCTGTATACCATACTTGGCCCAGATTCCCGCCTTGTCGCATTCCATGGCGAGGTTCAAGGCTGTCTGCCCTCCCATTGTCGGCAGCACTGCATCGATAGAGGGTTGCTCCCGCAGGATCTGAATGATCGATTTGCGGTTGAGGGGGAGCAGATAGACGTGGTCGGCAGTGGAAGGGTCGGTCATGATCGTCGCGGGATTGCTGTTGATCAAAGTGACCTTGATTCCTTCTTCCCGCAGTGAACGAGATGCTTGGGAACCGGAATAGTCGAATTCGCAGGCTTGACCGATGACAATGGGTCCGCTTCCGATGATCAGAACGTGGTGTATGGAAGGATTGATGGGCATCTCAAACGATAATTTTGGCAAAATTACAGGTACAGGGGCATTTGACAAACGATGTGGATAGTTTGTAATGGAGGTTGGGAGCCTGGATGGCCGGATCCATCGCTGATTGCAGCCGCAGAAGCCATCCTCCTGCGAATGGGCGATCCATTCCGTTGATCGAAGTGTAAAATTTGTTGCTTCTGTAGAAAACTTATCCACGTTGCCCTTTGTTCATTGATCAAACAGCGGAATTGATTCTGTAGATAACCTTGGACTTGTTTTTTTAATTGATCTTTTTGGTACCTTACAGCGTTCTAATGTGAAGCATTGAAGAATTTCTCCTTCATAGGTGCAGGATTGATCGCAGTTCTGCTGCTGGCAATGGTGTTTTGGGGAGGGCTTGAACCCGTCCCGAGGCAGCTGAAGGAGGGATTGTGGGACATCAAGCGGAGCATTTTCTGGGACTTTGACAAGTCGGCGCACAAGTACGGCATCAACATTGGCGGCCTCTATGTCTGCACCGGTGTAATCAAGCCTTCCGAAAGCCTTTCCGAGATTCTCGGCAACAATGGCATCCCACAGGAGGTGGTCGCAGAACTGGTGGAGAAATCCTCCGGCCTGCTGGATGTGACCAGGATCCGTACAGGCAAGTCCTATTGCCTGCTTCGCACCAGCGATTCGCTGGACCAAGTCAAGTACTTCATCTATGAGCAGGATCCGGTGAACTACCTGGTCTATGAAATCGGCGACAAGGTCAGCGTGCGTGCGGGGAGCAAAAAGCTGCAGGTCATCGAGCGAGCGGCAGGAGGTGTGATCTCTTCCTCTCTCTGGAATACATTTACCGAAAACGATTTGGATCCTCAGCTGGCGATCGCCATGGCTGAGATCTATGCCTGGTCGATCGATTTCTTCCAGTTGCAGCGGGACGATTATTTCAAGGTGCTGTTCGAGGAGAAGTGGGTGGAAGGCGAGCGCATAGGCATCGGGGAGATCAAGGGCGCATATTTCAACCATGCCGGCAAGCCTTTCTATGCGGTCAAGTACGACCAAGACTCGGTCCTAGACTATTTCGATGAAAATGCATTGAGCCTCAAGAAGGCCTTCTTGAAGGCGCCATTGCAGTTTCGCCGCATCTCGAGCATCTTCAATCATGCCCGCTTCCATCCCATCCTGAAGATCAGGCGGCCGCACCTGGGAACAGACTATGCTGCCGAAACGGGCACTCCCATCTGGTCGATCGGGAACGGATCGGTGGTACAGGCGACCTTCAACCGTGGTTGTGGCAATTTCGTGGAAATCAAGCACAACGGCACATACACCACGAGGTACCTGCACATGTCCGGCTTCGCGCCCGGCATCCGGGCGGGGACTCGTGTCCAGCAAGGGCAAACCATCGGGTATGTCGGGCAAACCGGCCTGGCGACAGGCCCGCATCTCCATTTCGAGATGATCAAGAATGGCGTGCATACGGATGCGACCAAGGAAGAATTCCCGCAGGGCGATCCCATACGGCCAGATTGCAAACCCGCCTACACCATCTACAAAGACCAGATCATTTCCAGGCTGAATGCGATTCCCAGACCCAAAGCCAAGGAGCGCATCACCCGAGAGACCACCGAAAGCATTTGAGGGGAGGGAAATTCAGCTTCTCCCCCCGATCCCATAACTCATCTCACCGCCGTCGCATTTGACTTGCCAGGCATAGGCGGCTCCCATGGCCTTCATTCGCTCGAAAAACCGGGAGACACTGGCCGACCATTCCTCGCCTTCATAGACACATCCCGTCTGCACGACCAGAAAATCATTTTGAACCACGGCGCAGAGCAGGGGCGGGGACTTCACAGACCTGACATCTTGTCCCAATCGGATTCCCTTGGTGGCACTTCCGAGGGTGTTCAGCCAGGCTTCCACCTCTCTGGCGAGGGTCTCGCCGGAGCTGAAGCGATAGACCTTCATCAATAGTCTGGGATATACGGCCTTGCCATAGCTGTTGGAAATGGGACGCACCCGGCGCATACGACGGAAGATGGTTTCCTGGGCCCCCTCATATTTCGGGTAGGCCTCCATGGGATCCATCTCTGCTATTTTGTAATCCGGGAAGAGGTCGTGCTGCCATTGGTCTACTTGTTCGGAGAGAGGGAGCGTATTGCCGGCTGCAATCGTGGGATGAATGCCTGTATGTTCCCCTGAATGCTTGGCAATGGTTCTCGCCGAGTCCACTGGCATGCCGTTCGGGCGGGAGTTTCGGGTGTCATCGACATTGCAGGCAGAGATGGTGGTGAGCATGATGGCAGTGACGAAGATGGAGGAGATTCTGAGGTGCATGCGGCAAAATTATCGAATTTGTCCTCCTGGATCGTGGAGTGCTGTGTTTGTCGTCAACCTTGCCCGTCAGCATTGCCATTGACTCGAGGGGGATGTTTCAGCGACAATGAGCCTGTCATGCCCCTCGAATCCATGAGACCACTGATGGTGCTTGTAGCAGAATTCGCCCGAACAGTTTAGAATACGTGCTTGTGGTATGCCATGAGATGAAGCCAGTGGCATCGACTTCGCGTTCCTGACCGCAGTATTCACACGGGGCGGTGCCTTGGATTCCGGCATTCTGGTCAAGACGGTCGGGGTGCGATTCTCGACGCGCATTTTGAGCCCCTTCTGAGGCTTGGAATTGTCGGTGAGAAGTTCAGTTTGACCTTGATGCCGCCCTTGGCCTGGCAGTCAATGGTTGCTGCCGTCAGGTCTCCTACGGCGACGATCCTGAGGCGATCACCCGAGTATTTTTTGCAACCCTTTACAATCCAGGCCATTGCTACGGCTTCGGCTTGGCGCATCGGGCACTCTGTTTGCAGAACGGTTCGATGCTTGACCCTCCAGCAGCGGTACAATTTGTCCGACGAGAACGTCGGATCCCCGCCGGGTGGGGAACCCTTACCGCCCACACCTCGCGAGCTGGGTCTCCTCCCAGCATGCCGTCCCTTTCATCCCGTCTGCCCCTTCCCCTTCCATTGAACCTGAACTTTGAAGGGGCGACACGGCGGAGAACGGCAAGGCCAGATTCATGGAATCCAAGAATCGAATGCCGCCAGCCTTGTTTGATCTTCAAAACATTGCCAACTTTGAATCGATGCGTGAAAACCGGCCGATCAATCGGGACAGTAAGATGCTCGTTGCAAGGAGCCCCACACAAGAGTTTCATGATTCGATCGTTTTTCCAAACCGCACTTTTGTACAGGTGGCCAGAGCGAGTGGGCTTGCCGCGAGAAATGAAGAAAAGTCAATTCGTTCAGCTCCTTTCCCAGAATGAAAATCGCCATCATCGGAGCAGGATCCGCAGGGCTCTTTACCGCATGGTACCTGAGCAGGCTCGGAGACGGGAATGATATCACCTTGATTGACAAGGGAGAACCCGGCAGGGGAACCACCTGGAAGGCGGCCGGTATGCTCGCCCCGGTCCATGAATTGGAATTCCAGGAGCTGGAGGTGCTGAGGGCCGGCTTGGCCAGCCGAGACCTGTATTTCCAAGAGGTCGCACCATCCCTGGGGGAGATCGGGCTGCGCCACCACGGCTCACTGGAAGTCGCACTGAACCACGACGATGCCGCCTACCTCCACCGTCAATTCCAATTTCAGCAAAGCCATGGCCTGGAGGTCGAATGGCTGACGGGTGGCAGCATACAGGAGGTGGAGCCCTTCGTTTCCAAGAACATTGGGCATGCGATCTGGTCGCACAAGGATACCCAGGTGGACAATTGGGCGCTCGTGGGACGGTTGGTGGCATCGCTTCGGAAGTCCAGTGTGACCCTCCTCACACAGACCGCCGTCCGGGCCTGGCAAATGGAAGGCGATGGGAAGGTGAGCTTGAAAATGAACGACCGCACGGAGTCCTATGACAAGGTGCTGCTTGCCGTGGGGGTGCCATCGCAGGACATCCAGTCCCAACTACCCTATCGCATCTATCCTGTCAGGGGTGAAATGGTCTGCCTGGAGACACCACCTGGTGATTTCCCACGGACACAGGTGCGCATCATGAGCAAAGTACTTGGAAATGCCTACGTGGTTCCGAAAATGGACCGGATCCTCTGCGGATCGACTTCTGAGGAAAAAGGCCTGGAGGCCTCCAATACGGGTGGCGGACTCCTGAACATCCTTCGAAAATGCCATGCCGTGATCCCAGCCATTGATGAAATGAAGGTCCAGGAAATCTGGGCAGGCCTGCGGCCATCCACCCTGAACAGGTTGCCGATGCTGATCCAGGAACCCGGGCGCCCCATCTTTCACTTGAACGGACTCTACCGCCATGGCATCTTGCTGGGGCCGCTCATGGGCAAGTCCGCAGCCTTGATGCTGCTGGGTCGGGAGCGGTTGCCGGAAACACAGCCGTTTGGTGGCCGGACGGTGATCTCCAATGCACCATGATTGAATTAAGGGCGATCAGCAAAGGCTTCCAGGATCAATTGATCCTGGAAGAGATCTCATTGTCCATCCCCACGGGGGAGAAACTCTGTGTGATCGGCCAGAGCGGAACTGGAAAATCGGTGATGATGAAGCTGATCGTGGGGCTCCTGGAGCCGGATGAAGGCGAACTCTGGATCGATGGGGAGAATGCGACACGGTTCAGTCCCCGGGATTGGAATCGTGTCTTGCAGGACTTCGGGGTGGTGTTTCAGTCGGCTGCATTGTTTGACTCCCTTCGGGTCTGGGAAAACGTCGGCATTCGCATGATCGAGGAACGAACGCTGAAGAAGGCTGCCATCACGGATCGCGTGGCGGAGGCCCTGGAAATGGTCGGCCTGCAACCTGGCGATGTGCTCACAAAATACCCGAGTGAACTCTCGGGCGGCATGCAGAAGCGTGTCGGAATCGCACGGGCCATCGTGAACAAGCCCCGTTACCTCTTCTATGACGAACCCACCACAGGCCTGGATCCCGTCAACTCCTCCCGAATTGATGAACTCATGAATACCCTCGCCCAGGAACAAGGCCTCACCAGCATCATCATCACCCATGACATGTTCACCGTCAAGACCATCGCCACGAGCGTGGTGATGATACATGACCGCAAACTGCACTTCAACGGCACCCCTGCACAATTCACCACCCACCCAGACCCGGAAATCCAGAAATTCTTATCCAGAAGCTAGAAGGCGATGGTGAAGAATTGAAAATTGACAGTGAAATTGCACAACAATCAACGAATCAGTGGCCAAGCTCAAAACCCTTTACCAATGCACTGCCTGCGGCTTCGAACACTCGAAAATGCAAGGCAAATGCAACAATTGCGGCGAATGGAACACCCTTGTCGAGGACATCGTGGATGCAAGTCCGAAGGCGAAGGCCATCGAGGCCTTCGCGAGCAGCCACACCGGCGGGCAACCCCGGCACCTGAGCGAGATTGACGATATCCGCGAGCGACGAATTCAGACACCGGACAAGGAGATGAACCGTGTCCTGGGGGGCGGCATCGTAGAGGGATCGGTGATCCTGCTGGGAGGGGAGCCGGGGATCGGGAAGTCCACCTTGCTGCTGCAACTGGCACTGCAACTGAAGGGGCTGAAGGTGCTATACGTTTCTGGCGAGGAGTCCGAGAAGCAAATCAAGATGCGTGCCACGCGGATTCCCCACGAGAACCCTTCCCTGCTGCTGGCGGCGGAGACGCATCTGGAGCGCATCCTCCAGTTTCACAAGGATCATCGGCCGGACATCCTGATCGTGGACTCGATACAGACCGTGTTTTCGGCGACTATAGAGAGCGCGCCAGGATCCGTCTCGCAGGTACGCGAATGTGCACAGCGACTGATGCGCCTGGCGAAGGAGACCCAGATCCCAGTATTCCTGGTCGGCCACATCACCAAGGACGGCGCCTTGGCCGGGCCAAAGGTGCTGGAACACATGGTCGATGTCGTCCTCAGTTTCGAAGGGGAACGCCACAACAGCTACCGCATCGTACGTACAGG
>JBJOPY010000214.1:0-4441 GCA_046050405.1 Bacteroidota bacterium | reverse complement strand
TGCATAGGGAACATTAATCGCTCATGTTCGGCCTGCACTTTCGCTAGGTCGGAGGAGGATTCAAGTATTCGCTCAACTTCTCGCTCCAGATTAAGCCCCCATTCCTCAATCTGAATCCGATTCCTTGAAACAACATTTTCAGCATATTTCAACATCGACTCAGGAGTATTGAGCAAATAAAAATTTGGAGGAATCCGGCAATCAAAAGGGTCGTTGAAAAGGCCGGGAGAACTTAGGTATATTTCATTGTTCTTCAACCAGTTTTTATGGTTATCGTCCTTCCAGTTCCGGTATTTATATACAATTGGCGGTGGATTCATGTTCGACATTTGGTCCATCTTGTGTTTACTTTTCCATTTATGGCAAGGCATCATCTCCTTGAAATTTTTCAGCCCCGCTATAAGGTTTCCAATGATCTTATTTGATTTCAACATGCCAGTGCAAAATTGGGTGTCACAAAAATACACACTTGACCCAATAGCCCCAACGCAAAAATGGGTGTCACGAAACGACACAAAGGCATCAGCGCCAGAATCCATGAACCGGACAGAGGCAAAGAAGCTGGGACGGGAGATCTGGGATGCCTGTGGATTCTCGGGGAATGATGCCATACCTTCCCGCAAGCTGGGCACCGGCACAGCCCGCCCGCACCGGCAGTCCTGACCCCAAGCAGCAGGCAATACCACCAGCCCCCCTACCCTGCGAAGAGATGCCGGGAGGCACCTGGAAACGGGGAGCCAACATCCTCAGAGGACCACCTCTGTCTTGAACTCCGAGTTCGTGTGGAAGACGATCTCGGGATAGTTCTGCTTTTCCATGTTCAGGGTCCACTCCGAGCCTGCGAGGAAGACCATGTTGTGGTCCTTGTCGAAGCAGATGTACTTGGGCTTCAGCCGGGCAAACTTTTCCAGGACGTCCTTCTGATCGGAGGTCAGCCAGAGGGCCTTGTAATAGGGCAGTGCATCGAAATGGCAGGCCGCGCCGTACTCATGCTGCAGGCGGTACTGGATGACGTCAAACTGCAGCTCCCCCACCGTGCCGATGATGCGCCTTCCGCCCGGCTCCTGGGTGAACATCTGCGCGACACCCTCGTCCGTGAGCTGGGTGATGCCCTTCTCGAGCTGCTTGCTCTTCATCGGGTCGTCATTGATCAGCTCCTTGAAGATCTCCGGGGAGAAGGTCGGGATGCCCCTGAACATGAAGTTGCTGCCCTCGGTGAGCGTGTCCCCGATCTTGAAGTTCCCCGTGTCGTAGAGGCCGATCACATCCCCCGGGAAAGCCTCGTCCACGATGCTCTTCCGCTGGGCGAGGAAGCTGGCGGGGCTGCTGAAACGGACCTTCTTCTTCAGGCGGACGTGGTGAAAGAAGGCGTTTCGCTGAAATCTCCCGGAGCAGACCCGCAGAAAGGCGATCCGGTCGCGATGCCGGGGATCCAGGTTCGCATGGATCTTGAACACAAATCCGCTGAACTCCTCCTGGTTAGGCTCGATGAACCCCTGGTCGGTGGGCCGGTGGCGGGGCGTGGGTGCGATCGTGATGAACTTCTCCAGCAGTTCCCGCACACCAAAATTGTACAGGGCGCTCCCGAAGAAGACGGGCGCGAGGTGCCCGGAATGGTATTCCTTTTCGTCAAACGGCCCATAGACACCCTCCACCAATTCCACCTCCTCGCGGAGCTTGACGGCCTGGCGGCCAAGCTCCCGGTCCAGCCGGGGGTCGAGGAGGTCCTGGATATGCAGGACATCGCTGGCCACCTTCTGAATGTCCGCCTCGAACAGCCGGAGCTGCTTCTCCTCCAGGTCATAGACGCCCTTGAAATCGGATCCGATGCCGATCGGCCAGCTGAGCGGCCTGACCTTGATCGACAGCTTGGCCTCCAGCTCGTCCAGCAGGTCGAAGGGATCCTGCCCGGGGCGGTCCATCTTGTTGATGAACACGATCACGGGCGTATCCCGCATCCGGCAGACCTCCATGAGCCGCTCCGTCTGTTCCTCCACCCCCTTCACGCAGTCGATCACCAGGATCACGGAGTCCACCGCCGTCAAGGTGCGGTAAGTGTCCTCGGCGAAGTCCTTGTGGCCGGGCGTATCCAGCAGGTTCACATAGGTGTCCTGGTACTCGAATGCCATCACGGAGGTGGCCACCGATATCCCGCGCTGCCGCTCGATATCCATGAAGTCAGAGGCAGCCGTCTTGGTGATCTTGTTGCTCTTGACGGCACCGGCCGTCTGGATGGCACCGCCGAAAAGCAGCAGCTTCTCCGTGAGCGTGGTCTTGCCAGCGTCAGGGTGGGAGATGATCGCGAATGTGCGCCGCTTGCGGATTTCCTTTTCGTTGCTCATGATGCCTTATTTCCAAATCAAGCTGCAAAGATAGGAAAACGCATTCGGATTGCACCGCCCTGCAAAACCATGGTGCGGAACCGTCCGATCCCTCCCTTCAGTGGCGGATGGCAGCCATCCGTTTCCGGCCAGCCCTGGCGTCCCACCCCCACCCTGGCCCCTGCAACCCTCCACCGTGCAGATGGCCCAGGCTTCGGAAACCCTCGCCCGATGCACCGCCACCTGGCGGAGGCAGGCCCCCCGCCGGGCACCGATGGGTTCGATGACCCACCCTTCCGGCTGCCGTCCCGCCCGTTCCCCGTTTGCGATTCTTCCGAAGTCGGGCTAATCTTGTAGGATGAAAGACCCATGGATACCTGCATTTGAGAGGCTGGTCAAGATCGTGCATGAATTGCGCGAAAAATGCCCCTGGGACAGGGAGCAGACCAAGGAAAGCCTGCGGACGCTGACGATCGAGGAGACGTATGAGATGAGCGATGCCATCTTGCAGGATGATTGGCCAGCACTCAAGACCGAGATCGGCGACCTCCTCCTGCATGTGCTGTTCTATGCCCGGCTGGGGGAGGAGCAGGGGCACTTTTCCCTGGAGGACATGATCAATGCACTCTCGGACAAGCTGATCCGGCGCCACCCGCACATCTATGGGGACGTGAAGGCGGAGTCCTCCCAGCAAGTCACGGTCAACTGGGAGCAGATCAAAATGCAGGAGCGGAAGCACCAAAAGGAAAAATCCGTCCTCAGCGGCGTTCCTGCCAGCATGCCAGCCCTGATCAAGGCGCAGCGGATGCAAGAGAAGGTGGCCTCCGTGGGCTTTGACTGGGACGAGCCTGAGGCGGTATGGAAGAAGGTGCAGGAGGAACTGGAGGAATTCAAGGCGGAGGTGGCCCTGCATTCGGGAGAGGGGGCCGACCGAGGGCGCATCGAGCAGGAGTTCGGCGACCTCCTGTTCAGCCTCGTGAACTATGCCCGGTTCATCCAGGTCAATCCGGAGGATGCGCTGGAGAAGACCAATCGAAAGTTCCGCAACCGGTTTGAGTACCTGGAGGCAGCGGTGGCGGCGAGGGGCGGAAACCTGAGGGAGATGTCCCTGGAGGAGATGGACGTGCTATGGGAGGAGAGCAAGCGGCATTTCGCGTGAAGGACGGACGGCATTGCAGATCGCGGATGAAGGCTGCCTGGGCTAGGGAATGAGCGGGCGCATCAATGCCCTGGAGCTGGCATTCCGGTTCGCAAGGACTGCCGACTGACCCAGGATCTGCACGGGCAGCGGCGATCCAGGGAAAAAATGACCTGCACCCCAGGCGCCCTCGGCGGGTCAGGCCTGGCAAGGGGGAGACGGGAGGCGGAAGGACGCCCCGACCCCGGGACGATTTGCCATCACCCCCGCTGGAACCTCTCCATCTCATCCACCAGCTTCTCCCAGGAGGCATGTGCCGTCTGCAACTCCTTGTCCATCTGATCGACACCCCGCTGAAGTGTCACGAGCTGGTCAAATTGGGTGGCCATCCCAGGATCGGCCATCTGCTGGAGGAGGGCGGCCCGCTTTTCCTCCAGCCCCATGATCCTCTCCTCGATGCGTTCGATATCGCCCTTGAGCTTGTTTTCCTGCCGCTTCCGCTCCTTGTCCTGCTGGTAGTCCTTCTTCACGGCCGGGGGTGCCTCCGCCTTGGGCGGCTTCGCGGCCACCTCCCCGGCGGCCTTCTTCCCACCCTTATCCTTTTCCTTCTGCTGGGCGAGGTGGTAGGTGAACTCCTCGTAGGTGCCGGGAAACTCCCGGATCCAGCCATTCTCGATGTACCAGATCTTGTTGGCGACCTCCCGGAGGAAGTACCGGTCGTGCGATACGACGATGAAGGTGCCCTCGTACTGCTTCAATGCGCCCGAGAGGATCTGGATGCTCTGGATGTCCAGGTGGTTCGTCGGCTCGTCCAGCATGAGGAAATTGGCATCGGAGAGCAGCGTCTTGGCCAGGGCCACCCGGGATTTCTCGCCCCCGCTCAGGACCTTGATCTTCTTGAAGACATCGTCGCCGGTGAAGAGGAAGCCCCCGAGGATGCCCCGGACGAATGCCTCGCCTTTCTGAAAGACAAACTTGCTCA
>JBJOPY010000213.1:0-7619 GCA_046050405.1 Bacteroidota bacterium | reverse complement strand
AGAGGGGAAGGAAGGGAGCCTGCAACCCAGGCTGCTCGCTCCCACGATCACCCCGTTGGTTCGACGCGCGGGGGATGCCGAGGCGGGACAGGCAGAGTCCAGGATTGCCGGCGAAGACTTTTCACCATCGTCGGACTTTGAAAGCCGCCTGGAGACTGCCCGCGGCGGCGGTGCGCCCCTCCCAGCGTCCACCCGTGGCAGGATGGAGCAGCAAATGGGGGCGGACTTCAGTGGGGTGAAGGTGCACACGGATGCCCAGTCGGATGAAATGAACCGGGCGATCCAGGCCAAGGCGTTTACCACCGGGCAGGATGTGTTCTTTCGCCAGGGGGCGTATGACCCCGGGAGCCGGGGAGGGCAGGAGCTGATTGCCCATGAATTGACACATGTGGTTCAGCAGAATGGTGGCGCAGTGCAAAGAAGCACGCATCTGATCCAGAGGGATACCACTCAAAATGTGAACGACCAGGACATCATGTATGATAAAATCCAAGAGTCGGCAATCAATCAACATGTAATTCTGGAGAAGCAGAAAACCTTGTATCAGGACAAAGGTGCTAATCCGCACAAAAATGAAGACGGGGGGAATGTAGTGATTCCCAAGGGCAGTCTTGTCAAACTTTTGGAAAGGCCCTCCGCTGAGGGGAAATGGAGCCGTTCTTACGCCAAAATCCAGTTTAAAGGTTTTCAAGGATGGATCAACACCAAGACCGCTCTTAAGGAGGGTCAAATTACAGGACATGAGCCAGCAGGGGTCGTGATGCCCAACGGTGTTCCCACTGTGGGGGATGTGAAACAGGGGATGATGGGAGATTGTTTCCTCTTGGCGGCCCTGATGAGCCTGGTGCAAACCAGACCTGGCTATATCAAGAATAACTTATTCCAAACTGATCCCACTCAGCCAGTTGCCAACCATACGGTGCGCTTTCATAAAGTTACCAACTATAAAGCCGGTCTGGCTCCGGAGAGGCTCAGGTTTTCCCCTGAGGATGTGACGGTCAAGAATACCATCTTGAAAACAAGAAAAACAATTAAAAAGCCTTCAGAAACGATCGAAGCAAACAGGCCCGTGGGTTCCCATGGAAACCAGCTTTGGCCTGCAATCGTAGAAAAGGCATTTGCCATAGGCGGTAGAAAACTCGCCTATCATGGGAGCAGTGATCTCAGCGGCGGACATGGATTTCAAGCTTCCATGATACTGACAGGGGAAGGGTATCAAAGTATGGGGATGTCAGGGGGTGTTAGAGGTGATTGGCGAGAAATGGTGGAAAATAAACAAGCAAAAGACGAAGAAGAGGCGGAACAAATCATCCTGAATCGAAATCAAGCTGCCGCTAAAGCCGCAGTGATCGATGCTTTCGTCACGAAAAGTCCACGTCTCAAAACCGCAGGGACAAAACAATCTCCGCCGGACGACTGGAAAAGAAGAAATCGGTCAGCTGGTGTGGGAGCAAGTGGAGAAATGAAGGTAGGTGGGATCACCTTTAAGCACGAATATTCCATTGTTCATGCCGATGTCAACAAGATTCACCTGAGAAACCCCTGGGGGAGCTTTGCCAGGGTAAACGGAGTAGTCCGCCCGCACGAAGCAGTGTCCATCTTGACCTGGGACGAGTTTTTCCAAGTATTTGACGAGGTTGGGCTTTGAGGATATGAAACCTATTTTACGTGTGGAGGAGAGTGATCTGCCTCCTTAGGGGAGATCATTCGGCAAGATGAATCTAGATCGCTGCGCCGAGACTGATGCACCTTGTCGAAAAAGCTGTCACTACAGCTTCCAGAGCCTCCAGTTTGGAGAGGAAGCATCGAATTCAGCGGCTGGAGGCCTGCGCTTGGAAGTTGGATGATGGGGAGGTGGTTTCTGCTTCAAATTGTCGTACGGTGCAGCATCATCATATTTTTCATTTGGAATTTCCGAGAATAAATCACAACTTCAAGCGGACTCTAGTTGAATTGATATAGGATGGAAAAGCAGCAAATGCCCGCGACATCGAAATCAGCCCCACAATCGGGTACGTCGAATTCGTCCTCATTCCCTGCAGAGGGAAGCCTCGGCCGCCTCGTTCAGCGGCAGGCCAAGTACCATGAAGTGGCACAGGCAGCACAGCGAAGAGCGCTTGAGCAGGGTGCGCTGGGTTCCTCCAGGATGACGGCCAGGGACGCTGCCTATCTGCAGCTGAAGGAGGCGAGGTCGTCCTCGGCCCCCTCAACCAAGGCCCCCGAAAACAAGACGGGTATGCCGGACAACCTCAAGTCCGGCATCGAGCGCCTCTCCGGCCTCCCGATGAATGATGTCACGGTGCATTACAATTCCTCCAAGCCTGCGCAATTGCAAGCCCATGCCTACGCCCAAGGGACGGACATCCACATGGCACCGGGGCAGGAGAAGCACTTGGCCCATGAGGCATGGCATGTGGCGCAGCAGAAGCGGGGGCGGGTGCAACCCACCACCCAGATGAAGGGTACAGTACCGATCAATGATGACGCGGGGCTGGAGCACGAAGCCGATGTGATGGGGGCAAAGGCATTGGCCAATCCTGCCCAAATTAAATCAGGGAATGGAGTCCTACAGGGGAAAATTGATCCTGCCCAGGGTTCTGTTGGGCTGGAGCAAGGCGTTACGGCGGGACATGCCCATCAAATCCCCGTTGCCCAAAGACAAGGTAGCCCTGCCACCTGGAACCCCGCCAGTGCTTCCACCCCTCCAGTGGTGCAACGCGAAACCTATATGGATTTGAGGGAGTTACTTACCGGCTATAAAAATGAACGTAAAGAGCAACGCAAAGATCACCGTGTTGTTTTCGAGAAGAATGCAGACAAAATAAAACTATTTAAGGGGATACTCAATGATCTCGTAAAACACGAAAATGGTGAGATATCTCTGGAGGAGGCAAAAAAAGGAATCCCCGATGATCTTGAGTCGGAAGGTGAAAACGTCAAGCAGATGGATGATGCAGATAAAATTAGGGAGATGATTCATGCGAACTATGATTTGTGGCTAAAACATAGCAGACTCCAAGACATCCAGGTCGATGACGATGGAAACCTGAACTGGACTGCACTGAACGAGCGGCTTGTCACTTACGATGAAACATCCGAGGCGCAGGCAAAAACCAAGGTTGAGATATCGGGGGGGATTTTGAGGCGTAGTGCAACGCATGATAGCAACCCCGGGGAAGCCGTGGACACCTCCAATAGTGTCACCCAGCATGCGGGAATAGGCCTCGAGATCTTCGTGATGAGCTCTCAAGGAGATCTCCACATGGCATCCCACAAGTTCGGCAAGTACCATCACTCCAGCCTGCTCGCTGGCATTTCAGTTGCAGGGGCAGGCACCATCCAAGCCACAGGCGGCCAAATCATGGTTCTGAACGACAAAAGCGGGCACTATATGCCCACAGTCCAACAGACCCGCCAAGTCTGTCATATGCTCAAGAAGAAGGGCGTCGATTTGAGCAAAGTACACTTGGAGCTTGCTTTCTCCATACAGAAGTTCAATGGCCCTGCTGATCAATTCTTCACAGAAGGAGAGGAGAATTCGCTGGAAAAAGATATGACCCAAAAAACAGTGAAATTCTTCATTGAAACTAGAGGCAAATCTCGGGTCATGGATGCATTCAAGAAACTTGGATGGGTTCTTTCCGAGGAAAAGGGGGAATTCGTAGTACGAAGAGGAGATCATGCTGAGGCTAACCCACAAGAGGTGCGAGATGTATTGCATGGGCATTTTACGAAGGTGGAAAAGTCAAATGACAAAATGGGTAATCGTGAAAATGGTGATGCTGCAAGATCCGATAAGAATTCTAGCGGCATATATCTCAACGAGGACAACGGGCAGCACATCAACCAGGACAACAGGAAAGAAAGCGGCGGCTACTTTGCCCAGGACAACAGGAGTGAAAGCGGCTCTTACTTTGCCCAGGACAACAGGAATGAACGCGGCGGCTACTTTGTGCAGGACAACAGGAGTGATAGCGGCGGCTACTTTGCCCAGGACAACAGGAGTGAAAGCGCCCCTTACTTTGCCCAGGACAACAGGAAAGAAAGCGGCGGCTACTTTGCCCAGGACAACAGGAGTGAAAGCGGCTCTTACTTTGCCCAGGACAACAGGAGTGATAGCGGCGGCTACTTTGCCCAGGACAACAGGGAAAGAAGGTCAAGAAAAAGGTCGGGAAAATGAGGAAGAAAGTCAGAAACAAGGTAGTATAGACGAAGAACAAATAATGATCCTGCAAAGCATCGTCTTAATTTCAGCAGCGAAGGTGATCTTTAGGATGGAAGGCATGAAGCATTAGCACGCTTCACGATGCTTCCTCATTCAGGTAGCATATAGATAAGGTGATCGAGCAAGTGCCAGCCAGTCCTGGCAAAACAAACCAATGATCCGCCCATTTTTACAGAAAAATACTATGAGTAAAGAATTCAGCGATTTTTTGACTTCACGCGAGTTGGATCATCTGATGATGCTCCGCGAAGACATCCCTGCCCTGGATGCTGAGGATCATCAGGTAGTGGCGCAGCTAATCGGTGAAGGAAAGAGTTATCAGGCCATCGCCAACCTGATCATGTATCCCGAGCTCATCCCCGAACAGGAGAGGGTGCAAGCCTTGCTCAATGGGTTGCGGGAAACCGAAAACACCTACCTCGTGCTCGCCGCCATCGTGGGGCTGGGGCGCATTCCCGAAGAGGCACTTCCTGAGCCGCTACGTGACACCGTCGTGCAGGAGGTTCTTCGGTCGCTGCATCAATACGGTGGGGTGATCGCAGAACGCGCCAGTGTCGTCCTCGCGGATAAGACCTGGTGGCTGCTGTCCACGCCCGCATCGGAACTGGTCGGGCTCCTCGGCCACCCCAGTGGTGCCGTCCGGCACAATGTGCTGGTGGCATTGATTCCCTTGGTGGGACTGGTACACCTGCGCGGGGTCATCGGAGAGGCTGTGGAGGAGGGGCGGCTGTCGCTGGAGGCGGCCCGCGAAACCGAAGAGAAGCTAATGGCCATCGAAGGCTTCGGGAAGGACGATACGGTGGATGAGGAAACGTTTGACCTGGGCATGCTGACCGTTCCCTTGCTGGCCTACATCCCCAATTTCGAGGATTGGCGGGTGGATACGGCACCGTGACAGGGTCAGGCGGAGGATCCAGCAGGCTTGGGAGCCTCCCGTCAGGTCGTTCTGGACAAGGGTCAGTGTATCATCAGGGGCTGGATGAAAACATATCTGACAAGTCCATGGAATTATTTTGTAGCCACTTGATTGGCAACCAATTTTACATCACCGTGCAATTTTATTTGGCATTTATGGTTCGTTTTCGAGAAAGGTGGGAAACCCCATCCGAGACTGAACGCAAGCCGGTTTATTTAGGCTGATCCCAAAAATTTCTTGTATGCAATCACAAGTTGACCGGAAATCGGAAAAGGTAAGGACTGCGGCCAACATCCAGCCAGAAGGCAGTAGCCACGGCGGCTCCACCTTTCAGTTTGTGGACAGCAGGCCAAAAGTATTCATACAGCGAATGCTTCAGGAAGCGGCCAACAACAGTCCCCAGGTTCAGCGGCTCGCCCAGCTCAAATCGGCTGCCAACAGTGGTGCCCGGCCCGCACTCGAAGCAATGCCAGCCCAAGTCCCCAAAAGAGATTGAAACGCCCGGATCCACGCCCGGGCAGACAGGATGATGAATTCGCAAACAGACGACCAATGTTGACAATGATGAATACCTGGACGAATCGTCCAATTAAATTGTTCCAAGGATTGTTCCTCGCCTGCCTGACCGTCGTCACCTGGTCAGCCTGCGCAGTACAGCACGTCAATACCCAGAAGAATATGCACGACCTCCAAGTCACCCTCGGCTCCGTCACAGGCTCCCCAAAAGTCGGCGCGCCGATCGAGCTGTCCTTTTCCGTGGCCAATGCACAGGAAAAGGCACAGAAGTTCTGCCAGTACATGACACCCTTCGAGGGCTTCAATGGCGATATCATGGGTGTGATGGATGCCAAGGGGAACAAGATCGCCTACCAAGGAATCAACAGAAAGTGCGGGGCGCCCACTGCGGCCGACGACATTCCTGTCGGCCCAGGCGAGACCCGGTCGGTGACCTTCGACCTGCAGGAGGCCTATCCCATCTCTCAGCCCGGGAATTACACCGTCCAATTCAAAGGCAGCGAATACCTGAACCGGCTGCCCGACTCCAATGTCCTGAAGCTGGTGGTGGGCAGATAGGAGCCATAGCGCAACTGGTGGGAGGATAGTTGCCGTGCTGGAAGTGGTGAGCATTTCGCATTCGCCAAGTGTGTTCAGGGGTCGTAATGGAAAGGAATGGGTGCTGTAGGGGTACGTCATCGGTAGCGGTAGTCCATCGTGGGGAGCCTCAAGGATTCACAGGGGAAGGGTAAACAGATTTGTTGAGGAATCTTCAGGAAAGTTTAAACAAATCCTGTTTCAGAGGGTTTAATATCTCTTAAGCCCTAAGACTTGGCGACATATTCCATTCGCGATCTGGAGAACATCTCGGGCATCAAGGCCCATACGCTGCGGATGTGGGAACAGCGTTATGAGATCTTGCATCCCAAGCGCACGGGTACGAACATCCGGTTGTATGACGATGAAGACCTACGGCTGTTGCTGAGCATTTCGCGGCTGAACTGCAACGGATACAAGATCTCCGCCATCGCCAGAATGTCCCGTGCCGAGATTCACCAGGCCTGCCAGAACCTTCATTCCGGGTGCGATGAATGCTCGCACCAGATCAACGCACTGAGCCTGGCGATGCTGGATCTGGATGAGGAGCGGTTCGAGCAGGTGATTTCGGTCAGTGCCCAGCGCTATGGATTCGAGGAAACCATGCTCCGGATTGTCTTTCCCTTTTTCAAGCAGGTGGGAATGCTCTGGCAGACAGGTGCCGTCAGCCCTGTGCAGGAGCACTTCGTCAGCAATCTCGTCCGGCAGAAATTGATCGCAGCCATAGATGCACAGGAGGCGCCGGGCGGGGAAGGCGCCGCGAGATTTGCCTTGTTCCTCCCTTGCAACGAGCTGCACGAAATGGGATTGCTGTTTGCCGCTTACCTCCTCCGGGTGCGCGGCAAACGAGTGATCTACCTGGGGCAAAGTGTCCCGGAAGAAGACCTGGCCTCGGTGTATGAGATGCTGCAGCCGGATTATTTTTTCACCATCCTGACCATGGCCCCGCCGAAGGAAAGCATTCAGGCCTACTTGGGACGGCTGGGCAAGCGATTCCCGAAGTCCAAGATCATCGTGACAGGTGCCGCGATCCAGAACCTCAAGGCCATCGGCGACAATATGGTTCATCTCCTGAAACCTCAAGACCTGATCGGATTCGTGGATCGCAGCGGTTAAGGATCCGCCCTTTCAGGCTCGCTGTGGCATACGGCCCGCGAGGGATGCTGTTCTGTCCCTGAAGAATCCGCTTGCACATGCCGCCGCCCCGGGCAACGTATCCAGGGGGGACAGACGGATGCATCGGGACATCCGTGAACGAGCCCAGTGTGAAACCCATCCTGTCCTAGAGGTCCCGACCATGAACCGAAACCATAAATCCCGTAAATTGCCCCGATGAAATACAGCGGAAATCTCGGCAAGATGCGGGTGAAACCTACCGACCCTGTC
>JBJOPY010000212.1:0-7162 GCA_046050405.1 Bacteroidota bacterium | reverse complement strand
TCTGGGAAATCACATTTTAATCCATAAAACAAGGAGGACAAGAAATGCCTTTCAGCTTCACCAACAAAAGTATCGGCGACCTGATCCGCAGCCAGGACTGGAATGCCGCCATGGCTGCCGTTGCAGCCCTGTATGACAAGCTCAACGGTGCCACGGGCCATGCCCATTCCGGGGGTGCCGAGGATGGCCCGAAGATCAACACCGCCGGGATCGCCGACCTCGCCGTCACCCTCCAGAAACTGGCGGATCTGGCGGTCGGAACCTCCAAGATCGTGGACGGGGCGGTCACCACCCCCAAGATTGCTGATTCCGCGGTCACCACCCCCAAGATTCTCGATGGCGCGGTCACGGCTGCCAAGCTCGCACCTGGCGCAGGTGCCACTTTTGGTTGGGCCACAGCTTACGCAATGGATAATGGAGCTGCTTTTCCCGTTCCAACGGGATTTGAGCGCTCTGAATGCAAGTATTTTTGCGCGATTTCAAATATAATCTCAAATACTACTGGAGGTCTTCTTAATAGTTTTGATCACAGAGTGAATGCCAACGGCGATCAAATATACGTTAGCTCGGGCAATATAAAGGGTGCTATGCTAGTGGTCGCCAAGAAAGGCGGATGGTGATGTTAGTTTTTATCAATTCTTAACGAAAGAGATTATGATTGTCATATTTGAAAAAGAAACCAAAAAATTGGTTGGGAAAGCACTACAGATCCTGGACAGCGGGATCGTTAGGGAATATGCCCCCGAGGAGCTCTATCCCAATCTGGATCATTCCAAGCTCGGCCACTTCTATGCGGAAGACAACTTGGACTATATTCTCCGTCCTGAACGATGGCAGTGGAAACTGGACGGTGGCGGAAACCCCATCGGGATCGAGCCACGGCCATGGCTCTCGCTTAAGCTGAGCACCACCGCCCCGGATGGGGACGGTGACGGCCTGTACGAACTGGTCGCACAGGGCAAGAAGGCCGCCACAGCCCCCCAGAGTGCGGTGATCCAGGTTCAGGTCATGGACGGGGAGAAGGCCTCGAATGCGCAGGTCAAGGTCATGCTCAGCACCACGGGGGGATCCCTGTCCTCAAGGATCCTGACCACCGACGGGAAAGGCCAGGCCTCCGCCACACTCACCTCCGGAAGCGAGACCGTGACCATCACGGTCACGGCCAGCGGGGAAAACATGGACGGATCCAGCATCACCTTCGAGGTGCTGCCAGAAGGCGATTACCATTCCATTCACGGTTTGGAGGCCGGGAAGTGATCCAGCAGCTCCTTCAACTGATCATGGGCCAGCTGGTGGCCGGAATGGCCGGGCAAATGGACACGCCCGCCTCCCGCATCACCCTGGGGCCGGTCGAGAGCCCCCCGCTCACGGCACGCCCCAGGGTGGCCCTGGAAGCGGCGAACCTGGCGCTGAAGCATTCCGTGGGGGACGACTCCACGGGCCAGCCCCGCAGCCTGGAGGCAAGGGAACGCATCCCGGTGAACGCCGGCAATCCATCCGCCCCCTATGTCCTGGGCAATCCGCCGCTGGACGGCACGGTCTCCGTGAGGGCGGTGTACGATGAAGGGCTGGTGAGCGAATACAGCAGGGACCTGGTGCCGGTCACCGAATTCAGTGTCAGCGTTCCCGCCAAATCGGTCGTCCTCACCAAGGACATCGCCGGGGCCAAGGCGCTCCGCATCGGTTACAGCTACGTGGGCAACGCGACCATGAAGGAGTTTGACCAGGAGTTCCGGATCACCTTCTACCTGAACGGAACGGCAGACACCGACCGGTGGGTGGGTCTCACGGCAGCCATTGTGCAGAGCCAGCAGGCACTGCTGCTCGACCAGTTCAATTTCCAGACGCCGACGAGCTTCGCCGCGAACAATTACACCTGCCAGGTTTTTCTCCAGAAGGTCAAGCTCCTGCGCATCGAGTCCCTGCCACGGGTGGCGGGGCAGGCTGCGGCCGATGTCGTGATCGGGATGTCCTTCCTGGCCACCGGGCAGATGCGCCTCGGCCAGAGTGCCGTAGCAGGATTCGGAATCATCCAGAGCATCCATACCCGGGGAGCCTCGGGATCCGGTGTCGTGATCAAGCCGGGGCTGGGATGATGTGCGGGTGCAGGACGCACCGGCTTGTCCAACTTATCCAGAAAGTGAAATGGCATACACTGAATTTCATATCGACAGCCGGTACAGGCTCTATGGGCGGTATTACCATACGCTGAGCAGCACCGAGAGCTGCAACCCCTTCCTGGCCACCCACCGGGCGGCACTGAATGCCAGGAATGACGCCGCCATCACGGCACCGTACGCGCAATGGAAGAAACTGGACAGCCTCGGCATCCTGGCCTCCGATGCCCGGGACGACAAGTACATCCCGCTTTCCTTCCACCTCGCACTTCCGGCGGGACCGGCCAAGAAGCCCCATCCGCTGGCAGTGATCATCCATGGCCAGGCCAAGTCGTTTTTCGAGGACGGGATGCCCGTCAGCGAGGTCAGGAGTTACCGTGGATACCGGTACCTGCAGCAGTACCTCGCGGAGCACGGCATCGCATCCGTCTCCGTCAATGCGAATGTCGCCAACTGGCTGGGGGGAGGCGGGCATGCCGATTTCGAGCCGCAGGGTAGGATCCACATCAGTTTTCTGGTCCTGGCCGCACTGGCGCAGTTGTCGAATGCCCCCGTGACCGCGTCGCAAGGCATTTTCTTCCAGAAGTCGGACGACAGTCTGGTTCCGTTCCAGGATGGGCTGGCACTCACCCCACCCTTCGCCACCGGATCGCCGGAGGCACTGCTGGCACAGCTGAAGGCGGATCTCCGGGGACAACTGTCGTTCACCAGCCTGGGATTCCTGGGGCATTCCCGGGGTGGTCATAGCGTGCAGGTTCTGCAGCCGTATTTCTCGCCCAGGGTGGGAACCAGGCCCGCCGATGACGCAGCCTACGGACCCACTGCGACCACCGGCATATCCATCCAGGGAGGCCCCTACAACGCGAACACCCTCCTCGACACGGGGAGGCAGCTGCTGACCATCGCCCCGCAGTACCACGCCATCCTGGACCTCGCCGCCATCTTCGGGAGCCCTGGCATGGACAGCCTGAAAACCGTGGTCTCCGTGCAACCCAGCAGCGAGTTTGCAATGCTGGACTCCCCCACTACCTTCTTCCTGGTTCTCCATAGTTCACACGACGACCTGCGGGAAGGCTCCTTCAACAGCTATGAAAACGTGAACAGCCCGAAGGCGATGGTGTACGGCCACGGGGCCAGCCATCGGCGTTTCAACACCGTCTGGCGCCAACTGGACTCCATCCGCACCCAGATCAACCGCACGCTCATCTGCCAGAGCCCGCTCCGCATGCTGTCAAACGCCGGCCATGAGAATCTGGCGAAGGCCACGGCCGGGAATGCACTCATCGCCGGATTGGGGGGAGAGAACCACCGCTACCGTCTGTTTACAGACGAGCTCCGATCACCCCTTGTCCAAGACATCTCACGGTCCTGGAAGTTCCCGTTCCCGTTCGCATCCCCGCCAGCAATCGTGCTACTGGATTCCCGCACCCTCAGTGCGACGAACCTCTCCACGAATGCCACCATCACGGTGGAAACAAGGGCCAGGCTCTCCGACCTCCGGGTGGGAAACCAAGTCGTCTTCGCGAACCAAGCCGCCGTGAAGCGGGTGTCCAAGCCTGCCAGCCAGGCCGTGTCGGTCAAGATTCCCATCCAGCCCGGAGATGGACTGACCGCAAAGTCACATTTCAGCTTCAGGTACACGAAGGAGTACAACGGGAAGGATGCGAAGAGCCGGAAGGCCATCCAGCTCCGCGACTATTCCATCACCCTGAAGTCCGGGACGAAGGCGATCGGAGTCGTCGTGGAAGGCAAGGACATCCCCACCCAGGCGCAGGTCGCCTATCCGGCGCTGCAGTATGACGAGCAGATGAATGGTTGCCGTGATGACACGGTGATCGTGATGCAGACGGCCGAACTCCCGCTCCTGAGATTCCTGGCCAACCAACAGCCCGTCACCGACCTGAACCAGGTCACCGCCATCGAAATCAAGCTGAACGAAGTTCCGGGCGGCACAGGGGAGGAAACGTATTTTTTCGTGGACTTCCTCCTCACCAGCCGTGCCCTCCCTGCCGCACCCCAGGGATTCCAGATACCCTGAGCCGAGTCTCCCGGGGATGCCCCCGGCCCTTGGCACCATAATGTCTATGCTTTCTGCCAGTAGCGTCATGGCAGGTTTTCAGGGAGGATCAGGATTGCGGGGAACCTGCATCATCACTGCCTGCCTTGCAAGGCGCAAAATTGTCCACGAACAGCATCGGCATGCTGCAGGCGCAGCCATCGGCTCCGGCCCCAGGATGCCCTACTTCACGAATCGACTCACGGACGCCCAAGATCCGCCATTGTAGGCCTCAATGCCCGCGTCAGCCAGGATGCTTGTCGCGTTTCTGCTGCGCATTCCGCTCGCGCAGCAGAGGATCACGGGCACGCACGCCTTCTTCAGCGCGGGGATTTCCCCCCGGATCCGATCGAGCGGCACATTCACGGAACCTTTGACATGACCGCCGGCGAACTCCTGCGGGGAGCGCACGTCGATGACTTTGGCGCCCTTGCCGATCAGGCCTGCAATGTCCACCTGCTGTCCGAATAATTTGCTGAGCAATCCCATCTTCTGAATGTTTTTAAAATGAATCCGTAAGACATTTTCTTGTGAGAAGCAAAGCTGCACCGTGTTTTCCACATCAGGCGTAACCCAGGTTACGGAACACTTGTCTGGCTGGGGATTCACGGGGGCTTTCAGCCTCCAGGTGGGAATTCTTCCCAATGACCGCGCAGGATTCGGAATGGCCCGGGACAGGGGGACAGAGGACGAAACCGGTCGCTCCTCGTCCTGCCCGGGTCGAAGCCCGGAACCGCCGGGATCGGACGCAAGGGCAGCCGGGGAATCATCCGTCCCGCTGTTTCGGGCGCGGAATCGATCCGGTGCAATGGAACGGGCTCCTGGGTCTGCGGGCACTTCGTACCTTTGCCCCCAATGATTGCAAAAACCATCGTGATAACGGGTGCCAATGGCCTCTTGGGTCAAAAACTGGTGCAAAAACTGGCGCGCAGGGAGGCCGTCCACCTCATCGCCACCGGCATCGGCCGGAACAGGCTACCTATCGAGGAGGGCTATGTCTATGAAAAAATGGACATTACGAAGCCTGACCAGGTTCGCGAAATCTTCCAGAAATACGGGCCGACCGAGATCATCAACACGGCCGCGATGACCAATGTGGACCAATGTGAAACGGAGCAGGAGGCCTGCTGGGAACTGAACGCGAAGGCCGTGGAAACACAGGTTGCGCTGTGCCAAGAGTTCGGCACCCGCATGGTCCATATTTCCACGGACTTCGTCTTCGACGGTGCAGCCGGCCCCTACACCGAGAAGGCAATCCCGAATCCCCTGTCCGTATATGGCCGAAGCAAGCTGGAAGCGGAAAACATCGTGATGTCCTCCGGGATCCGCTACGCCATCGCCCGGACGATGCTGGTATTCGGCGTCGTCCCGGACATGTCCCGCTCGAACATCGTGCTCTGGGCGAAGAAAACGCTGGAAGCCCATCAGCCCATCAGGGCCGTGAACGACCAGTGGCGTTGCCCCACACTGGCCGAGGATCTGGCCGAAGGCGTAGTGCTCATGACCATGAAGGACAAGGGCGGCATCTACCACATCAGCGGCCCGGAGATGTACAGTATCCATGAGATCATCCAAATCGTGGCCGACCACTGGAAACTCGACCCGTCGTTGATCACGGCAGAGGACAGCATTGGCCTGAACCAAGCTGCAAAGCGCCCGCCCAGGACGGGGTTCATCATCCTGAAGGCGCAGACGGAGCTGGGATATCGTCCCAGGACTTTCCGGGAGGCACTCGCCGTCGTCGAGAAGCAGCTGGCCGACTACCGGGAGGAGCGGGGATAGCGGGAAGACTGTCTGGCGGAGAGCCCATGGGAGGAAACCGCCCACCTTCCATTCCCTTGACCCATTTCTATCGCCTAACCCAGGCAGATGCCTTCCTGCCACAATTGGGTAACGCCGCACGAGTTCCCCTGGGTGCTGGGAACGGGATGGCTGCGCACCCAGGACTTCCCTCCCATCCTCCTGCCTCACGGACAGGGCTCCGAAAGGAAGCCTCCCGCACAAGGTTCCCACACTCCTGCCCGAGGAAACACCATGCCGGGAATGTCCGTCTTGAACGAGGGGTTGCTGTTCGTCCTTGGGAATCTGCCTCTCACGCAACGGCCTTTGGACTCAGGGAGTCCTTTGGTTACTTTGCAGAGCGAATTGTAAACGAAGCACCACTGTGTTCAAGAGACTTACAGGCGCGCAGAAGCGCGGATTGCTGGCCGTACTGGCCGGCCTGCTGTTGCTGGCAGGATGGCGGTGGCGTGCGGCCCGGCTGGCCTCGGAAGGCGGTGCAGCCACCGTGGCCGAGGTCGATGGACGGGTGCGCTCAACCGCTCCCGTCCGGATAGAGCTGAACGGTGCCGACACCACACTGCTGCAGACCATCAAGGGAGTCGGGGCCGCGAGTGCGCGGCGAATCGTCCGCTATCGCGAGATCATCGGCGGCTTCACCTCCACCGACCAGCTGCTCAAGGTCTGGGGGATCACCCCTGAGAATTTCATCCGCATCGAGGAGCAGGTGTATGTGGACACCACCACAGCTGCTTATGCAAGCCTGCGCAAGGCCAAGGAGCAGGGATCGCCTTCACCAGCAGAAGACCGCCCTTCTCCCGGCCGGGAATCCTACAGCCCCTACAGCCATGGATATCAGTCCTACACCCCTCGTCCACCATCTTCTTCATCGGGAATGCCGACGGCATCCCCGGGCAATCCGGGATCGCCTTCCCGGTGGAAACGATCGGCCCCCTTGGTGGACATCAACACTGCTGACAGTGCCAGTCTCGTGGAGGTCAGCGGGATAGGCCCCGTGACAGCCAGAAGCATTGTCCGGTACCGCTCCCTGATCTTCTTTTTCCATAGCCTGGGCCAGCTCCAGGAGGTATGGGGGGTGCGCCCCGAGAACCTCGAACGGATGCTGCCCTATCTCACGGTAGGGGATGGATTCATGGCATTCCCGCATTTGAAAATCAACGAGATGGACGCGGGGCAGCTCGGAAGGCAC
>JBJOPY010000211.1:0-12617 GCA_046050405.1 Bacteroidota bacterium | reverse complement strand
TATGCTTATGTGCAGGATCGCCCGGCCATGGTGATGGTACCCCTCTCGGCTGCCACGGATGCGCGTGATGAGACTAAAAACCGCTACTACCTCGACCTTGCAAAGGCCGGGCACTCCTCGACAAGTCCGTTGCCGAAATGGCCTTTCAAGTCAAAAATTGAGCCGAAATGCAAAATGTATGGATTTTTCAGCTTGACTCCGCATTGCCGGAAACTACAAAGGCAGTCCTTCTCCCCCAGTTGCAGAGGTTCGTCGCGGATTGGAAATCGCATGGTGCTCCCGTGCCGGGCGATGTTTCGATGGCCCATGACCGATTTGTCATCGTGCGTGCCGATCCGGGACATGCCTCCGGCTGCTCCATCGACTCCATGACCAAGGGCATTTCCGAGATCCTGGCTTCCCACGGACGACATGTCATGGGGCCTGAATTCGTCCTCTTCCGTGATGGAAACGGCGGGATCTCTCACCTCGATTTCAGGGAGGTGAGGGACGCACTCTTGTCCGGCCGTCTCCATGCGCACACGATGGTGTTTGACTCCTCCCTCGGAAATTCAAATGACCTGAGCCGATGGGAGCAGCCACTTCACCAGACATGGATGGGACGATTCCTGCCACAGCAGCTGGCTTAGTCCCGGGAAATCGCGTTTCCCAGCTCACATCCCATGGGGCGGTATGCCCCCTGGATTGAAATCGTCCTATCCCGGGATGCTGGCAAAGGCACCGAAAAGAATACTCCCTTGAATTCTGAAGCACGGCAGTGGAACGTCCAAGATGCTGTCCATATTTCATCATTGGAAACGTCATGAAAATGAAAAAGCACCGGGAGACCCCAGGTGCTTCTTGCTTCATTTTCCGAGCCCCAGGAGGGATTCGAACCCACGACCCCGAGATTACAAATCACGTGCTCTGGCCAACTGAGCTACTGAGGCAGAACGAGCGGCAAAGTTAAGCCATTTTCAGTTCTTGCAAAATGATCTCCCGTCATTTTCACGAACAAAAAGTCGCCTGCTTCACGGGTCAGGATGGAACAGAACCCCCGTTTGCAACCACTTGATCAGCCTTTCGGCGTCTGAAAGCATGGCGGGATTTCCGAGAGTCCCGCATTTCATCCTGGACTGATTTCCGCTAACTTTGCAGAATGGCATTGAAAAACGATCTGCTCATGCGTGTGGTACAGGGCGACCATGTGGAGCGACCCCCTGTGTGGCTCATGCGGCAGGCAGGACGTTTCTTAGCGGAGTACCGTGCAGTCCGTGAAAAGGCCGGTAGTTTCAAGGCGATGATCTCCCATCCTGAGCTTGCGGCGGAGGTTTCCTTGCAGCCTGTGGATCTGGTGGGCGTGGATGCAGCCATCATCTTCAGCGATATTCTTGTGATTCCAGCGGCGATCGGGTTGGATTATCAGATGGAGAAGGGGGAAGGCCCTCATTTTCCGGAGACGATCCGGACGATGGCCGGACTCCGACGCCTGCACCCTGTGGATCTCGACGGCAATCTGCGGCATACCTTCGAAGCCATCAGGCTCCTGAAAACCAGCCTCGATGGCCGTGTCCCGGTGATCGGGTTCGCCGGGGCTCCATGGACCATCTTCTGCTATATGACACAAGGCGGAGGATCCAAGGAATTTTCGGTTCCGAGAAGCCTCATCTACCGCGACCCGGTGTTTTCCCATGCATTGCTGGAACGCATCACGGAAGCGACGATTGCCTATCTGAAAGGGCAGGTAGCGGCTGGGTCGGACATCGTGCAGGTGTTTGACTCCTGGGCAGGGATGCTCGGTCGTGCACAATATGCTGAATTCGCTGCCCCATACATCGACCGCATCGTGCGCTCCGTCACCGAGGTTCCTGTGATCGTCTTTGCCAAGGATGCCTTTCATTCTGCGGATCTGATTGCCGAAATGCCCTGTCGTGTCGTCGGCTTGGACTGGACTGTCGATCCGGCGGTCGCAGCAAAGGCCCTGCCCGGCAAGGTCCTGCAAGGCAACCTGGATCCTGCAGCACTCTATGGGAGCATCCCTTCCATCGAAAAGGCCACCCTGGAGATGGTGCGTCAGTTCCCACAGGGACGCCACATTGCCAATCTCGGGCATGGCATCTACCCTGACCTGCCACGGGAAAATGTGATCGCAATGGTAGAAACCGTCAAGAACTTCAGGTATCCCAACGGGTGAAAACCATGGACAGATTCGCTCCCAGTTCATCTCGGTCGACTTCATCCCAAACGGACGGGGGGGAAGGCAAGTCCACTCCACATTTTTGCACCGCATTGCTGCCTTGGGTGATTGGGATTAAGCTTGGGCACCCATTGCATGTCCTCTTCTCCCTGCTGAGTATCATGCTCCTGGCAGCCTGCGGGGGAGGCGACTCGCAGGATACGGACAAAAAATTCATATTCAGCCCTGTAGATACTTCTTTCAATGCCACCGAGGTGCGGTATCCAGGGAACTATAAATTGCAGGTGCTCTATACCGAGGGGGATCCGGAGAAGGTCGAATGGAAGGGAATCATGGCTCCTGGAAAAGGGAAGCAGGATTTCATCGTTTACCTGCCTATCGACAGCTCATCCACCCATGGTGTGCTGTGGGTGAACCATGAAACGGTCTCGGCGCATCCTGGGATCGGAGATGGGGGCGGCGCATCTGTGATGGAGGTTTTTCGCGACCCTGCCGATGGTTGGAAGGTCATCGGGTTTCCCTATGCGATCGATTTTGCGAATGTGGGCGGCACCCTTCACAATTGCCTGGGTGCGCTGACCCCCTGGGGAACGATCCTCAGTTCGGAAGGAATCGAACCCACGAGCAATTTCACGCCGGATCCTGACCACCTGGCCAAGAAGCCGATCCCCGATAGCACTGATTACAATGGGATCCCGAGATGGAAAAATTACGGGTGGATGGTGGAAGTGAACCCCATGACACGGAAAGTGCTCGGCAAGCACCATGCGATGGGCAGGTTCAAGCATGGGGGAGCGGCGGTGACGCCAGATGAGAAGACCGTGTACATGTGCGATGAGGAAGACCCTTGCGCTTTTTTCAAGTTTGTCGCCGATACCGCACGCAAGCTTTCGAGCGGAAGGCTCTTCGCTTGGAGAATGAAGGCCGACACCAATGGAAGCCATTGGATACCGCTGCCACGGGGGCGTGATTCGCTGATGTATGCGCGTCGATATGCCTTTCAGCGCGGTGCGTCAATGTTCCTCCGCCTGGAAGACATCGAGCTATTGCCCGATGGGACCTTCCTGGTCAGTGAATCTGGGCAGGACAGTGCAAACCTTGCTGCGGCCGTGGCACTGGGAGGCAAGGTGATGCCACATCTAGCGAAGTTCCACCTTGGCCATGAAATCTATGACGACCGTAATGGCAGGATTCTGCGCTATGACCCCAGATCAGAAACGATGGAGGTGGTTCTGGAAGGAGGCCAAGCCATCGAGGATCGAAGCATCGTGTTGAGCAATCCTGGGAACCTGGCCTATGACCACCGGCGAAAACTGTTGGTGATCTTCGAAGACCTGAATGGAACGAGTTCAAACAGGGTGCCCAAGCGCGAGAATGCAAGGAAGGTTTGCGAGATCTATTTCCTTCCGCTGACGGGAGCAATCCCTAGACTCGATGACCTGAGGCGCTTCGCGGTGCTCCCCCCCAACTGCAAGGGATCGGGTGCATACTGGACGCCCGACTTCGGCTCGTTGTTTTTCAACATTCAAAACGGCACCGAAAAAGGCGAGGAAAGTGTGCCACCCAATGACAGGTCAAAAACCGTGGTGGTCACAGGTTTCCCTGAATTCCACTCTCTTGAACCATGAAGAGCCCTCGTCGTGGCTGATGTACCCTTGCCCTGCACCCGGTTCTTCATGGATATCCTCTTCTTTCACACCATCCGCCGGAGGCAACGCGTGCGCAGGGACGATGGAATCCATGCAGGGGCCGACCGTGGCAAGTGTTTCCCCATGCATGTGCTGGAAGCGATTTTCACAGTACCCTGTTGGGGACATCTTGAATTTTTGGATATTTGAGAAGTTGTCCATGGGAGGACACTCAATCTCCGTTAGGAAGAATTAGATCTTGCATGAAGACAATGTTCATTGTGAACCCGATCTCAGGAAAGGGAAAGCGTCGCAAACCGCATCAGACGATTGCAAAGATCCAAGAGACCTACTCCAAGGCAGGGGCGGACTTTGAGATTCGCTTATGGGAATATCCCGATCACATAGAAGAATTGATTCAAGAAGCCATCCTGGGTGGTTTCGAGGTGGTGGTCGCAGCAGGAGGTGACGGCACCATCCATGAAATCGGTCATCGTCTTGTCGGCACAGGGATCGCGCTGGGCCTCATCCCCCTGGGTTCAGGGAATGGATTTGCACGCCATCTGGGATACAGCACCAAGATCGGGAAGGCATTGTCGCAGCTGCTCACCGCACAATCCGTGGAGATCGATACGGGAGAATTCGGGGGCATCCCATTCATGAACAATGCGGGGATCGGGATCGATGCAGACATCGCCCGCAAATTCAAGTCAAGCAAGAACAGGGGTTTGCTCAATTATGTTCGGCTGGCAAGCACTGCATTCTTCACTTTCAAGACCTTCAGTGTCAGGCTCGTGGTGGACGGCAAGCGCGAGTACGTCTGGGATGACCTCCTGCTCATCGACATCAGCAATGGCTCCCAATGGGGTGGAGGAGCGAAGATCGCCCCGCTGTCCACCATCTCTGACGGCTATCTGGAGGCGGTCATCGTGGAGAAATCCTCCGTCGTCCACGTCCCCAGGCTGCTGAAGCTTCTGTTCCAAGGCAAGCTCTACCGCCATCCCAACATCAAGATCATTCGCGGAAAGAAATTTGAAATCAGCCGCCGCTTCGCAGGCGATGCCCAAGTGGACGGGGAAGCGGTCAAACTCGGCAAACAAATCTGTTCACTGGTGCATGAAAAAAGCATGAAACTGATGGTGCCGATTCGGACAGAACCCGTGTGAAGGACGAATACAGCAGGGTGAATGGAAGCAAGTAAGACGGGCCTGGATTCGAGCTGCAAATCAACCTTCTCATCGGCAATCCGGGCCGTCTTGGTATTGCTGATGGGCGACTTCCTCCTTCGGGCCATTTTCTTCTGGTACAATCGTGGAGGGGGATGGGATTATGAGGGATGGGATGTGCCGCTGGCCCTCCTGGTGGGAGTGCGCTTTGACCTAGCGACGATCGCCGTCATTGACGGTTGGGTATTGATTTGGATGGCATTGCCGCTGGGGTTCGTGGTACGGGGGATTCGGCAGCTGAACCTCCTCCTTGTGATCCTCCACCTCCCCGTCCTGTTGCTGAATGCAACGGATGTCATCTATTTCGGCTTCTCGGGGAAGCGTCTGAGCCACGAGTTTTTCACTGGGGGAAAAGACCTAACCAATTTCAGTATAATGGATATCCTCCCCTACTGGTGGCTGCTGCTGCTGGTGCTTTTATTGTCATGGGGGGAGGTCTGGCTGCTGAACCGCGCCACAAAGGGTTTGCAACTTCGGTCTGGGAGTTTCTGGGTTCAGGCGCGGAACTGGGCCGCCCCAGTGGTGATGGCAGGCCTGCTGCTGTTGGCATTCAGGGGGGGATTCCAGAGGAGGCCGATGCGGCCGGCCAATGCATTCGTGACATCCAGCCTCTTCCTCGGCAATGTTTCCCTGAATTCGGCCTATACCGTCATCCAAGGCTTGGAAATCGGAAACGAGCCCGAGGTGGAACTCATGCCGATGGCCGAGGCGGTGGAGGCGAGCCGGGAACTGGTTCGAAACGATTTCGACGGGCCCTTCAACTCAGAGGACTACCCCCTGCTGCGCGATACGCACTTCGATGGGCCGGAACGCAGGCTCAATGTCGTGATCCTGATCGTCGAGAGCCTGAATGCCAGCAAGGTCGGCTGCATCCACGGCCAACCGTTGACGGAAAGCCTGACCCCCCACCTGGACACATTGGCCAGGCACGGACGCGTTTATACGAACTTCTATTCCAATGGCTCCCGCAGCGTGCAAAGCCTGCCTGCCATTTTCAACTCGACCCCTGACCTTTTCGAACGGCCGGTGATCGGCTCCAGTTTCGAGACCAATCAAATCTGGGGAATCGGGAACATGCTCCAGAACCGTGGCTACCATACCAGTTTCGTCTGCGGAGGCCCCAATGGGACGATGGGGTTCGATTCCTACACCAGGGTTTCGGGCTTCGACCATTACTACGGCCGCAGCCAGTATCCTGGCGATGCCTCCATTTCCGGCAATTGGGGAATCCACGACCATGGCACCCTGACCTGGTTGGCGGATCTACAGGATGCGTTTCCGCAGCCGTTTCTCAACGCATGGTTCTCCATCAGCAACCATCATCCCTTTGACCTCCCGGCAGATTGCCCCTCCGAGATCGCCCAGAGCGGGATCAGCCCCATGGACAAGACGGTTCGCTACACCGACTGGGCGCTGGGACAATATTTCCGGCGCGTCGCCAAGACCGCCTGGGCGGCCAATACCGTCTTCGTCATCACAGGCGACCATTGCTTTTATTTCGCCGACGATCCCGACCGGGGGGATGTCCAGAGTTTCCACGTGCCATTGTTTCTGATTGCGCCCGGGCTGCAACCCGGAATGGACGACCGCGTGGGAAGCCATGTCTCTATTTTGCCGACCCTCATTGAGCTCTTGCGACTCAGAACTGCCTACGCAGGGGTAGGCGTGTCCATGTTTTCTCAACGAAACGAGCCTTTCAGCCTAGCCAGTGTCATGGGCATTCTCTCCCTCAGCAGGAAAAGGGACTATCTCAGTACAACCTTGGAAAAGGTGCTGGGTTGTTATCAATATGAGGACGGGAAATGGGTGGGAACAGATGCGCTCAGGCAAAGCCCTGAAGGGCAATCGCTGTTGCACTCCCTGCGGGCGATTTATCAGGTTTGCAGCTGGATGCGCAAGCATAACAGGCAGAATCTGATGCAGGGGATGGAGGATGTGGGGCGGGTAGATGGCGAGGGGCTGTGAGGGCACCGGTCGCCACTGCCAAGGCCTATTCCTCGGTCTTCGCTGCCTCGAGGTCGTCCCTTTCCTTGTCCTCCAGTGACCTCCTCAGTCGCAGATCCAGGTCGTCAGGATCCGTACCGGGATCGTACTCCCTCAGGAAAAGCACTACGACGAGTGCCAAACCGAAGGCAACCATGTATTGCTTGAAATGGTCCGGAAGCATCAGCACCGGATCCCTGGACGCGTTTTGGAGATAGTAGAGGGCGATGCGGCCATCGAAAACGAAGGCGCGCCACATCCAGAACTCCATGCAGACCAGGAGGACAAACCCCAATGCAACGCGGACTGACCTTGCGAATGCCTTGAACCCCAGCAATAAGAGGAATGCCACCACCATTGCCAAAGGAAAGAACAACTCCGCATACAGGAGATGGTTGCGGTTCAAGACCAAGAGTTTCTGGTAGTCGTCCTCCAGGGAGAAGGGATTGTTCCCGGAGTATTCGCGGTAGTTGAGGAGGAGCTCGACCGTCCAGAAGGTCAGGCCTGAGACCATCATGGCGATGTATGCGATCAGCCTTGCCATCTTATTCCTTGAGTGCGGCCCTCAGCATGAGCAGGTCGTCAGTCATGATCAGTTCGGGGCACTTTTCGACGGCCTTGCGGGTGTCTCCCAGCACATGTACCCCCCAGATTCCCAACCAATATCCCTCCGAATGCGCCTGGTCCACCTGCTCCTTTGATACGATCCCATTGCTGATGCAGAGCCCGATGAAGCCATTCTGCCGAACCACTTTCATCCCCCGCTCGAAGTCTTCGTCATCGAAGAGGAGGATCAGGCTCGAATCCAAAGGATGGACCGCTTGCAGGAAGTGCTCCACCATGGACTCCACGACCACTCTGCCGCCGAGTCCATGCCGATGGATGGACTCCACCAAGAGTGTGGCGAAGGTCTCGCAGGAATGCCCGTCATCGCCTCGTATGCATGGTGGATCGTGCTTGGGGTTGATGAATACGTAGGGATGCTGGCCTGACCTGTGGATGTGCGCCAGCAAGGTGTCGAGCAGTGAAAGGCGGTGGATGCCATCCATCGGGCCATTTCGGGTCTGGATCTGGCAGTCCTGGAGCGTCTCCCATCTCTGGTCCCGGATTCGGCCCATGCAGGTTGTCGCACGGTCCAGCAATTCATCGTGGAAAACCACGAGCTGGCTGTCGGCACTGAGCTGCACGTCCAGTTCGATCCCATCCGGGCCCTGGGTGAGCTCCCTTTCCAATGCTGCCACCGTATTCGGCGGCAGGGTGTTGCGATAGGTGCCGAATCCTCCGATGCCATGCGTCACGGCCAGAATTCTGCCGTCCAGCATGTTTCCGGGCGAGAGATGCTCGGTGCATTTGCATCCTTGCAGCAGGCAGAGGATTGCAATGGCCGAGTGAATGCAGCTGCGTGTGTTCATGCCTAGAAGCGGTAGCTTGCTTTGACACGCAACAGTCCGCTATATCCCAAGAAATTGCGGCGCGGGAGTTCGGCCATCGGGGCATTGGACTCCAGATACGCTCCGTAGCCGAGGATTTGTGTGATGGTGAATGTCTCTGCGAAATGGAATTCAATGCCATAGCCGAGGTGCCATTCATGGATCATCGACAGCCTGCCAGGGGCCGGGGAGAAGAAATGAAGCTGATAGTCAATGTTGACCAGGCTTCCCAACCAGTCGTGTTTGGAGGCGATATGGTAGTTCAATCCCGAACTCAGACCGTACGGTCCCTTGCCGGGGAGACCACGGTTCAGCGAGATGGATGGGCCGAGGTATCCTGATAATTCCCACCGGTGGAATTGGCCCAACACGGCCAGGTTCCAACCGGAGTAGCTGACGCCCACTTGCAGACCCACTGAAACAGGGGACTGCTGGGCGTGCAGAACTCCCGCCTGGAATAGCAAGCCGATGATCCACACAGCAGGCGGGGCAAGACGGCACCTCATGCTGCAATTTAGTGTTTTCAAGGACATCGCGGACGGGCTTGGAGGCTTTGAAGAAACATCATGGGTTCACGGGCGCAATCGTCCACCAATGACAGCATGCCGGTGGTTCTTCTCATTTCACCCTGCGAAGCGAGTACCAGACCCTGAAAATGTCGTGCTGGCTTACGTTGGCTCCCGGGCATTGTTCACGCTCCATGTCACTCCCAGTGGACATTGCCTCAAATTCTGCATGATTGCCGATTTTGCCGATCTCGTAAAACTCGTGCACCTCCCCGATCAGGTCGTCCAGGCAACCTCCCAACGCAAAGGGGGTGGCTGCCCAGAGTGTTCGGAGAAAGGCCTTCTTGGTGGCTTCGTCGCAAGGCGCCAGGGGATCCATGAGGTTGCCGTACGTCTGGCTGAATCCATCGTTTTCCCAGCCGCCGACATGGACGCGGAAGCGCTGGCCTTTGCGGCCATAAATCCGAAATGTCCTTCCGATCTCCCACCTCCGGTCATAGGTCTTGGCCTCGCCATCGGCAAAGATGTCCTCCCCGTCCACGAGTTCATTCAAGCAGAGGTACTGACCACCCGCCTCCAGCCAGATGACCTTCTCAGGCCGACTGCCCGGTTCCTTCCGATGATTGAAGTACAGCGATTGAAAGCGGAGATCATAGGCTTCAAACTCAGGTTGAAAGATGGCTCCTGCCTCATCCTCCCACCAGCAATACACTGTCCTTGCGACCACATCGGTCTCTGGATGGCCGATCCATTCTATCTTGAAATTCAGGAAGGAGTCCTGGGGCAGGACTTGGAAGCTGCCGCTGAAGTTGTCGCCGTGGTGGATGACAGAGCGCCAACGGAGCCGTGCATTCGGTGAGGGGCACGGGACATTCGGGTGAACGGTGAAGATATAGTCCTTGGCATTCATGGCCGTCTTGTGCACGAAATCCGGCTGATCCTTGCGATTGTTGTAGAGGGCTCCACCGTCGCCGTTGGCGTAGATGTCGATGCGGGTGGCAAACAAGCTGTCAGGTGCGCCCTCGTAGCGGGGGATGTAAGCCCCCAGGGCGCGACGTATCGCCATCAGCCGCAGGGGATGGAGCTCGGTAAATGCAGGTGGATGGCCACGGTCCCAGTTCCATACGCCTTCGCAATGCACCCAGTCTCCGATCGTCGGCCAATTCCAGATCACCTCCCCTCGGAGATGCCCTGCAGATCCAAACCCACAACTTTCGCCCCTCCGGTTGGCCTCCGCACAGGGATTGACCTCATTGGAGGCGCAGAGTCCTGATTCCCACTCCATGTGCAGATAGGTCTGAAGAATGGTATCCGCACCGCCGGAATGGCCGATTTCATGGCCGGTGTAAACGCGGCGTGCCAGCAGACGGCGGTAGGCACTGTCTGGCAGGATGTTGAAGCTGAAATCGTGGGTGTAATGGTACAGGCTGAAGTCCTCTTGCGATAGGTGGGTACCGGTGTAGGCTTTGCTTGACGGAACCACCACCCCCTCCGCTTCTTCGATATGCGCCCAGCTCACCACTGGAACCCATTCTGGAAACAAAAAGCTCAAGTCGAAGACTTTCTTGAACATCAATACCTTCACGGTGTCATAGCAGGGCCTGCAATCACGGTCGGAGTCGGTGGAAAGGGGGAAAGAGGGCACTTGTGCCGCGCAATGGGTGGCCACCATGAGCACGGCTGCCAGCCAGCGGATATCCAATCGCTTGAACGGGGAAGTGTGGGATGGCATCCTGGGAAACGGAATCAATGGATTCAGGCGGCAAGCTACGAAAAATGGTGATTCCGTCCGGGAGGAATGCGTCGAAAATGAATGCTCGAAACGGCTCCCATGATTCGCCATCGGCAAATGGGACGCGGTGGCCACTCGCCCCAAGGTATAAGTTCCCTCCCATCGAAGGCATTTTTTTCATCCGGGTATCCCAAGGTTTCGTATTTTCGCGAGCTAAATCCAATTCATCAATTCGGAATGCTTTCAATTGAACTTAAAAAAGAGATTCATCAAAAGTGTCTGGCGTATGTGGACGACCTGATAGAAGCCGTCGAAACGGGGATGCGTGACGCCCAGGAGGCGGCCGAAGAGGGTGCCTCCTCCGGTGCGGACGAAATGGACGCCAGCCGTGCCATGGCCGAGATCGAGAAGGAAAAAGGTGCGACCCAGCTCGCTGAGACCTTGAAGCTCAAGGAGTCCCTGGCAAAGGTGCGCATTGACAAGGCCTATGAAACGGTGCAGGTGGGAGCCTTGGTTTCCACCGATAATGGAACCTTTTTCATCGCTGCTGCAACCGGAAAGATGAAGCACCATGATAAGGACTACTTCGCGATCTCACCCTTCTCGCCGATCGCCAAGGAAATGAATGGAAAGAAAGCCGGCGACACCTTCAAGATCAACGGCAGGGAGTTCAAGATCAAGGAACTCGTCTGACCGTCACGTCGCTTCCTGTGATTTACAACCATGCTGCCATCCGAGCTCCCCTCGGATGGTTTGATTTCTGAGTGTGCCTTCCCCCAAGGGAACCGTAGATTGCTGGACTTCTCACTATTTCGACCCTCTGCCGCTCCGGATCAATTTGCCTATTCCCAGAGATGCCTTCCATCAACCATCAGGGAGCGTAAATCACTGTCTCATCACCTGTAGCAGCTCCAACTGATAGCGTTAGGCCTCCAGGGTGAGGCCGTCATAGGCGAGCTCGATGCCGTACGGCACCTCACGCTGCACATCTGAATGCTTGCCCATCAGGTGGCTGATGTGCGTAAAGTAGGTTCGCTCCGCCCCGATCTCCCCTGCCAGCTGGACGGCCTCCTCCAGGGTGAAGTGTGACAGATGGCGTGTTCTTCTCAGTGCATTGAGAACCAGTATTCTCAGGCCGCGCAGCCTGTGCTTGCTCTCCTCCGGAATATGGTTGGCATCGGTGATGTAGGCAAAGTCACCGATCCTGAAACCAAACACGGGCATGCGATAATGCATTACTGGGATGGGAACAAAGCGCACTTCATTTACAAAAAATGGATCCTCGTTGATGACATGGGCCTTGACCCCGGGCGTTCCCGGGTACTTTTCCTCTTCGAAGACGTAGTGGAACTCGCGTTCGAGTCCGGCCATTGTCATCGAATTGGCATAGATGTCGATGTCTGCGTTTTGCCGGAAGTTGAAGGCTCGGATGTCATCCATCCCGGCGATGTGGTCCTTGTGTGGATGGGTAAAAATGACGGCATCCAAGCGCTTCACCCCCAGGCGAAGCATCTGTTGCCGAAAGTCCGGGCCCGTGTCGATGACAAACACCTTTTCATCCACCTCCAGCATCACCGAGGTACGGAGGCGGTTGTCGCATGGGTTGGTGGAGGTGCAGACAGGACATTCGCAGGCGATGACGGGTATGCCCTGGGAGGTTCCGGTTCCGAGAAAAGTGAGTTTCAAAGTGAGATTTCCGTTTGTCTGACCCTGTGCAGCAGCTTCCGCTCGGATTCGTCAAGCTTGGTTTCGTCCACATTGATCTGCCTTAGAATCTCGATCAATGCGGTCACCTTGCTGTCCAGGGGGAGAAATTTGTTGATGACGACGACGTTCTGATCCGCGAGAATGCAGTACCCGCTCTTGAAGTTGCCCTTCTCGTAGCGCAATTTGAATTCAAGCACCTTGAAGAGGGCTTCCAACTTTTCTTGGAGTT
>JBJOPY010000210.1:0-4293 GCA_046050405.1 Bacteroidota bacterium | reverse complement strand
CAAGATGCGGAAGTACTGACCCATGGAGATCAAGCCCTGCTTCACCTGAAAGTGCCCTGCCGCATACTCCGTCAGGCCCTCGTACAGCCACAGGTGCCGGGACATCCGGGGATCCATGAAGTCGAAGTCATGTATCTCCTCGGAATGAATGCGCAAGGGGGTGAGGATATGGAAAAATTCATGGGCGGCGAGTCCTCTCATCATCCCGCCAACGGATTCCTCATCCGCCTCGGGGAGAAGATACAGGGAGGAGTAGGAATGCTCCAATGCGCCCGCTTCCCCTGGTCCGCTCCGCGGGATGAGACCAACCAGGAAGGCATACCGCTCCACAGGGAGCTTGCCGCCTAGGTAATCGCGCTGGGCCATCATGATCTCCGAGAGGTGGTGCATCACTGACTTGGCGGACACCCTCCTGTTCGGGGAGTAAACCGAGACCAGCACGCCTGTCCCGCCGATGTGCTCCCATGCCGTGTCCGGGAGACAGTACATGATGGGGGAATCCACCAGCCGGTGGTAGTTCTGGACCTCGTAGGTGTCTTCATTCTCACCTGTCCTGGAAGGGAGCAGCGCAGTGGAACCATAGAAGCCCTTCGGCTTCTTGACAGTCAGGGTAATCGGAAGATCCTTCATGCCTGCCAGGTAGCCGCAGAATCCGAAGGTGTTCAGCACAAAAATCCTCTGCTCTTCGATGTTCGTTCCCCCGGGTTCCAAGATGGACGGGCTCTCCTGGGAATCAAAGGTGTCATCCACCCAATAGGTGATCTTTTGCATGCCCTGCGCATCCCGTATCAACCACCGGTTTTCATCAATGTAATCCACCGGCAGTGGATTTCCAGCAGTGTCGGTGGCTTCAAATCCGGTGATGAACCTCCCAAAATCCGAGATGGCATACGTGCCGGGAACGATCTTGGGCATCTGAAACTCAATTTTATCTGATTTCTGAAGCGGTGGAAAGAGCGTCACTTGTACCCGATCCTGGACGACGTGGGTCAGATCGATGGTGTAAGAATAGCCATTTTGGGCACGAAGTTCCCTACCAAGGACGAGGGAGCAACAAATGCAGAGGAAAGCGTGAATTCTCATGTAGCCAATGCCAAAATTCAGGTTGAGCGTACGAATATCGCAAAGAATGCCCAGGACGATGGGAAAAACTTATGCAATGGTGACGGGATGACACGAGCGATCGTGACCGGAGGGTATCTGCAGATGATACAAGGAATTCCACTATTTTTGCGGTAAGATTAGCACCAAAGATGCGTACAATGAAATCAAAATTACTTCTACCTGCACTGCTGATGGCGATCGCAGTCGCATTCAGCGCCTGCAACCCGAGTTCCTCGACGGCATCAGGTGGCGCCAGCAGCGACAAGGTTCAGCTGGAAATTCACCTCGCGCCGGCCCAGGTCTTCAAGCAGGTGACAAAGACCACGCAGGTCAGCGAGCAAAAGATGATGGGCATGGCCACCAAGATCTCCCAGGAGATGCAGATGTACCTCAGGAACGAGGTGGAATCAGTGGATGCCAGCGGAACCTCCACCATCCGATGCACCTATGAGCGCGTGGTGGTGTCCATGGACAATAACATGTCCGGGATGCAGAGCTACGACTCTGACAAGGCCGAAGGGAGCCCCGCAGCCCCGTTCCAAGGCTACGCGGCCCTGGTTCACCAGCGTATCGGATACAGGATGGACAAGCATGGAACGATCCTGGAAGTCATGGGAGTGGATTCCTTGATGGACAACGTGATGCGGTCCGTAGGCGCAGATGTGGAGGGGCCCGAGATGGAGGGTTTGAAAAACACGCTGAAGTCCACCTTCGGCAATGAGGCGATGAAGTCCATGATGCAAAGCGCCTCCATCCAATACCCCGAGGCCTTGATCGGTGTAGGGGACACCTGGAACAAGAAAATCGCCAGCATGGGAGCCATCCCCATGGCCGTGGACGCGACCTACAAGGTAGATCATATGGATGCCGAGAAGGTGGTGCTCAGCTTCAAGGGGACGATCACCACAGACAAGGAAAAGGCCATGGACCTGGGGGTCGCAGCGATCTCCATGGATCTCAAGGGTGACTACGAGGGAACCTCCGAGATCAGCCGCAAGACGGGGCTCGTCCTGAAATCCACCGTCCAGCAAGACATCGATGGCTCCATGGGAACGATGGGCATGACGATCCCCATGCGCATCGACCAGAAAATCACGGTTGAGGGTTACTGAGGCTTCTGGCGGCAGGTAGCCCACCGCATCGGCTCCCCGGGCAAGGGGAAAGTTCCCGACCCATTTTCCGGAAGTTCGGCAGACAGTGTTCTGCCCTCCGTCCCGCCTGTCGTCCGACAAGACCGCCGGAGAGCTGGCCTCCACCATTCCGGGACACCCTCCACCGCGAGCGGAACGACCGGAGTCGCCACCCGATTTAGGATCCCCTTGCCGCCGCAGTTCCCGGGATCGTCCCCTGGAAACAGCCCCCCTACCCCGCAATCAGATATTGATCGACCAGCAGGCCATTGACCCAGAGGTTGTGAATGGAGCCGGAGATGATCCTGGCACTGTCAGTGTGGTAGCCTCCGCTGAGAACCATCAGGATCGGTATCCTCCTGCTGCGCGCCTGCTTGAAAACATAGGCATCGCGCTGGATGAGCCCTGCGGACGTGACCCCCAGGCAACCCAAAGGATCCTTTTCATAGGGATCCGTTCCGGCATTGTAAATGATGAAGTCGGGTGCGCAGGCGGTGATGGCGTCGCCGAGGTTTCCATGGAGGATGTTCAGGTATTCCTCATCCGCCGTACCGGACTTCACCGGGAATTTCCAGCGGATGTAGCGTGCCGCAGCGAGGTCATAGGGGTAGATCTCCCCATTGTACAGGTCAAAGGTCTCCACCTGCGGATCGTTCCTGAAGATGTCCTCGAATCCATTGCCTTGATGGGCATCCAGGTCGATGACCATGATTTTCCGAACCTGGGAATAGGACGCGAACAGATGCTGTGCTGCAAGGTTGATGTCCGCAAAAAAGCAGAATCCGCTGCTGCGGTCACTTTTCGCATGGTGGTAGCCTCCTGCGAGGTTGATCGCCCAGCCGTGCTGCATGGCGAGCCCTGCAGCCAGGATGGTGCCGGCGGTGGCCCACCGCATGGGATTCAGGAAGCGGCTTTGCAGGATAAAATTCGGAATCCGCCTGAGGATCGGCAGCTCGGCAATCCTGGCTACCACCGATGATTGTCTCAAGGATTCCAGATAGTCCAGCGTATGCACGCGGAGCAGGAGGTCGTCAGAGGCCATTGCCTCGGGACGGTGGTAGCCATCCCCCACGACGATCTGCCGTGCTCGGAGATGCTGGAAGACCTTCCCATACTTCTTGGAATCGAAAGGGTGCAGGTTCTCAAGCCCGTAGAGGCTGATGTCATAGTCAGGGTGGAAGACGACGGGGAGTTTCATGGGCATCCTTTGGCAGCAAATTACTGGAATATGCGGGACACATCCGCAGGGCGAAATAGAGCCAATAGACAGGATGAAAGCGGGAACTCCCTTCAGGCCGAGGCTTGAGGAGAATGGAAGGATGCGGGCGGGAGAGATCGAGCAGCCCCAGCCCGTTAAGCGATCGGGATCCACCCCCATGAAAACACCTTGCAGCACCCCGGAGCGCCACATGCAGCCGTGGAATCCCGGTTCCCTCCAGAAAATTTTAAAATTTTGATATCAAAATTTGCTTTTTGCCAATTATATCCGTACATTTGCTTCGATAATTTGATTTGTGTGGTTCGATACAGTGGGGAATATGAATTATCCAAGACACGTCCATGTTGAGAATTCCAGGGATTTCAGGACCTTCCGCTTCCTGGGTACGGGCTCCAACAGGACTTCACAGAAAATCGTACAATTCACACCAACGGGACGAAGAGGGATCTACAATCTCGCTTTGGGGGACCAGGTGGACGGGAAATATTTCGACGATTTCTCGATGAATGAAAACGGGGATTGCGACAAGGTGCTGGCCTCGGTGGTTTCGACCGTGCATGTCTTTCTGGACAGATATCCGCGGCGTACCGTCGTGTTTCACGGAAGCACGCCTGCAAGGACGAGGCTGTACCGAAGGGCCGTGCACCATGCCTCCTCGGAGCTGGAAAAAGTCTTCGACATCATGGGATTGGTTCCCCTGGAGGAAGGAAGGCTTGGTCTCAGGAAGTATGAACCTGAGCTGAATTACGTGGCGTTTCTCGTACGCAGGAAACTCTTCGGTGATCCTCCCCCTGCCCCTCCCTGACGCAGACGGGTGATCGCCCTGGCAGCTGAAGCGGG